>CAYZPY010000001.1:0-58515 GCA_964480425.1 uncultured Planctomycetaceae bacterium
CCGTAAACTTCCCGCGGCGGCTGGCGCGTGTCGCCCAGGGCGGCCACTAATTTGGCAAGGTCCATCACGCTCCCACCGCCCACGCCCGCGACGGAATCGCGGGCGAATTCTTCGCCCGACTTCAGCGCGTCGTCGAATGTCGCAAGGTCCGGCTCGCCGGTTACCTTGTCGTAAATCATCACCTCCGCGCCGCCTGCGACGATGCGTTCGACCAGCGGTTCCACGTGCGCGCGGATGGGCGGGGAGGTAATTATCATCAGGCGCTTGAGGGGCGACGAGGCAAAATCTTCCGCAAACTGCTCGGCGCAGCCGGGGCCGAATACGACCGTGGGCGGCGTTTGAATCTTGATTACCCGACTATCCGGCCGGCGGGTTCGATTGCTCCGGTGCTTTTGCTGCATGTCATTTCCTTTAAAGCGTCGTATTTATCACGACTCGTTTAATATATGAACGCGAAAATATTAATAGTTTCGTTTCCGCCACGCCATCGTGCAGTGAGCCCTCCGGTCAGTGCCTGGCCTGGGCGAGCACTAGCAACGACGCCCCCGAGCCGGACCCGGTCAGGCCCGTATCTATGGAGAAAATCGAGTCGATGATGAGGGTTGGGTCTCTACGGGCCTTTGCAGTTTTTAAGTTCTCTTGCGACGAAGTAACATTCCCAAGCCGCCCAGGCCCAGCGGCGCCGGCGTGTCTTAAGAACTCCCGTCTGTTGTAATTCGTGAAGAATCTATTTGTTTTCGGTTACAATTCGAGCGTCTCGGCGAAGTGGCATGCGGCCCGGCGACCTGATTCCACTTCTCTCAGTTCCGGTCTGTCGTGGCGGCATCGCTGCTGGGCGTATGGACATCTGGGGTGAAAGCTGCAACCCGGCGGCAGGTTGCCCGGGTCGGCGACCTCGCCGCCCACGACGTATTTCATTTTCTTGTCCGGGTCGGGATTGGGAACGGCCGACATCAGTATGCTTGTGTAGGGGTGCAAGGGACGTTCGAACAGGTCGTCGGTTTTCGCCATCTCGACAATCCGCCCGGCGTACATGACCGCCACCCGGTCGGATATGTGCCGCACGACGCTGAGATCGTGCGCGATGAATATGTACGTCAGCTGCATTTCCTCCTGCAGGTCCTGGAGCAGGTTGATGACCTGCGCCTGGACCGACACGTCCAGCGCCGAGACGGGCTCGTCGCAGACCACGAACCGCGGATTCATCACCAGTGCCCTTGCGATGCCGATGCGCTGGCGCTGCCCGCCGGAGAACGCATGCGGGTAGCGCGTGCGGTGGATGGGTTTCAGACCGACCCGGCGAAGCATCTCCACCACGCGGTCTTTTCTTTGTGACTTGTTGCCCATTTTGTGTATGAGCAGCGGCTCGCCCACGATGGCGCCTACGGTCATCCGCGGGTTCAGCGAGGAGAAGGGGTCCTGGAATATCATCTGCATCTCGGTGCGCAGGCGTTTTAGGCGCTTGTCGT
Organism: uncultured Planctomycetaceae bacterium; assembly: GCA_964480425.1. Lineage (GTDB taxonomy): Bacteria > Planctomycetota > Phycisphaerae > SM23-33 > SM23-33 > CAYYMD01. The sequence continues at coordinate 1,470 of CAYZPY010000001.1, forward strand.
CCAGCGAGGCCAGGTCAACCGCCCCCTTGCCGTCGCTGTGGTAGAGAACGCTACCGGACGTGGGCGCCAGTCCCCGAAGTATGGTCCGTCCGACCGTGGTTTTGCCCGATCCGCTCTCTCCGACCAGCCCGAGCGTCTCGCCTCGCGACAGGTCGAAGGTGACGTCGTCGGCGGCCTTGACGTCGGTGAGCTTGCGCCGGAACAGACTCTTGCTGAAGATGGGGAAGTACTTGCAGAGGTTGCGAACCTCCAGCAGCACTCTGCCGTTTTGTTTGTCGTTCGTGTCGGTCATTATTTCTCGAACATTCTCGAGTAAGACTGCGATTCGGAAACCACTTCGGATTCGTGCACTCTGAGGCAGGCGGCCCGTGGGCGTCCGTCGACCTCGAACAGCGGCGGCGGTCCGCCCACGTCACACCGCCCCTCCACCGCGTGGGGGCAGCGCGGGTGGTAGGGGCATCCCGGCGGGGTTTCGGCGGGCGAGGGAACGCTGCCGGGGATGAAGGGCAGTTTCTTGCCCCTGGACAGCGATGGAAGCGACTTGAGCAGGCCCATGGTGTATGGATGGCGCGGGGCGTGTATCAGTTCGCGCGTCTCGGCCAGTTCCACAATCCGCCCAAGGTACATCACCGCCACCACGTCGGCCATCTGACCTATGACGCCCAGGTCGTGGGTTATCAGTATGGTGGTGGTGCCGAAATCTTCCTGGAGGTCCTTTATGAGTTTCATAATCTGCGCCTGGATGGTAACGTCCAGCGCGGTGGTCGGCTCGTCGGCGATGAGCACTTCGGGATTGCACACCATGGCCATGGCGATTATCACCCGCTGGCGCATCCCGCCGCTCAGCTCGAATGGATACTGCTCCAGGCGCTTGGCGGGTCCGGGTATGCCCACGCGGTGGAGCATCTCGACGGCTTTGTCGCGTGCCTGCTTTTTGGTCATGTCCTGGTGGAGCAGGATCGCCTCGCACACCTGGTTGCCGATGGTGTGCACGGGACTAAGCGCCGTCATCGGCTCCTGGAATATCATGCTTATCTTTCCGCCGCGGACGTCGAACAACGCAGGCGAGTTGTTCTTCAGGGCGGTCAGGTCGATTGTCCCCATGGAATCGGAGTTGAACAGGACGCGCCCGGAGACTATTTCGCCGGGCTTTTCGATTATCCGCAGCACGGCGTAACTGGTGACGCTTTTTCCGCATCCGCTTTCGCCCACTATGCCGGTCACCTTTCCGCGCGGAATGTCCAGCGTTACGCCGTTGACGGCGCGGACCAGCCCCTCGTCAGTGTGGAAGTGGACGCTCAGGTCCGTGATTTCCAGCACGGAATCTTCGGCCCAGGGGAACGGGTCTCGGTGTGTCTTGTCGTTAATTATTTCTGCGGTGCTCATGGTTTATGGATTTATCCGGTCGAATACGGGTCGGCGGCGTCGCGCAGACCGTCGCCCACGAAATTAAACGCCAGTATGGTGAACACGATGAAGAACGCCGGTACCAGCAGCCAGGGATAGAGTCTCAGCGACTCCATGTTCATTGCGTCCTGGAGCATGACGCCCCAGGACACCGCCGGTGGTCGCAGACCTATTCCCAGGAAGCTCAGGGAAGTTTCGCCCAGGATCATCCGCGGAAGGGACAGCGTGAGCGTCACAATAAGGTGCGAGGTGAATCCCGGAAGCAGGTGCTTGAACATTATCCGCCCGTCCGAGGCGCCCAGCAGTTTGGCGGCCACGGCGTAGTCCTCCTCCCGCAGGGAGAGGATTTTACCCCTCACGACCCTGGCCATGCCCGTCCATCCGAAGAAACTCAGAATGACGGTGATGGCCAGGTAGGTCTTGATGATGGTCCAGTCGTCGGGCACCGCCGCCGCCAGGCCCATCCACAGCGGAAGTTTTGGTATGGCCTGGAAAATCTCAATCACCCGCTGGATGGCAAGGTCCACCCTCCCGCCGAAAAAGCCCGAGATGCACCCGATGGTTATGCCAAGGGTGAAACTTATTCCGATGGCCATCAGACCGATGAACAGCGATATCTGCGCACCGGCGAGCACCCTGGAGAACATGTCGCGTCCGAACTTGTCAGCCCCGAGAAAATAGAAAAACTGCTCGCGTTCGGTTCCCAGGTCGGCGGGGTCGTTTTTTGCCACCAGCAGGTGCCGGCGGGCGGGGATGATGCCCCACATTTTGTAGGAGTGACCCACACCGAACAACTCCAGGTCCATTATTTCGCCCCGGCGGTGGACGTAATCCTTCTGGTAGGAGACGGGGTGAACGTGCGGCTGGACTATCTTGGTGTAGAAGCCGTGCTCGAAGTCGAACAGCACGGGCATGGGCGGATTGTAGATTCGCGACATGTTCTTGAGGTTCTTTGGGTACGGGGCCAGGAACTGCGCGAAAATCGCCATCAGGTACAGGATGATGATGACGAAGAACGCCGCCGACGCCAGTTTGTGCCTGCTGAAGCGCATGCGGATTAACTGCCACTGCGACATCGACCCCAGCATGGGGGCGGCGTCGTCCGGTATTTTAGGCGCCTTTGTCATTTGGCCTTGTTCTCGTAGCGGATTCTGGGGTCGATAGCCATCAGCAGCAGGTCGCTTATCAGTATTCCGATGACGCTCAGCAGCGACAGCATCAGCAGCAGCGAACCGGCCAGGTACATGTCTTCGATCATAACGGCGTTGAGCAGCATTGGTCCGACCGTGGGCAGCGACAGCACTATCGCCACGATGGCCCCACCGGATATCAGCATGGGCAGTATGTTGCCTATGCCCGAGACGAACGGGTTAAGCGCCAGTCGGACGGGATACTTGAACAGCAGTTTTACAGGCCTGACGCCCTTGGCGCGGGCGGTGATGACGTATGGCTTGCGCAGTTCGTCCAGCAGGTTGGCGCGCATTACGCGGATCAATCCCGCCGTGCCCGCGATTCCCATCACGATCACCGGCATCCAGATGTGCTTGAACAGGTCCACGACCTTCGCCCAGCTCCAGTGCGGCATGCCCGCCATCTCCTGGGAAAACAGTCCCGTGGGCACAAAACCGAAAAGCGTGTCGCACAACAGCATCAGCAGCAGCGCAAGGAGGTACCCCGGTATGCACATGCCGATAAATCCAAGGAAGGTGAACACGTAATCGGATATCGAGTACTGGCGCACGGCCGAGTATATGCCTATGGGTATCGCCAGCGCCCAGGTGAACATGATGGTGAACAGCGACACCAGGAACGTCAGCAGTATCCTGTCGCCGACCTTTTCGTTAACCGACCGGTCGTCCTGCATGGACCGCCCCATGTCGCCCTGGAGCAGACCCTTGTCCTCCTTGTCGAATGTGAAGAACCACTTGAAGCCCATCCACTTGGCGTACTGCACCACCGGTTGGTCGTTGAGGTAGTACATTTCCTTGAGTTTTTCGATTTCCTGGTTGCTGATTTCCTCCCCGCTCTGCTGGAGTTCGGCTATCCTGCTGGTGACGTAGTTTCCTGTGGGAAGCTGGATCACCACGAACACGATTACCGAAATCGCAAGCAGCGTTGGAACCATGATAATGAGGCGCTTGGACACGAAGGGGTGCCGAACGGCCATCAGCAGGAAAAAGCCCGCCACTATTGCCACCAGCATCCACTTGATGATTGTCCCCAGGACGCCTTGGCCGCCCTGTGCCGGGCTGCCGTGGGTGGATACGCCCTCGGTGATGATCGGATGCAGAATCTGTTGGCGCATGTCTTCCTTGACGGCCGCGTCCATCCGACGGACCTTCGGCTGGGCGAGGTATTCCGGCGCGAAACAGTACGTCTCGACGCCCCCGTTGCCCGGCGTCTGGTGCGTCCAGCTGAACAGCAGGTGTTTGGGAACGTTCATAAAGCCGTTCTTGACCACGCACAATTGGGGAAGCGGTGTGGAGATGTTTATGGTCCACTGCTGCTGCGCCATGAGTCGCGACATTTTCTGCACGTAGGGCTTGAGGTCCTCCGGGGTCAGTTGCGCCTTTGCGTTATCGTACGCCTTGATGAATTCGAGCATGGGGCTGCCCGGCGGGGGCGCTTTGGCGAATCCTTCCTTCGATTCGGGCGTGTCTCGAAGCCCGCCCTGCGTGTACCAGTTCTGGTATGCAATGGCGGCGTGCATGGGCGGCTTGGGCGGGAAGTACTGGTATCCGCCCCATATAAACAACTGGAGGCGCCCGCTGTTCAGTTGCGATATGTAATACCTGTCCTCCCGGACCTTGAGCATGACCCGCAGGTGGGCGTCCCGCCAGTAATCCACGATGATCTGCCCGGGGTTCTGGTTCTCCTTGGCGACGCAGAGGTACAGCGTAAGTTTGCGCCCCCTTGGCGTGGTGCGGAAACCCTCGCTGTCGCGCCCGGTAAGCCCGATCTCGTCCAGCAGTTGTGCGGCGCGCTGCGGGTCGTACTGCGTGTATGCCTTGAACGCCTCCTCGTCGTAGAAAGGAGACTGCGGGCCGGGCACGGCGTTGGCCGGCTCGGTGCGCCCGTCGTACAGGCCTGTGATAATCGCTTCCCGATCCAGCGCCAGCGAAAGCGCCCGGCGGAACCGCACGTCCCTGAGCAGATCCCTGATCTCGTCGCCGGCCTCTTGGCGTATCTCCTGCTCTGTGGGGCGGTAGTTCTGGTTGACGTGGACCATGGCGCTGTTTCGGTTGGCGGACACCCAGTGGTACACGCTGTAATCGGACTTCTCGGCGTTGTTCATCAGCAGCGAGTACAGGGTGTTGTCGATGAACTTGTTCTGCATTGACACGGCGCCCTCTGCCGCCGCCAGTGTCAGCATGCGGAGGGAATGCTGGCGGAAGAATATCCTGTCGATGTATGGCAACTGGTTGCCCTCCGGGTCCACCGCCCAGTAGTAAGGATTGCGAACCGCCTCGGAACTGGTAATGCCCCTGCTCTTTCGCACTAACCAGGGCGTAATGCGGGGCAGTTCGGGATTCACCGGGTCCAGCACGTGAAGGTAGACCTGCTTGTCGGTATTGTATCCGCGGTCGCCTTTTATGTTGTCGATGAGTTCCCTTTTGCCGAGTTTGGGATGGAACTGGCGGAGGTAATGCTCCGGCGAGTTGCACATGAACCGCCCGTATGCCCCGGCGAGGCGCTCGAGGAACTGCCCGTAGGGGTCTTCGAACTCTATTTTGAATTTCAGATCGTTTATTTTGGTGAACTTCGCCGGTTTGCCGTTGTGGGAGAATATGCTGTCGGGCTTGAGGCGGATGGACTTGTCGTTCTGTTCGTATTTCCAGTGATACATGATGTCGTCGGCGGTGAACGGCTCGCCGTCCGACCATTTCATGCCCTTGCGCAGCGTGAACGTGAAGGTGGTGTTGTCGTGGAAGACTTCGAATTCCTTGGCCACGTGCGGAACTATCGGATACCCGTGCGGGGAGAACCGCACCAGGTTGGCGTATCCCAGTCGGTTCATTATGCTGTATGCGTCGCCGGTGTCCTTGGCCAGTCGCATCCAGGTGCCCCCGTAGTTGTGCACCCCGTCGACGCCCTCGAGGACGACCGGTTCGGGCGTTATCCGCTCTTCGAGCGGGGGCAGTTTGCCCTCCTCGACCAGTTCCTCCAGCAAGGGCGCCTGGTTTTTGGGATACCACGGCGCGTCCCTCCGGCGGGAATAATCAACCTGGCGGTAAACGACGGGAGGATTTTCTCTGTCCCAGTCCACCGTGCGCAGTTCCCGGACTTTTTTCAACCTTTGTTGGTCGACCGGCGGCGTCTTTTCGGGCAGGTCGGGACGAAACAGGACGCTGAGGCCCTCGAAAACCAGCCAGATGCACGCAGAGGCGATTATCAGCGCCAATAATGCTTTAAGGTATAACTTCATGCTCCATTCAAACCATGCAAAAACGATGGCTTATCATCGCCCGGATGAATTGATTAAACTTTAACCTATGGACGCCCCTTTTAGCAAGCCCGCCTGCGCCGGCTCGCCGCGATAAGCGTGCGGGTTTAGCGCCCGGCCGATTCGTCGCGGACAGTGACCCGTCGAGGGTGTTTATGACGCCACGAGTTATTAATTCGCCGGCGACGTAGCGGGAGATGAGATGACTTCCCCATTCAACTGCCTGATGCAAACCATCCGCCCCGGGGCGCCGGCGGGCGTGGCGTTTGCGATTTCGATATTATGCATATCCGACGTGCTCCCCGTCGAGGAGCCCGTCAGCGGGGGTGCATTTGAATAGAATCGCGTTTTTGACAGCCGCGACCTTACCGCCGCAGGTCGTTGATGAATCGGCGCAGTTGGGTGTCGGCGTCGATGCGGAGGCAGTCCAGCCCGGCCATGTCTGCGAAGTCCTGGAGGTGTTCGGCGCCGACGGCCTGCGTGAATGCGGTGTGATGCGGACCGCCGGCGTGAATCCAGGCGGCGGCGGCGGTCTTCAAATCGGGTCTGGGTGTCCACACTACCCGCGCCACCGGCAGTTTGGGCAAATCCTCGTCCGGCTCGACGGCGTCCACCTCGTTGACGAGCATTTGGAACCTGTCGCCCACGTCGATAACGGCGGCGTTAACGGCCTGGCCGGCCGGGGCGGTGAACACCAGTCGCGGCGGGTCCGACCTTCCGCCGATGCCCAGGGGGTGGATTTCGCAATGCGGTTTTCCGGCCGCAATCGACGGGCAGACCTCCAGCATGTGCGCCCCGAGCACGCGCATCCGCCCGGGCTCGAAGTGGTAGGTGTAGTCTTCCATGAACGACGCCCCGCCGTCGAGCCCGTCGCCCATGACCTTAACGGCCCGTAGCAGAGCGGCGGTTTTCCAGTCGCCCTCGGCGCCAAATCCGTATCCGTCGGACATTAAGCGTTGTGAGGCCATGCCGGGCAACTGCTCCAGCCCGTGGAGGTTCTCGAACGTGTCGGTGAAAGCGCCGAAGTCGCCGTCCTCCAGAAACGCCCGCATGCCCAGTTCCACCCGCGCGGTGTAGCGCAGCGCGTCGCGCCTGTCGCCGCCTTTTCGCAGCGTCTCGGCCATTTCGTACGTCTGATCGTATTGGTCGCACAGACGGTCCACGTCGGCGTCGGCGATCTCGTCCACGTATTCCAGCAGGTCGCCGATGCCGTATCCGCTGACCGAGTACCCCAGTTGCTGCTGAGCGGCGACCTTGTCGCCCTCGGTGACGGCCACCTCGCGCATGTTGTCGCCGAAGCGGGCGATTTTGAGTTTCCGCCCGTCGTCCCACGCCGCCGCGGCGCGCATCCACGCATCAAGCCGGGCTGCGACGTCGTCGTCCTGCCAGTGGCCTACGATTACCTTCCGCCTCTTGCCCAGGCGCGTGCAGATGTGCCCGAACTCCCGCCCCCCGTGGGCGGACTGGTTGAGGTTCATGAAGTCCATGTCTATCGTGGACCACGGGATGTCGCGATTGAACTGCGTGTGCAGGTGCGCGAAGGGTTTGTCAAGCGCGCTTAGCCCGGCGATCCACATCTTGGCCGGGGAAAACGTGTGCATCCAGCACACCAGTCCGATGCACGCCTGGGAGGTGTTCGCCTCCAGGCACAGGCGGCGAATCTCATCCGTCGTGGTCACCACCGGCTTGAATACCAACTTAACCGCCAGGCGCCCGGTATTGTTCAGACCCTCGACGACTTTTTTGGAATCGTCGGCCACCTGCTCCAGCGCCTCCGGGCCGTACAAATGCTGACTGCCCGTAACGAACCATACTTCAAGCGAGTCGCGATTTATCATCTTGGTGCTCCATTTCCGTGCATGTTCGATATTACCGTCGCCTCGCGCCGCAAAAGCGCGGATTATACATCATACACGCACCGACCCCGTTTTAGCGAGATTTTGTCCTCTTATTCTGATTCGCCCCCGGTCGTTATTTTCAATGCCGCGGCGAAGTCCGCCGTTTCGGGCGCGGTCCCGGGCAGGGTCGCCACCAGGCCTGGGCGGTGCGCCGCCACTGTAGTTTGGCGTTGCCGCCCGTCAGCGCGACGCCGCTTACCTCGACGTCCGCGCCGGCCAATGCTTACCCGCGGCCGCTGGGGCCGCTGAGTAAATAACAACAAGCCACGCCGGTAACGTGCACGTTCGCTTCATTTTTTTATGGTTCAGTTCGCGGGCTTTATTTTCCGGCCTTGTCCCAGTTTATCTGCCGTCGGAGTAGTTCGACGGCTTCGATGCCCAGGCGGTCTTCGAGTTGCGCCTCGAAGAGACTCCGCGGCCAGACTCGCCGCCCGAAACTCTCGAACATTCCGTTGCCGATTTTGGGTCCTTCGCCGATGAGCGGGACGCCTTTGCCGCGGTAGAATTGGCGGTGTTTTTCGTGGTCGCCCTCCAGGGCGTAGCATCCGATTGCCCAGTTGTAGGTAATCGGCGGCTTGGCAGGGGGCGGCTGCATCACCACTATCGCCACCGCACCGCAGTTCCAGAAGGTGGAGTTGGCCCCTCGCCACTGCGTGCCGCCCCGGGTGGAGTTTTGAAGTTCGGCCCCGGTGACGCGGACGTTGTCGAACAGGTCGCCCACCACCCATCCGAAGTGCGGTCCGGGCCCGCCCACGTCGCCCTCGCTGAGGCAGTCCAGGTACACCCGCGGTCCGCCGCTGCCGTAGCCCGTGTTGAAAGAGTGCCGCGAATAGTTGGCGTAGCAGCGGTGGATCAGCACCTCCGCGCCGGATACGTTGAAGGCGTAGCGGGCGACATAGCCCAGGCCCTGGTAATACTTCGGGTCGGCCATGATCACCCGGCAGTCCTTGATGGTGGTCCTGTCGCTGCGGACCATGAACCCGGTGCCCAGGAAATACTTCGTGCTGACGTCGCGGAACCACATGTTTCGCCCGCCGGCCACCGACACCGCGCAGGGGCTGTGGGTCTGGGGGTCCTTGCCATGCTCGTCGGGCTCGAAAACCGACACCAGCGTCATGTTCTCCATGCCCACGTTGCTGATAACGTCGCTTTCGGTGTATTTGGCGATGTATCCCCCGCCGTAAACCTTTGCGATGGGATTATACACGGGGCGGTCCACCGTGATAGTGTCACCCTCGATTGCGGTGATTTTGCAGTAGACCTTTTCGCGCGTGGCGGGTCGGGCGATTCGCCCGCCCCAGTCGTGGGGAACTTTGCCCTCGCCGTCCAGCGCGGGCGCGAACTTGGGATGCCCCATTACCCTGGTGCACCAACGCTGGTTCTGTCGGCGGGCAACGAGTATCTCGTCGCCGACCTCGTAGCCGTCGGTCGATTCGACCTGTAGCGTGGTGGAGTTTATGGGCATGTACCGGCTGGTGATTTCGCGTCGGGTGTCACTGATTTCGCTGCGATCGATGCGCCGCCCCATGGTAATGAACTTGTGATTCCATCCCTGGCGTGTCCAGCGGGCTTTCTTGTCGCCCCTGAAGGTGGCGCGGAGGATGGTGCCGCCGTCGGGGAACTGTCCGCGTCCGCGGAGCACCACGCCCGAGGCGTTTATGGTCAGCGATTTTGCGATTTCGTATTCGCCCGCCTCCAACAGCAGCGCGCCGCGGAAGCCGTCGTCGCTAAGCGGCATTTTGCTCAACTTGTCTATTGCCCTCTGGATGCGCGCGGTGTCGTCGGCGTCGTCGGCGTCGTCGGCGACGGTGATCTTGACGGGAACCATCGGGATGGGCGCCTCGCCGCGCATGTACCCGGCGTAGGAGTAATCGGGAATGCGATTGCCCCAGCGGTCACGGGCGTAAACCAGTTCGCCCCCCGCGCCCGGACGGGCCCATTGGCTGAGGTTTATGTTCTTTTGAATCTGCTCTGCGGCAAGGGGCGCTTCGCCGACGGCGACGATCGGCGATATGCTCAAAATCAAAACGATAACCAGGCGTCCTGAGGTGAATGTGGATTTCATGTGCTCAAACTTCCTTTCGTTCAGGTAATAATCTTGTTGACTACTGGCAGCCCGCGGACAATCCGTAGGCTTACACGCGCGGCGGATTACTTCTTTTTAGTCACCCTCAAGGCGATAGCGTAATCGCAGGGAGCCCCTGCCGCACATACCGACCAACGCAACGATGCAGACTAATATAGCGCAATTGCGTTTATAGTGCAATTGCGTTTCATTTTTTATTTATTAATTTTACCCGGCCGAGGGTTGCAGCGAGATCTCGAAGCCGGTGAGTTTGAAGACGTACGCGTGTTTGCAGGGGCGGGCGCTTTCCTTCAGGTCGGGCGGTTCGATGCTTATGCGCCCGTCATCGCCGATTTCGTACTTCAGCGGTTTGTCGTAGCCCAGGAGCATAACCTTGCCCTTTCCCGAGGCCTTGACGGATTCGAGCACGATAGTCTTGTCTTCGGGCCAGCCCAGCGTGATGGCGTACAGCGCCTCGTCGTTTTTGGTGCGCGTATATCGCACGTCCTTTCCCGTGTACTTGACCTCGTCGACGAAGTGCCCGCCTTTTTTCATCTTCGTGGGTCCTTCGCCGTAAACTTTCCACGGGCGGGTGTTGTAAATCGCCTCCCCGTTACAGTTCAGCCAGGCGCCCATCTGAAGCAGTATCTCTTTCTGCTTGTCGGGGATGGTTCCGTCGGACCTGGGCGAAATGTTCAAAAGCAAACAGCCGTTCTTGGATACGATGTCAATGAAATCGTGAATCACCCTTGTGGGGGGCTTTATCACGAGTTCACTGGTGTACGACCACGAACCGGACGTCCGCCACGGTCCGGCGGAGATGGTGTCGTCGGTCAGCCAGACGTTCTGTTTAAGGTCCTTGGCGCGTCCCTTCTCGAAATCCTCCACCGACAGGTCCAGCGGAAGGTCCTTCTGCTTGCGGGTGACGACCACGGACTTGTCCCACTGGGCGGCGCGGTTGAAGTAGTACGCCAGGTACTTCCGCTGGTGCTCGGGGGGTATGGTGTCCAGCCAGGAGTCGAACCACATGAGGTCCGGCTGATACTTGTCGATGACCTCGGCGAGTTTGGTCAGCCAGACCTTGTGGAACTTGTCTTTGGTCATGTTTCCGTAGAGCATCCGGAGTTTGGGGTCATCCGAGGCGGTTGGCCAGCCCTTGACGCGGTTGTAGTGTATCCTGTTGCGGGCGTGGTGAAAGGAGGTGACGAACTTCATGCCGCGTTTTCGGGCGGCCTTTGCCAGCATGCCCGTAACGTCGCGCTTCGGTCCGGTTTCGGCCGCGTTCCAGGGCGTGATTTCGCTGTCCCACATGGAGTAACCGTCGTGGTGCTCGGCCACGGGACCGATGTACTTCGCCCCGGCCTTTTCGAACAGCGCCACCCACCGCTCGGCGTCGAACTTCTCGGCCTTGAACATCGGGACAAAATCGTGATACCCGAACTTGTCCGGCGGGCCGTAGGTCTTGACGTGGTGCTTGTGAACGTGGTCTTTCTTCTTGTGCATGTGGCAGGGGTACCACTCGTTGCCGTATTCCGGCACGCAGTACACGCCCCAGTGGAAGTAGATTCCGAATTTTGCGTCGCGGAACCACTGGGGCGCCGCGGTGTGTTTGGAAAGCGACTCCCAGTCGGGCTTGAACGGGCCCTGCCTGTTGACCTTCTCGATCTTGTCGACCCACCGGTTTATTACGCGCACGTTTTCGGCCGGGTCGAAATCTTTCCCCGGTGCGTCGGCAGAGGCAAAGACCGCCGCCGCAATCGCGCACGTGGCGAGTATCTTCGTATTTCGTCCTTTCATTTTCGCGTTCCTCTTGTTGCTACTTCTTGGCGGCGGGGTGCAGGGCTGTCTTAAAGCCGCTCAACTTAAAGACATACGCGTATTTGCACGGCCGGTCCTTTTCTTTCAAATCCGGCACGTTAATGACGGGTCGGTCTGCGGAGTCGAGTTTATACTTCACCGTGCCCTTGTAGCCCAGGAGCATAACCTTTCCCTTTCCCACGACCTTGACGGATTCGAGCACGATAGTCTTATCTTCGGGCCAGCCCATAACGATGGCGTAGAGGTTCTCGTTGTCCTTGCTGCGCGTGTAGCGGATGTCCTTTGCGGTGTAGGTGATGGTCCTCGCCGCCCGCTTGTCCTTCATGCGCGTGGGTCCTTCGCCGAACGTCAGCCAGGGGCGGGTGTCGTAAATCGCCTCGCCGTTGACGTCAAGCCAGGCGCCCATCTCCAGGAGAATCTTCTTCTGGTCGTCGGGGATGGTTCCGTCGGCCTTGGGGGCGATGTTGAACAGCAAACAGCCGTTCTTGGAGACGATGTCAATGAAATCGTGCAGAACCTTCGAGGTGGTCTTCAGCGGCAGGTTCTTTGTGTAGCACCAACTGGTCTGGCTGATGGAATCGTCGGTCAGCCAGCAGTAATCGGTCAGTTCCTCGGCGCGTCCTCTTTCTATGTCCAGGACGGAAACCTCCGGGGGATACTGCCGATGTTTGGAGGTCACCACCACGTCCTTGTCCCACTTTTTGGCGCTGTTGAAGTAGTACGCAAGGTAACGCTTGTGGTAGGAATCCTTGATGTAATCCAGTTTTCCGTCGTGCCAGATGAGGTCCGGGTGGTACTTGTCGATGACCTCGCCGAGTTTTGCCAGGAATATCTCGTAATAGGTCTCGTCCGAGACGTTGGCGTATAGCATGCGCAGGACGGGGTCGGTGGTATTCACGGGCCAGTCGGGCTTGTCCTTGGGGCGGGGGTACCACCACTTTGTCCGCTCGTGGTGGAATGTGGTCACGAACTTCATGCCGCGCTTGCGAATGGCCTTTTCCAGCAGTCCGGTGAAGTCCTTGCGCGGGCCCTTGTCAACGGAGTTCCACGGCGTTATGTCGCTGTCCCACAGGGAGAAACCGTCGTGATGTTCGACGACCGGTCCGGCGTACTTGGCTCCGGCCTTTTTGCACAGTTCCGCCCATTCGTCGGCGTCGAATTTTTCGGCCTTGAACATCGGAACAAAGTCGTGATACCCGAACTCGTCCGGCTGGCCGTAGGTCTTGAGGTGGTAATTGTAATAACTGCGGCGACTGTCCTTCTTGCTCTTTTTGTGCATCCGGCGGGGGTACCACTCGTTTCCGTGGGCCGGTACGCTGTAAACCCCCCAGTGCCAGTAGATGCCGAACTTGGCGTCGCGGAACCATTCGGGCGCCTCTTCGTGCTTTTCGAGGTCCTTCCAGTCGGCCTTGTACGGACCTGCGGCGACGCCCTTGTCGATCCTGGCCAGTTGCTTCTTGATGGCCTGGGCGTACTTTTCGGGCAGTTCACCCCCGCGGGCGGGTGTCGCAACGGACATTCCCACGACAATAGCGGCGGCAATTAAAAGCCCCAGTTTTATACGCATGTTCATAATTTTCTCTCCTCAAATGGATTAAACGAATCAGTCGACCTTGTTAAGTTCCAGGTTCCACAGGTTGATGGTGTTCCATTTCTTCGGACTGGCGGGTTTGGCCACGACCTCGTACGTGCCGGGGGCGGCGATTTTGACTTGCCCAATCGAGGCCGTTTGCCTGTTGCCGAAACCGCCGGTTTCGGACAGGTCCGACTCGGCGTTCTGCTCGGCGATTTCGACGACCAGGCGGGTCGAGTTCGGGGAGGCGTACGAGGCCGAAATCTTGTACGAGTCCTTTTCCTTTACGGCGACCTTCCAGACGACCTTGTCCTTTCCGGAGTTCCAGTAGCCGATGTTCTGGTCCTGGTATTTGTCTTCCAGTCTCAGCGAGCCGGCCAGCGCCGCCTCGCCTGCGCCGAGGGTAAGGTCTTTGCTGACGGCTTTGGGTAAGGGTTTGTCCGGGTCGAATCCGGGCCGAACGCCGATGTCGAAGCCGCTTATCTTAAATACGTAGGCATGCTCGCACGGACGTTGGTCCTGGGACAGTTCGGGCACGTTGATGAGCAGGTGCTTCTCGTCGGTGATGGTGTACGTCAGCGGCTTTTCGTAGCCAAGCATCGCGACCTTGCCCTCACCGGAGACCACCGCCGAGCGGAGGGTGAATTTATCGCCCTGTAACCAGCCCATAACGATTGCGTACAGCGACTCGCCGTCTTTGGATCGCGTATAGCGCACGTCCTTTCCCGTGTACTTGACCTCGCCGACGAAGTGCCCGCCCTTTTTCATCCGGGCGGTTCCTTCGCCGTAAATCTCCCACGGTCGGGTGTTGTAAATCGCCTCGCCGTTTACGTCCAGCCAGGCGCCCATCTCCAGCAGGACCTTCTTCTGGTCGTCCGGAATCATGCCGTTGGCCTTGGGAGAGATGTTCAGCAGCAAACAGCCGTTCTTGGAGACGATGTCTATGAAATCGTGAAGGACCCGGCGTGTATCCTTGATGCGAAGGCCCTTCGTATAGCACCACGACCCGCGGCTGATGGTGTCGTCGGTCAGCCAGGCGTAATCGGTGAGTTTGTCGGCGCGTCCCTTCTCGAAGTCCAGCACGGAGATTTCCCGGGGATACTGCCAGTTCTTGGTGGTCACCACGACGTCCCTGCCCCATTTCTTGGCGCTGTTGAAGTAGTACGCCAGGTAGCGGGCGCTGTAAGACTTGTTGATGTGTCCCAGCGCGCCGTCGTGCCAGATGAGGTCCGGCTGGTACTTGTCGATGACCTCCCCGAGTTTGGCGATGAAGATCTTGTAGTACGTCTCGTTCGAGACGTTTGCGTATAGCATCCGCAGGACGGGGTCCTCGGTGGTGGTGGGCCAGCCCTCGACGCGCGGATACCACCACTTTGTCCGCTCGTGGTGGAATGTGGTCACGAACTTCATGCCGCGTTTGCGAATGGCCTTTTCCAGCAGACCGGTCAGGTCCTTCTTTGGGCCCATGTCGGCGGCGTTCCAGGGGGTGATGTCGCTGTCCCACATGGAGAAACCGTCGTGATGCTCGACGACCGGTCCGGCGTACCGGGCGCCCGCCTTTTTGCAAAGTTCCGCCCATTCGTCGGCGTCGAATTTTTCGGCCTTGAACATCGGAACGAAATCGTGATAGCCGAACTCGTCCGGCTGGCCGTACGTCTTGACGTGATGCTTGTAGTATCTCTTGTTCTTGACGTGCATCCACTTGGGATACCACTCGTTTCCGTAGGCGGGCACGCTGTAAACCCCCCAGTGCCAGTAGATGCCGAACTTGGCGTCGCGGAACCATTCGGGCGCCGCTTCGTGCTTCTCGAGGTCCTTCCAGTCGGGCTTGTACGGACCGGCGGCGTTGAGTTTGTCCATCTTTGAGATTTGCTTCTCTATCGCCCGGGCGTACTTCCGGGGTATTTCGTCCGCGCCGGTCCGGGGCGCAGATGCAATACACATGGCGGCCAGCGATAACGCGCACAGCGCCGCGAATTGTTTACGGATAATCATGATCGAACTCCTTTTCCGTCGTGAATCCTCAAATTTCAACATAATTCGCCGTTAGTCTTCAATATATAAATCAAATTATCCACTATTGGTTTCGGGTAAATTCAATTCAAAAATCCCTTGGCGCGACGATGCTCAATTGCCCGGGGAATATAGAAACCCCCGCAGCGACGTCGCCGCTTGCCGATAGAATTCCATAAAACCCGGTGGCGATTCGCGACCCGCGGGTGGATAATGCAGCCGTTACCCGGACGTGCGACGTGAAAGGAAGATAATGGAGAGGCGGAATTTTCTACGTGTGATGGGAAGCGCAGCCGTTATGGGCGGCGACCTGGGTCGATTGGCGGGAGCGAAAAATACGACGTCCCCCCGGCCGAATATTCTGTTCATAATGGCCGACGACCTCGGCAAGGAATGGATAAGTTGCTACGGCGCCGAAGGCGTCGAGACGCCCAACATCGACAAACTCGCCGAGGGGGGCATGCGATTCGAGAACGCCTATTCCATGCCGCAGTGCACGCCGACGCGCGTAACGCTGCTGACCGGGCAGTATCCCTTCCGCCACGGCTGGACCAACCACTTCGACGTTCCGCGGTGGGGCAGCGGTTGTCACTTCGACGAGAACCTCAACGCCTCCTTCGCGCGCGTGCTTCGCGCGACGGGCTACGCCACCGCAATCGCCGGCAAGTGGCAGATAGACGACTTCCGTCTCGAACCCGATGCGCCGGACAAGGCCGGCTTCGACAAATGGTGCATGTGGACCGGCGGGGAGGGGAACAATCCAAAATCCGACAGGCGCTACTGGGACCCGTACGTCCACCAGGGCAGTAAAAGCCGCACGCGCAAGGGCGAGTTCGGACCGGACGTCTACTGCGACTTCCTGATGGATTTCATGCGAAAAAACAGGACCTCGCCCATGCTGCTTTACTACCCGATGTGCCTGACGCACAGCCCGTTTGTGCCCACTCCCGACGCGCCCGACGCCTCAGGCGGGCAGGCGCGATACAAGGCGATGGTCCGCTACGCCGATAAACTCGTCGCCCGACTGGTGGGTGATGAACTTGAGACGCTGGGACTGCGCGATAACACCATCGTCATCTTCACCACCGATAACGGCTCGCCGAGGAAAGTTACCGGCGCGCGCAACGGGCACAGGGTAAAAGGCGCAAAGGGGCAGATGAACGAGTCCGGGACCGCCATGCCTTTTATCGTCAACTGCCCCGGTCTGGTGCCCGAAGGCGTGGTCACCGACGCCCTGACCGACTTTACGGACATCCTCCCGACGTTCGCCGAACTGGCCGGGACCGAGTGCAACGACAAGTTCGTCGTGGACGGGCGTTCCATTGCGCCGTTGATACTGGGCCGCGCCGACGACTCCCCGCGCAAGTGGATAATGTCGATGGGCGGGCGCGAGGCGAAGTTCCGCGACAACCGCGTGGTCCCCGCACAGGAATATGACGACCGCGTCATCCGCGACAAGCGATGGAAACTTTGGGTGAGCACGGAGCGCCGGGCGGTTAAACTTTTCGATCTGAAAAACGACCCGTGGGAAACGAAAAACCTCATAGACGCCGACGACCCGCAGGCGAGGGCGGCGAAGGAAAAACTCTGGTCCGTCATAAAAAAGATGCCCAAAAAGGACGCCGCGCCGCGTTATAATCCCAATCCCGAACAACTGTGGGACCGTTTCGATTACAAGGCCCCGTCTTGACCGGTCGGGCAGCGGACGTGCGACGTGAAAGGAAGATAATGGACGGGTGCGTAGGGTCGGCGAGATTGAACCCGCCCGGGCGAAGACAGCGAAGAACCCGCCGCCGCACGCAAAAAGTTGCTCCGGCGGATGGACCCGCCGCTGTCGAAGAAATCCAGAGCACAACCCGACTAATGTCGTTTTTAATATAATTCAAAGGCGGAGAAAACTTATTACGACAACCACGCCGGGCGAGTGACCATGTACCGGAATCGATCACAGGCGGGCAAGCATCTTGCCGAGGCACTGGAACCCTACAAGGGCGCCGGCGCCCTTGTCCTCGGGCTTCCCCGCGGCGGGGTGGAGGTCGCATACGAAATCGCCGAGGCGCTCGACGCCGAACTGGACGTGCTTGTCGTGCGTAAACTCGGCGCCCCGCAGAACCCGGAACTGGGACTGGGTGCGATAGCGTCCTACGGGGCGAGGTTCATCGACGACGACATCGTCAGCGCTTTGAACGTGCCGGCCGGGACGCTGGAGCGAATCGAGCAGGACGAGCGCCGGGAGATGCACCGTCGCCAGTCGGCGTATCGCGGCGACGCGGAGCCCCCGCGTCTGCAAGGGCGCACCGTAATCATCGTTGACGACGGCATAGCCACCGGAGGCACGGCGATGGCCGCCATCCGCGCGGTGCGAACGTTAAAGCCCCAACGCATAATCCTGGCGGTTCCCGTCGCCCCGCCGGATTCGGTGGAGAAATTGAAACCCCTGGTAGACGAACTGGTTTGCCCCTGCACGCCCGAGCCGTTCATGGCCATCGGGCAGTGGTACGAGCAGTTCGACCAGACTTCCGATAAGCGCGTCATCGAGTTGCTGCAAAGACGGCGGGCTGAAGCAACATAGGGCGGGATAACACACGCCAAACCTCGTGTTCTGTCTCGAAGTGCATCGAGACCTCGCAAAACACCTGCCCCGCGGGGCGGGGAGGTGGCGTCGCCGACTGCGCGCGTCCCTGCTTGATTACCGCAGGTAGGCAGGTTGGCATGGGAATAATAATATGCCATACTGTACGGGAACTGAGAGGAGACATTGGGATGAGAAAAATCCGTCAATCGCTGGCGTTGCTTGTTTTACTGATCGCCTCGGCCCCGGCGGCCGCCGAGCCCACACTGGTGGTCGACGTCGCCGAAAAGGGCCATCGCATCAATCCCACCCAGTACGGCGTGTTCTTCGAGGAAATCAGCCACGCCGGCGACGGGGGCCTCTATGCGGAACTTGTAAAAAACCGCTCGTTCGAAGATTCGCTCAAGAACATCCCGAACTGGTCGCTGTACGAGAAAGGAAACGCCCGCGGGAAAATGTCGCTTGAGGCGAAAGACCTGCTGAACGACGCCCAGGCGCGGGCGCTGAAGGTGGCGCTGGCCGGGGCGGGCACACTCGGCGTGGTCAACGCCGGATACTGGGGCGTCAACGTCCAACAGGGCAAACAATACACGCTGAGGTTCTTCGCAAAATCCGCACTCGGCGAAGGCGCGACTATAACGGCGATGTTGCAGAACAAGGACCGCTCGGCCGTGTTCGCGGCGCACACGTTCAGGAACCTTGCGCCGGAATGGAAGGAATATTCCGTAAAACTCCGCCCCAACGGGACCGAGCACGACGGGCGCCTTGTGCTGGAGATATCATCCCGCCGGGGCGGGGCGGTCATGCTCGACGTGGTCTCGCTGTTCCCCCCCACCTGGAAGTGCCGCCCCAATGGTACGCGCCCCGACCTGGCGCAGATGATTGCTGACCTGAATCCCGGGGTGATCCGCTTCCCCGGGGGAAGTTACACAAGCACCTGGCCGGAAAAGGCGCCCGAATGGCTCAAGGAAATCGGACCCGTCGAGCGGCGCGAAGGGCACCCCGCGCCCGGAGAAAAATGCAACTGGGGATATCACTGCACGGGGGGGTTCGGCTTCCACGAGTACCTCCAGTTCGCCGAGGACCTCGGTGCCGAACCCATTTACGTATTCCAGGGCGGCGCAGACCCGCGCGCCAAACCCGATAAACCAAAGACCTACATCAAGGGCGAAGAACTCGACGAACTCATCTGCGAGATACTCGACGGCATCGAGTACGCCAACGGCGGGACCGACACCGAATGGGGCGCAAAGCGGGCCGCCAACGGCCACCCCGAACCGTTCGGCATGAAGTACGTCCAGATAGGCAACGAAAACTGGCACAAACCCTTCCACGCCAACTACAAAAAGATTTACCGGGCCATCAAGGACAAATATCCCGACATCAAGGTCATCTGGGGCGGCGACTGGATCGGCAACAACCAGTTCGGATACAAGTCCGACGGCGTCATGCCGCCCGGTTCAAAGGCCGATATCATCGACGAGCACTATTACAAAAAGGACGATTACTTCTTCGAGAATCCCGACCGCTTCAGCGACGAAAATTATCCCCGCGACGCGGACCGCCAGGCGAAAATCTTCCTCGGCGAGGCGTCCGCCCTGGGAAACGACCTGCACGCGGCGCTGAAGGAGGCGGCATTCCTGCCGGGCGCCGAGAAATATTCCGACAAGGTGGTCATGTCCGTCTACGCGCCGCTACTGTGCAACGTCAACTTCAAGAAGTGGAAGGCGAACATGATCTTCTTCGACAACCACCGCGCCTACGGTACGCCGTCGTACTGGGCTCAACTTATGCTGGGCAACCACGTCGGTGACGTGAACGTGTCCTGCAGCGGACCGGACGGGCTTTTGAACAAGTCCCTGTTCGTAAACGCCACGATGGTCGAAGACACCGGCGAGGTCATAGTCAAGATAGTCAACCGCGACGGCGAACAGCATCGGATTAAAATCCACGTTCGCGGAACCGGCGCCGACGAGTTCGCCGCGCGCGAAATTACAATGTCCGCGCGAACCAAAAAGGCGCAGAACTCCTTCGAGCAGCCCGAAAACGTGGCGCCCGTCGAGCGGGCGCCGTTCGCCGTGGCCGGTAAATTCGACTACACCGTCAAGGCAAACTCCTTTACCGTATTGCGTCTCAAGCCCGCCCGGTGATTCCAGGCAAACTGGTGCGAAAGGATTAATATGAACAGACGAGAATTTCTCCAAACCGCCTCGCTGGGCGCCGCGGCAGTCGCCACCGGCGCCCTGCACCGGCCGCTGCACGAATCCCAACGCGAGCAGGTCATCAGCGATTTCGAAAAACGTCTTTGGCCCGTCGGGCGCGTGCTGGACGTAAAGGACACGCACGTGTGGGGCTGCTCGCCGGTGGACGGGCCCGACGGTAAGGTTCACCTGTTCTTCGCCAACTGGAAAGGCGGGCACGGCGGGTGGATAACCAAGTGCAGGGTCGGGCACGCAGTGTCCGAAAAGCCCGAGGGACCGTTTGAGGTCCTCGACGACGCGGTGCTCAAAGGTCGCGGCGGCGACCACTGGGACGCCTCCACAATCCACAACCCCACCATCCACAAGGTCGGCGACCGATACGCCCTTTTCTACATCGGAAGCAGCACCGCAATCGCCAAAAAGCAAAAACTCCACATCGCCAGCACGCAGCGGATAGGGCTGGCGATGGCCGATAAAATCGACGGGCCGTTCCGGCGCGTCGGCGAGGGTCCTATCTTCGACGTCAATCCCGAAAAGCCCGCATGGGACGATTACATCGTGGTAAACCCGGCACTGCTGAAGCACCCCAACGGGCAGTTCTGGCTGTACTACAAGGCGTGGGACCAGCACCAGGAATTCCCCGAATCCCAGCGTCGAAAGCGGCGCAAGGGTCTGCGGAAGTTAGGCCTGGCCGTCGCGGACAGAATCGAGGGCCCCTACCGTCGCCACCCCCAGAATCCCATCGTCGATTTTCACCGGCTCGGTCAGGTCTGGCTGGAGGACCCGTACGTGTTCATGGAAGGCGATAAATTCTACATGATCGCCCGCGACATGTATTACTACAACACGCAGGTCGGGCTGCTGTTCGAATCCGACGACGGCGTCCACTGGTCCAAACCCAAGGTCGGATACAAGCGGGCGAGTGAATACTTCGGCCACGACGTGCTGCGCTACAAGAATGAGCGATTCGAGCGCCCCCAGGTGCTCGTGCGCGACGGACATCCGGCCTATCTGTACTGCGCGTTTGGAAACCGACGCAACTATTCCACCGGCGTAGTGTTCAAGGTAAGACCGAAATCGGAAATTAAATCCTGACCCGCCGACAACTTTTAAGGGAGCATCGAAGATGAATGCCACCATAGCAGCGATAATGATTTACGTCTCGGCCGGCGGCGGCGCGGACAACAACCCCGGCACCAGGGAAAAGCCCGTCCGCACGCCGGCGGCGGCGCGGAAAATCGTCTCAAAACACGACGCGCGCGGCGAGAAGCCCATAGAAGTCGTCCTGGACGGAGGGACTTATTACCTGCCCGAGACGCTGGTCTTCACCGCCGAAGACAGCGGCGCCAGGGGCGCGCCGGTCATTTACAGGTCCGCCGAAGGTCAGGACGTCATTATCAGCGGCGGAAAGAAGGTCGATCTGGAATGGAAGCCGTACAAAAACGGCATAATGCAGGCCGGGGTCCCCGACGGCTTCACGTCCGACCAGTTGTTCGTCAACGACAAGCGGCAGCACATGGCCCGGTTCCCCAACTACGACCCCGACGCGCAGTACTTCCAGGGCTTCTCCGCCAGGTCCACCTCGACGCAGAAGGTAAAGGAATGGTCCGACCCCGCCGGCGGATACGTTCACGCCATGCACCGCAGTCTGTGGGGCGACATGCACTGGAGAATCACCGGAAAGAAAAACGGCGAACTCAAGATGGTCGGGGGCTGGCAGAATAACCGCCAGATGGGCTCGCATAAAAAATTCCGCTTCGTGGAGAACATCTTCGAGGAACTCGACGCGCCCGGCGAATGGTACCTCGATAAGAAAAAGAACATCCTGTATTTTTATCCGCCCGAGGGCGTCGACATAAACGACGCCACGGTCGAGGTCGTGCGCCTGGAGCACCTGGTCGAGTTCCGCGGCGATTTGAACAGCCCGGTCAAACATGTCAATCTTCAAGGACTCACATTCACTCACACCGCGCGGACGTTCATGGAAAACAAGGAACCCATGGTCCGCAGCGACTGGACCACATATCGCGGCGGGGCGATATTCTTCAACGGGGCAGAGGACTGCGCCGTGGACCACTGCTACATCAGCCAGGTCGGCGGCAATGGCGTGTTCGTCAACAAGTACAACCGGCGCATCTCGGTCGTCGGTTGCCACATCGCCGAGGCCGGGGCAAGCGCCGTGTCGTTCGTGGGCGACCCAAAGGCGCTGCGCTCGCCGCTGTTCGAGTACCACCAGACACAGACGCTCGAAGAGATGGACAAGACGCCCGGACCTAAGACGCCGAACTACCCGGCCGAGTGCCTCGTCGAGAACTGCCTTATCTACCGCAACGGTCGGGTCGAAAAGCAGACCGCCGGTGTGAACATCGCCATGTCCGAGTCCATAACCATACGCCATTGCAGTATTTACGACTGCCCGCGGGCGGGCATCAACATCTGTGACGGCGCGTTCGGCGGGTACATCATCGAGTTCAACGACGTCTTCGACACCGTCAAGGAGACCGGCGACCACGGTTCGTTCAACTCCTGGGGTCGCGACCGCTTCTGGCACCCCGAGCGCGGGCAGACCGTCAGGTGGGTCCAAAAGCACCCCGACATGCCTAAGTGGGACGCACACAAAACCACCGTCATGCGCAACAACCGATGGCGGTGCGACCACGGGTGGGACATCGACCTCGACGACGGATCGAGCAATTATGAAATATACAACAACCTATGCCTGGCCGGCGGAATCAAACTCCGCGAGGGATACTTCAGAAAAGTAGAGAACAACATCCTGGTCAACTACTCCTTCTGCCCGCACGTGTGGTACACCGACTGCCACACAACCTTCAAGAACAACATCGTCTGGAAGGACCGCTACTTCCCCGCAGGCATGCGCAGAACCGACCAGGGAGAAAACATCGATTACAACCTCGTCCACAAACAAGGCGCCGAAGGAACCGAACCCGCCAAGGGGCTGGCCAAGTTCAGCGGCGACGACGAGCACTCCATAATCGCCGACGCGATGTTCGTGGACCCCATCCGCGGCGACTACCGCGTAAAAGACGGCTCGCCCGCGCTGAAGTTGGGCTTTAAAAACTTTCCCATGGACAGGTTCGGCGTACAAGACCCGGAACTTAAAAAGATAGCCGACACCGCGCCGCTTCCCGGTACGCTGCGCGCGGCGAAGATACGCAGCGGCGGTTGGGGCAGGCGGTACGAAACGCCGAAGTCCGCACACTGGCTCGGCGCGAATGTCAAGGAAATCCAGACTCAAGGCGAGATGTCGGCTGTGGGACTGGGCAACAAGAACGGCGTGCTCGTCGTCGACGTCCCGACCGGATCCAAGGCCGCCGAGGCCGGACTGAAGGAAAACGACGTCATCCGCGCCGTAAACGGCATCGAGATCAGGGACCTCCAGACCTTCGCCGATATATACAAAACCCAGGCCGAAAAAGGTCCCGTCACGCTTGAACTCTGGCGCGACCAGGGCGAGACGCAAATCAAAATTAAGCCCTGACCGCCGCGTAGGACTCGCCATTGAAAAAGTCGGCAGCGCAGGAACGCCGCCGACCCAAGTTTGGTTTGGCCGCAACTTGCCCGTTACAGGCGGGCAAAGCCGCTGCAATGAAGCACAATATAAACGTCATTCCCCGCCCGGTTCCGTCATGGGTGGTCCCCGGCTTTGTTCCCTCCGCTGCCTGAAATACCCGTGCCGGCGTCATGCACGGTATTGTCCCGGATTGGTCCTGTCGGTCGGGCGTCGTGGCGGTGGACCGGAGTAAAAGGGTCTGTTCGACGAGTGGTGAGGGAGTGAAACAATTTCGGATTCTTAAAAGCGGGGTCTGTTCCTGTTTTCAGACGGGGTGTTTTTTTTCGAAGGCGTATGCGTGGCGGACGACGTCGCCGGTTCGCAGGAAGATGATGTCCTCTGCGATGTTCGTGCACAGGTCGCCGATTCGCTCCAGCGAACGGGCGATATTGAGCATTGCGTATGCCCGCTCCACGCCTGCGGTGCGGTGGCTTTCGGCGTCGAGGATGGTCGCGACGAATTCCATGTGCGCCTGGTCGACCTGTCGGTCGCTGCTTATGACCCGCCTTGCGGTCTCGGCGTCGGAGGCGTTGAGCATTCTCATGGTCACGCCCAGCATGCCGACGGTCAGCGAGCGGAGGCGCTGGAAGGCGGCGTCGGTCTCGAGGTCGATGTCGTCCTCGATGACGCGATCGATCTGCTTTGTGATTCCGCAGGCCAGGTCGGCTATCCGCTCCAGGTCGTTATTGGCCTTGATTATAGTGCAGATGGCACGCAGGTCGATGGCGGCCGGCTGATACAGCGCCAGCATGCGGATGCATTCCTGTTCGATTTCGACCTCTTCGCGGTCGATGGCGGCGTCCTTGTCGCGAACCCACCGTGCGGTGCGGGCGTCTTTCTGCTCGACGGCGCGCAGAGCATCCATGACGGTCTCTTCGACCCTCATTCCCATGTGGTCCAGCCGCAACTGGCATATTTCCAGGCGTCTTTGAAGTTCGGACATTCCGACGTCCTCGTCTCTGTTTGATTCTATACTATCCGAAACGTCCTGTAACGTAGTCTTCGGTTTGTTTTTTCCTGGGATTGGTGAAAATTTCATTTGTCCGTCCATATTCTATCAACTTGCCCATGCAGAAGAAAGCGGTCAGGTCGCTGACCCTTGCGGCCTGCTGCATATTGTGAGTGACGATGACGATGGTGTACTCGTTTTTGAGCTGCGCGATGAGCGCCTCGATTCGCCCGGTGGCGATGGGGTCCAGTGCCGAGCACGGTTCGTCCATCAGCAGCACCTTGGGGTTCGTCGCCAGGGCCCGGGCGATGCACAGGCGCTGCTGCTGTCCGCCGGACAGTGCCAGTGCGGACTTGCCCAGATTGTCCTTCACTTCTTTCCACAGAGCGGCGTGGTGGAGCGATTGTTCAACCACCTCGTCGAGCCGGGAGCGCCTGCGTATGCCCTGGAGTCGGGGACCGAACGCGACGTTGTCGTACACGCTTTTTGGGAAGGGGTTGGGGTTCTGGAAGACCATGCCGACCTCCTGTCGGAGGTTGACCAGGTTTACCCTTTTATCGTAGACGTTGACGCCGGCGACCTTCAGGAGCCCCTCGGCGCGGACGCCCGGGATGAGGTCGTTCATGCGGTTGATGCTCCGCAGGAATGTGCTTTTTCCGCACCCGCTGGGACCGATGATGGCGGTCACCCCGCGCGGAAACACGTCCATGGTGATTTCTTCCACGCCGGTGTTTTTACCGTAGTACAGGGAGAATCGTTTTGAGGTAATCACGGCGGTCTTCTGTCGTGGCGCCGGTTGCGGCTGCTGGTTCTGCGTCGCCGCGTCGCCTGCGTGGGAGGCGTACGGCTGGGGCTGGGAAGGCCTTTGTCGTGCTGTGGTCTGTGATTGTTCCGTTCTGGAAGCATCCATTTTGGGTTACCTTCCTCGCAGTTTTCCGGACGCCCGCCAACGCAATATTATAGCGGTAACGTTCAGGATTATGACAATTAAAATAAGCGTCATAACCACGCCGTATTGCTGGTGGGGGGCGTTTTTTGCATCCGGGTTGTAAAGGATCGCGTAGCTGCTGTAGGATAACACTCGCGTGGGTCCTTTAAAAAGGGATTCTACCATCCCGCGTTTGGCGAACACAGCGGCCACGCCCAGCAGCGGTGCCGTTTCGCCCGCGGCGCGGGACATGCTCAAAATGGCGCCTGTCAGCACGCCGGGCAGCGAGGACGGGAGAGTCACCGTCATGAACGTGTGGAACTTGCTGGCGCCCAGCGCCAGTGACGCCTCCTTGTAATGCCTGGGGACGGTTCTGATTGCCTCTTCGGAGGCGCGGATAATAATGGGCAGTATCAGCAGCGACATCGTCATCGCCCCGGCCAAAACGTTCGACTCGGGGCTGAGGCGAAGCCATTTGAATTTCGGCAGAAAGCCCAGGAAAAACGCCATTCCGAACAGCCCGAAGACGATGCTGGGCACGCCGGCCAGTGTGTTTATGCAGGTGCGGACGATACGCACGAAGATATTTTCGCCTGCGCACTCGACGAGGTACGCCGCGGCTATGAGCCCCACGGGGAATGCGAACAGCAGCGATAGGGCGGTTATCAGGAGTGTTCCGAAGATGTCCGGCCAGATTCCTCCGTAGAGGTGGCTGGGCACGCTGTCGTCGAAAAAGTACCGCCAGTAGAACGTGAAGCGGGGATTGAGCATGTCGTCGAGGTCGTTTTCGAGGATGGAGAAGACCTTTTCCATCTCTGTGCCCCGGAAATCGGTTACCCGGGCGATGCGCTTCATGACCCGCCTTGAGGATTCGTCGCCGCCTTCGGGCGTCACCCATGTGGTCTTGTAGAGTATGTCGTCGAGGATTTCCTGCGCCCTGTCCCACCGCGTGGCGCCGTAACGCGATTTGATCAGGATCGACTCGGGCTTGGTGTCGGGTTTCGGGCCGAGCAGTTTGTAAATAAGTTTCCGGACCTGTTCGAACGATTCGGCGTATTGGTCGCGCTTGTCGAAATTGAAGTTTCTTGCCACCGATGCGTACCGTCCGGCCAGTTCGAAGAACCGCTGCCCTTCGGTGCCTTTGAAGATGTCCTTGCGGGGATAATCGAGGACTTCGTTGAGGTATTCGAGCGCTTTTTGGTTTTGAGTGGTCTGGAAAGCGGCGGTGAGTTTTTTCCGCAGCACCCATGCCTCGCCCCTGATTTCGAAACGTTCGTCCCGCGAGATTCTGCCCTGTTCCTGCCAGTTTTTGAGTTGGTCTTTGAGCTGGCGGTAGACGTTTTTTACCCTTTCCATGTTGGGTTCGACGTCTATGCCGATGGCGAACCGGTCCATTATTTTGTAGAGTTCGCTTCGGGCTTTGTTTGTGCGCTGCTGTTCGTCCTTGATTTGCTTCGGGTCGCCCCGCCGCCAGTAGTCCTCGTAGAAATGCATTTTGCGCCATTCGACGGTGGCGTCGAAGAACACCGCCCGTGCGCCGCGCAGGATCATCGGTCCCAGTATGATGAGCAGAGCGGCCAGCATCAGCAGTATCGAGCCGCCCGCGGTCAGACTGAAAATCTTGTCCAGGAATCGTCTCATTTACCGGTTATCCGTGTCTGGCTTTCTTCGACTTTCTTAGGAAGTATTCGCCGGCCAGGTTAAGGCAGAAGGTAATCAGCACCAGCATCACGCCCAGGGAAAACAGCGCCTGACGATGGATGCCTGCCCGCGGCGCTTCCCTCATTTCCTGTGCGATGGTGGCGGTCATTGTCTGGACGGACTGCGTTATGTCCCACCAGGGGTGAGCGATTTTAGCGGCCATGCCCGAAGCCATCCACACCGCCATGGTTTCGCCCACGGCGCGCATTATTCCCAGGATAATGGCGGCGAATATGCCGCTGTGAGCGGCGGGGATTACGACCTTTATCATTACCTCGGCGCGGGTGGCGCCCAGCGCGTAGGCGCCTTGGCGGATGTCTCGCCCCACCGAGGAAAGAGCATCCTCGGAGATGCTGATGATGGTGGGAAGCGCCATTATTGCCAGTATCAACGAGGCGTTAAGGGCGTTTGTGCCGGTGGTCAGTCCCAGGGAGTTCTGCATCCACGGCGCCAGGACGACATACGCGAAAAAGCCGTACGCCACCGAGGGTATGGCGGCAAGAAGCTCCACCACCGGCTTGGCCATCTGTTTGACGCTGAACGGCGCTATGTCGCTTAGATACACAGCCGCCGATATGCCCAGCGGCACGGCTATGAGCATCGAGACCAGCGTTACGATTCCCGAGCCGTAGAACATGGAAAGAAAACCGAAATCGGGGTCTGTGGGATTGGTGGGGTGCCACCGTTTGGAACTGAGCGCCTCGACAACATGAGCGGAGGCGAGAAATCCCCACGCCTTTTGTGCGATAAAGAAGATTATCAGGAACACCGCCAGTATGGTCACCGACGCCACGACGGCGATAAACAACCTCCCCAGGGCATGCAGAATGAAGCCCCACAAGTCCTCCCCCGCAGTTAACATCAGCGACCGGGTGAACCCGGTCGCTGGTGTCTTGGAATTACTGCTTCTGTTACGGGATTCTTCTTGTTGGGACACCGTTATCGGCCTGTAGATATTAGTAGTTGGTCTGCGGCACGAAGCCCTCGGCCTCGATGATTTCCTGTCCTCTTTCGCTCAGGTAGAAAGTTATGAATTTGTAAATGTTTTCTCCAACCCGCGGGTATCCGTTGGTGAACATGTAAAGGGGTCTGGATATGAGGTACTCCCCGGAGGCAACGGTTCTCAGTGTGGGCGTGACGTCGTTGACCTTAACGGTCTTGACTTTCTTGTCGAGGTATCCTATTCCGACATAACCTATTGCGCCTTTTGTGGTGGCGACGCGGTCGTGCGCCTGTCGGTTTCCGGCCACGGTCTCGGTGCCCGAGGACATCTTCTGGCCGCCCATTACCAGGTCGCTGAAGACGCCGAATGTTCCCGAGGACGAATCGCGCGTGATGGGCACGATTTGCGAATCCGGTCCGCCCAGTTCGTTCCAGTTGGTGATGTCGCCCTTGTATATTTTTTTTATTTGGGTGTCGGTGAGGTTTTTTACCGGGTTTGAGGGGTGGACGATCATGCAGATTCCGTCCAGGGCGACCACGTGTGCCACGGGGACGACGCCCTTGTCGATGGCCTTTTTCATTTCCTCGATTTTGATGAAGCGGCTGGAGTTTGCGACGTCGCACTTGCCGTCCATAAGCGACGCTATTCCATCGCCCGAACCGGTCATTTGGACCGTTACGCTGACGTTGTCGTGAATGCGTTCGAAGGCCTCTACGAACGCCTGGGCGATGGGACCGACGGTGGTGGAGCCTTCAATCTGGATTGTTTCTTTTTCTTTTTCTTTCGGGGCGGAGTTGGCGTCCCCGGCGAATCCCGTCAGCAGTAATACTGACGCCGCGATCCAGATGACGGCGTTCCATTTTTTGGCCATGATTATCTCCTTGATTTCTGTAAATTACTCTCTGAATTCCGCTCCGTCCCCGACCGGCGCCACCGGTCGAAACGGTATTAGGCGCTGATAAGAGTTTTATAAACTAATTACTAAGAATAAGTTAAACCGTTTTTACGGACAGCCGCAAGTCTTTGTGAAGCAGCAACTTAAAGCCATATGCGCACTATTATATTAATTCTCTTAAAAGAACATGATGTTGGTATTAAGAATATGTTAAGATTTTATGAAGACTTTTTTGGTGAGGTTGTAACTGGACTTTGACGGGTTACAATCTACGCAATGGCTAAGAAACGCATAGTGATAATAGAGGACGAGCCGGACATGGCGGACCTGATAGCGGCCCGGCTTCAGAAGGAACACTACGAGGTGTTTACCGCGTACGACGGCAACCAGGGTTTGCACGAGATCCGCTCGAAGCAGCCGGACCTTGTGGTTCTTGACATAATGCTTCCGGGGATGAGCGGCACGGAGGTTCTCAAGCAGGTCCGCAACGATCCTCAACTGGCCCAGATACCGGTGGTGATGCTCACCGCGCGGACGGAGGAGGCGGACGTGGTTGCGGGTCTTCAGCTGGGCGCCGACGATTACGTCACCAAGCCGTTCAGCATGTCGGTGATGATGGCGCGCATCGAGGCAGTTCTGCGGCGCAGGGGCGTCAAGGACAGTGGGAGCTCGCAACTCACGGCGGGACCCATTCGCATCAATCGCGACACGCACCAGGTGAGCGTCAACAACAAGAACGTCACGCTGACGCTTACGGAGTTCCGCATACTGGCGGCTATTGTGGCGTCCCGGGGGCGCATACTGACCCGTTCTCAGCTGATAGACCGCGGCATCGGACCCGACGCGGTCGTAACCGACAGGACAATCGACGTTCACCTGGCCTCGCTCAGGTCGAAACTGGGCAAGGCGCGCAAGTACATTCAGACTGTCCGGGGTGTCGGTTACAGGCTGGCGACCGAAGAATATGAGACGGCGTAGCTTCTTTCTAAAACTGTTCCTGGGCAACCTTCTGCTGGTTGCCGTGATTATGCTGGTGAGTTTCGGGCTGGCGTACGTTCGGATAAACAGGCAGTTCAGGAATCGCCAGGAGCTCGAGCAGGAACAGATCACCCGGATGGTGAAGGTATTTTTCGAGGACCTGTGGGCCCGCCACGGGGACGACCTTACGCGTGAGCGGATAGACCCTTTGTGCAAGAAAGTGATGGAGGGTCTTCCCATGCGCCTGACGGTTATAGCCAGTGACGGTCGGGTTCTCGGCGACAGCGACAACGACCCCCGCCTGATGGGCAATCAAAGCGAGCGTCCCGAGGTGCGCGCCGTACTGTCCAGCGGACGGGGCGCCGAGGTGCGCTTCGACGGGACCACCGACCCGGACTCGCGTTATTTCGGTCTGCCGATATATCACGACGATGAGATCGAGGCCGTCGCCCGCGTGGCGATGCCGCTGTACGAAATAGCGGCGGCGCGCGAGTTCATACTCCAGGCCCTTTCGATCTCGGCGATGACCGCGGTGGGCGCGGCGCTGATACTGGGATTGCTGATAAGCTGGTTGTGGTACCGCCCGCTGAGATTTATCACGTTTGCCGCCAGGCGCATCGCGCGCGGCGACCTGAAGCACCGGTTGAGCATAAGGGGTTCGGACGAACTGAACCAACTGTCCGAGGCCATCAACCAGATGAGAACGTCGCTGTCGGGACAGATTCAGACGGTCGCCGCCCAGCGGGAGAATCTCGCGGCGGTGGTGTCGAATCTACAGGAGGGCATACTGGCGATCGACAGCGACGGGAGGATAGTTCTGGCGAATGATTCTGCCCGTCGGATACTGGACATACCGCAGGAGGACCCGGTCGGCGAGCACCTTCAGAACGCCGTGCGCCACTCGACGATAATAGACAGCGTCGAGCGGCTTGGCGAAAGCCGCACCGTCAACGAGAAGGTTCACATGAACACCGAGGCCGGTCCGGTGATCATAGACCTCCACGCCGCGCGGGTCACCGCTTCCAGGGACACCGGCGTTTACGCCATACTGGTCCTGCGGGACGTCACCGACGTGGCGAGGACCGCGGAGATGAAGTCGCAGTTCGTAGCCAACGCCTCGCACGAACTGCGCACGCCGCTGGCGACGATACGCGCGGCGGTGGATTCGCTGATTTCGATGAAGGACGAGATTCCCGATGCCGCCGCCAGAGTGGCCACCATACTCGACAGGCACGTCGCCCGCCTGGAGGACATGGCCAAGGATTTGCTGGACCTGAACGTGGTGGAGACCCCCCGCCAACAACTCCACGTGGAGAACATCGCCTTTATCGAACTGATGGACTGGGCGCAGGACCGCTTTGGTCAGATCGCGGCCGACAAGGACGTGGAGCTTAAGGTCCACTCGGACCGTCCGGATTTCGAGTTCAAGTCGGACCCCACGCTGATAAAGCTGATTCTCCAGAACCTTCTGGACAACGCGATCAAGTTCACTCCCGCCGGCAGTAAGGTTCAGTGCCGTATGGACACCGACGGGGAGTACGTGATAATGCGGGTCAGCGACACCGGGTGCGGCATTCCCCCCGAGATGACCGAGCGTGTGTTCGAGCGGTTCTTCCAGATAGAGACGTCCCGCACGGGCGACACGAAGGTCCGCGGCACAGGCCTGGGACTGGCAATCGTCAAGCACGCCACCGACCGCCTGGGCGGAGAGATAACACTCGACAGCAAGCCGGGGCGGGGCACCACGGTGACGATCGGGATTCCCCCCAATATTTCCTGACGAGCGGGTGGTTATCTTTTGAACATGATGAGATTATCGCCCCTGTAGATGCGGGTGAAATCCGTGCCGAACGCCACACGAGCGCAAATCATCCGGGCGTGTCGTTTCGAGGCGTACAGGCCTGCGTCGATAATTATGTGGGTCAGGTCCTGCGGCTCTTTCAGTAATGCGAGCATTCGCAGGTGTTTTTTCGAGGTGGGGGTGCTCTGTTCGTATGCGGGCACGCAAGGCCTGGAGGTGAGAAAGTGTACGACCCTGAGGTTGTCGCGGTCGATGCCGATGACGACTTTTTCGTCGTCCGGCGTCTCGTTGATGATTTCGCTTACGGCGAACCAGTCGGCGTACCGGCCCGATTTGATTATCTGATGGTAGTGCAGGGTGTAACTTGCGTATGTGTAATAGAAGGCGTTGCGGAAAAGTCGGGGCGCGTTGCATGCGATGATGACCGCCGCCATGACGGTGGCGCCCCTCAGGTAGTCCCTGGGGCGCAGATGCCTGTTTTTTATTTTCGTCGTGTAGCGCAGCGCGGCGAACAATCCGTCAAAACCCAGCAGCAGCAGCATCGGCGCGACCGGCATGAGGTATCTGGGGCGTACTGCCCTTTTGCCTCCCATTACGCACAGCACCACAACGTAGAGCACCAGTATTAACGGTATTGACCGTATTCCCCGTCGCCACGTCCTGACGCCCCCCACGACCGCAAGCGCAAGGACGACAATTCCCACAGGCAGCAGGGCCTCCTGGCTGTTGAGGGTCTCGGCGTAGGCGAAGGGCAGTCTGAGGAAACCCGCACCGACGCGGAACAGTGTCTTAAAGGGGCTTCGCTGCGTGTTCCTGACGATGTCTCCCACGTAGAGTGGGGTTTTTTCGCTGAACAGATACGCAAGTATGCACAGCGCTCCGCATACGATCGCCGACGGCACCAGCACCGCCGACGCCTTTGCGAGGCGCCGTTTGGGCGTTATTTGTCCCCGGCGGCGGTCGAACACCAGGCCTACCGCCACCGTGCAGACCAGTGCCACGCCCGGCGCGCGTATCGCCACGGCAACGGCCAAGATCACCCCCGCAAGCGCAGGCCAATACAGACTTCGACCCCCGCGGGTGTATATGAGGTGCAGCGCCGCCCAGAAAAGCGCGGTGAAGGAAATGTCGGTGAGAATCACGTGCGAGTGGTGGTAATAGGTGTAGGAGAAACCGGTGGCCAGTGTTATCGCAAACGCGGTGCGCCTGTCGCTGAGGTGCGCGCAGAGGTGATAGATGAACCACAACCCCGTCAGACCCCACAGCGTCATCACCAGGTTGGGCGCCCAGAAGTTTTTCCCGAACAGCAGTTCGATTCCCGCCAGCATTGCGGGCAGCCCCGGAGCGACCTCGCTGTTGACGCGCCCGTTGAATACGTACCCCTTTCCCTCGGCAAGTGAGCGCGCCAGCGTCATGTACAGGGCGCTGTCCGGCGTGGGCCACCATTTGCCGCGGACGCCGACGGCGTATATCAGCACCAGTGACGCCGCGGCGGCTAACAGGTGCCATCGGCGGGGGGGGAAATCCGCCAGCCAGTTCGCAGGTGCGTCGGTTTCCGGCAGGTCGCTCGGCGTACGGGCCACGGTGTATTCGCTCTTTCTGTCGGACGGGTTCGATGCCCGGTCCGGCTTGTGAAATTTGATTCTCGAACCGCTGGCGGGCGCGCCGCGCCGTGTTTAACGGCTTCCGGCGAGGCGCCTCGGGTTTTCGCAGACAATATATATCATCGCCGCCGGTCTTTATCAACACCTGTCAGGTCGGCGACGCACGGTTGGCGTGGAGATTTATTTTCGCCGATGTCACCGGCGGGGTATTTGTGTATATTTGCCTCGGGGCGAACCCGGCACTCGAGGCGATGCGACGATTGTTATGTCCGACAAGATAAAAATTCTGTTCGTAGGCGGAAGCGGGCGGGGGGGAAGTACGCTCGTGGGCAGATTGCTGGGGCGCCTGGAGGGTTTTGTCTCTGTGGGGGAGGTCTGGCTGATGTGGGAGAAAAGTTTCTGGAAAAATGAGCCGTGCAACTGCGGCGAGCCGTTCAAGTCGTGTCCCTTCTGGTCGCGGATTGTCCGTCGGGCCTATGGGGGTGCCGATGCGGTTGACGGGCGGTCGATGGACCGGAAATGGCGCACTTGCATGTCGGTGCGGCACGTTCCGGCGCTGCTGTCGCGGCGAAAGACGCGCAGATACCGCCGGCGCCTGGAGGATTACACACGCGACCTGCTGCGCTTCTACCGCGCCGTTAAGGATGTTACCCGGTGCGAATATATAGTGGACGCCTCGAAGGTGGGCTTCCACGGGCTGGTGCTGAGCAATATGCCCCAGATCGAACTGTCCGTGGTGCACCTGGTGAGGGATTCTCGCGCGGTGGCGTATTCCGAGCGGCGGCGCCGGCGGAGAATACCGCTGGACGGTTATCAGGACGCGGGATTTCTGATTCGACGCTCGCCGGTGAACAGCGCCGCGCGGTGGATTATATCCCACGGGCTGGTCCGCACGCTGCGGGGCCGCAGCAGGCATTACGATGTAGTGCGTTACGAGGATTTCACCCGCCGGCCTCAACAGACGCTCAACGAGATTGTAGCGAAGATCTGCGGCCTGGAGCGCCCGCCGGGACCGGTGGAGGGCAATACGGTTACGTTCGAAAACGATCACGTTCCCTCGGGCAATCCGTCGCGGTTTCAGATGGGTCGTGTGGACATATCCCCGGACGTCGAGTGGCGCCGAAAGATGCCGCACGCGGCAAGGGCGATTGTGACGGGAATGACTTTTCCGCTGCTGATTCGGTACGGATACGAATTATAGGCGCCGGTGCGCCCGGTTATTGTGGTATTTTAGCGCCGGGTCGTGCGGCATGATTTTTTCGTCGTGCAGGCCTCAGCAGCACGCCCCAGCCCAGCAATCCGGCGGCCGCGTCGGTGGTTATCAGCATCAGGCGCAGCATGATCACCAGCATCGCGCTGTTTGCGGCGCCGATTACGTCCGTAAGCAGGATGATGTAGATGCTTTCCTGCACGCCTATCCCGGCCGGGGCGAAGAACGCCGCCACGCCCGCCACGGCGGCAAGGACCGTTGCCCCTGCCACCGGAAGCACGTCGCCCGCCGGCACGTCGGTAAGGGCGCAGGCGACCATCCACGTGGTGAAACACGCCGCGGCGTATCGCAGGGCGACGTAACCCGCCCCGGCAAGGTACCAGCGCGGGTCGGGACGGATCGCCAAAGGCCTGCGCCGCAAACGCAGCAGAATCCAGTCGAGCACCCTGATGAACACCGCCGGATGCAGAAACGCCACGCCGGCGACGATGACGGCGGCGGATAACAACCACCGAAGGGTCGAAAACTCCATTACCTCATGGAGGACCAGCAAAGGCAGCGCCAGTATCACGCCCAGGGCCACCGATATCGCGGTGGTCAGCACCGACAGCACCATCGCCACCGCCAGGCGTACGCCGTGGCGCACCAGCAGGACCGTCATGCCCACGCTGGCGCTGAACTTGACCGGAAGGTACCGCGCCAAAGAAGCGGTCCACGTAATGCCAGCCACCTGCCGCAGCGTCAGCCGCTGGTCGAACGCCGTGATCATCGCCCTGTTGGCCTGGACGGTGAACAGGCGGTTGGCAAGCACGCCTGCTGCGGCGGCGGCAAGGTAAATGTAATCGATGCTGACGGTCGCCCAGCGGATATCGGCGAACCTCTTGTATATTTCCCTGCCCACGAAGTACACGATCACCGCGGTCAGCGCCAGGTTAATCGCGCCGAGGGCGAATCGTCTTTTTGCAGGCCTTGCGAGGTTGAACCGGCCTGGTGATTCGTTGTTGTCGTTTGTAGCGGGCGGCATATTTGTTTCTGCGTGCGAGTACGGGAAATTATAAGTTCCCTCGCCGGCGCGCCCAAGGCGATAAAAGTCCGGGCGCTATTGCGTTGTCCGCCGGCAAACTGCGCCGGCGGTCAGGATATGCGGATTTTCGCGACCTGGGGCGGGGGGGCATTGTAGAGTTGGGGGAACCGCCGCCGCACTTTGCGTTTCAGTTCATCGGTCACCTTCAGGTCGAGGACCAGGACGTGTGAGATTTGCGGGCATCGCCGGAACAGTTCGGCCCCAAACGGCAAGAACCGCGTTTCGCCGTGGACCGGGCCGTAGAATCGCAGCTCGGCGACGCTGTAGAGTCGCACGTGCTCGGGTCGGTCCGACCAGGTTCGCATGCCCAAGAGTTTATTGATGCAGTCCCACGGCGAATGGCGGTTGGGCGTGATGGTTACTATCCGCCCGCCGCACCTGGTGATGCGGATCCATTCCGCCAGGGCCGGTCGTGTCGTGTGCTCCAGCACCGCGCACGCCCAGACCGCGTCGAAGGTGTCGTCAACGAAGGGCGTCCGGGCGCAGTGCGCCGCCACACGCGTTCCGGAAAGGTTCGCCAGCGCCTCTTTGCGAATGTCCAGCGAGATTACCCCGTTAGTCCCGCGGTTAAGGTGGCTATGGAACAGTCCCTTCCCGCAGCCGCAATCCAGTATTCGCCCGCGCAACTGCCCCGCCAGCGATACGCGCAGTTTCGAGTCGAAAGATTGCATGATTTCATCTCTGTGGACGATAATTTTCGTCATCGTCGGCTCACCAGGCGCGACGGCGTTCCACGCCGCGGTGTAATAAAGCAACGGCCAAAAAGTCGGCGGCCCGCCTTGCCGCTTCCGCTAATGCCCGGCGGTGTTTTCGACGCCCGGCACGCTCCTGACCTGCACGGGTGCGGATGTATCCAGTTCGATGCGCACGAGATTGTCGTTTTTCAGTTCGTAAAGTTCGAAATAAGGCCCGGGGGGCGGGACCTTTCGGCCGGTCAACATCTCGTGCAGACGCCTCGAGCGAAAGTGCCACAGGCGCCACGGCACCACCGGGGGACGGTAAACGTAATATTTTACGGAGTTGTCCCTCAGCCACAATCGCAGTTTGGTTCTGTGCGGCTGGTCGGAGATGTTTTTCGGCACGACGCGCACGGTGCGGTTTGTGAGTAAGTTCAGCGCGCGGAGGGCGAAGGAATTCGCCTTTCTTGTGCCGAGGTTCACGTAGTTGTATCCCACGGCGACTTCGTCGTCGCCTACCGCGGCGCTGCGAAGCACTTTGGCCGCCCTGACCAGCGAGTCGCATTGCCCGGCGTGATACGCCCCGTAGAAGTCGCCCCGTCGGATGACCCACGCGCTTATGCCCCAAAGGGGCAGGTTGCACAACACGATGCTCGCCACAAACGCCCCCGCCAATCCGCGCCAGGTCATCGTCCACCATCGGCGTGGTATGACCGCCCCTACCGAGGCGGCGCCCCTTGTCACACCCAGTATCCACAGCGGAGCTATAGGCGCAAGGTACCGGGTGTTCGCCCGCATCCAGATGAAAAAAAGGATCACCAGGTAAACCAGCGCGCCCGCCCACATCCAGTTTAATTTTCTGACCCGGCAAAGCGCGTCAACGGCGAACATCGCGGTGACCAGCCAGCCCAGCGCGCAGGCGACGAACGCCGACACGGGCAGGTGATTTGTCATCTGTGCAGGCGGCCAGAAAAAATGCCCCAGCCAGTCTCCCGATCGCGCCAGTCGGCGTTTGAATTTGCACATTTCCTGCTCGCTGTCGGGCACGACCCTTTTTTTAATGTTCTTGGGTCTGCTGTAGGTGGTCTCGATGGATGTTAACTTGTCGATTTTAAGACGGGTCTCGGTACGTGCGAGCCCGGCCAGCGCGTTGTTTTTAACCACGGTGCGCAGTGCGAAGAACGACACCAGCATTGTGGCGGCGGTAAGCAGTGCCGCCAGCCACTGCCTGTCGAGACGGGGGGTAATACGCCCTGCCAGCAGCGCGGCGACAACCAGCGGGCCGAATATTATCCCCGCCCACCTGATGGCGGGCAGCGCCGCCGCCAGCAGGATAATCGCACCCATGCGCAGGGGGGACCGCTCGCCCTGGGCGAACTGTACGCCCAGCAGGAGGCACCCGGCCATTATCAGCGAGAAGAACGCGTCGCTGTACGGCTTGTTGGAGAGATAAAAGCAGTTATAAAGCAGGGCGGACAGGAGCACCAGTCCGAACGCTTTTTGGGGCGATACAAACCGGCACAGGATGCGATGCCACAGGGTCAACGCGCCCGTCATGCATGCCAGCGGCACGGCGTTGAGAAACGCAAAGGACGGGCTGATTCGCATCAGGCCCGCCAGCATAAAAGGCCAAAGCGGCGCGGCGGGCACGACAGGAAGGTTGTTGAAGGTGTATCCCCGGCCCTGGAAGATGTTTCTGGCCAGGGACAGGTAGAAGGTGCTGTCGCTGGCGGGTATCCACTGCCCGGTCCACAGCGGGGCGTAAAGGACCGCCGCCGACGCCGCAGTGATGAGTGTCCAGCGGGCTGTGGGGCGACTGTGGGTTTTTATCGGTTCCATTGTCTGATTCTTTTTTGTCCGCGGCGCGATGGTGAAATATTTCGCACGCGCCTCACAGGGGCGATTTGCCCTGGGCGACGCGGATTATGGTGTTATACATGAATTCCATTACGTCCTGACTGTCGTTGAGCAGTTTCCGGCGTCTGCGCGTCCACAGGTCCGCCGAGCGGGGGTCTTGTAGAATTCGCTCTGCCCGGACTACGCCTTCGCTGAGCGAATCCAGGTTGACCACCAGTGAGTAATCGCGCTGGAGTGCGTAAATGTACCCGGTCTTGAGCTTGTTGCAGTATACCGAGGGCACGCCGAGGGCGGCGGCCTCGGCGGCCATGCTGCCCCCGTCGCCGATGTAGAGGCGCGCCCCGGCCAGTATGTCGTGCATGTGGTGGGGCGCTATATTGCATTTGTATTTGTCCAGGGGCGCGCTGAGCGGCAATTCGGACGTTATAAGCACCCTCGCATATTTCGAGAGACGATTAACCACCTCGACGATTTGTCCTTTTGTGGGTCCTGACAGTCCGATGTCGTGCCCCGCCTGCCAGGCGACCAGTCGGAAAATTATATACGGCTTGTCCTGGCCAAGCCCGTACCTGACCGGTATGCCCGGGTCCGGTTTGAAATATTTCGGCGACAGGTATGACAGGTGCGGCGTGCCGCGGTACCTGATATGTCCCGGGTCGTGGTTCCTTAAGTATCCCGAGCCCGTGCATATGTAATCGGCGAACCGCGGTCCGATTTCCATCTCGAACTTGGCGTGTTCGGTGTCCTGAAACACAATAGAGGACGTACCCAGTATCCTTGCGATGGGCGAAAACCACAACCCCGTGCGATCAACCATGACGTGAGGTCTGAATCGTCTTGCCACGATCAGCAGTCTTATCGCCCGGAACGACAGCTCCAGACCCAAGGCCATCAGCCCGGGGCGCTGGTGTGAGAGGCACACGTTTGGAATATCGTATTGTTCCAGCAGTTCGAGAGTGATGTCCTTTTTTCGCGAGGTCACCAGCACGCGATGCCCGGCCTGTTCGAGTCGCTTTATGCAGTTTTTGAAGAAGTGAACTTGTGCCGGGTGCGTAACGTCGAACATTATCCTCAGCCCGCCCGCCCCGCTCGCCGTTGCCCGCGTGGCGAAGGGCTTTCCCGACGCGGCGCGCACCGTCGCCGGTCTGGGTCTGGCCTGAACCACCAGCCAGGGGAAAGGACAGGACACTTCCCGGACGTCGGCGTATCGGCTTACGAATCTGACGAATGAGCGCTTGGACCAGTGCTGCACGTGTCCGGGCGTGTTGCCCGCATCGCTGAGGTGCATCCCCCGCAGCATGTTGCAGATTCGCCATATCGGCTCGCGGGGGACGCTCAGGATAATACGCTCCCTGGCCACGCGGCAGAGTTCGCGCATGCCCGCCTCGGGGTCGTCGAGGTGTTCGAGCACCTGCGAGCAGACTGCGGTGTCGAACGAATCGTCGCCGAAGGGCAAATCGTAAATCGAGCCCTCGACCGCCCTGACGTGCGGGGAGCATTTTTTGAGTCTTGGCAGGCACTGGGGGTTGATTTCCAGGGCGGTTACGCCGCGCCTGAGGGTCCGGGGCGAAAAGAACCGGTAATGGTCGCCCTCGGCGGCGCCCACGTCGAGAATCTCCCCGGTGGCGCGGTCCAGCATGCGCTGGAATCTCTTAAAGAACCTCCGCAGCAGCAGACGCTCCAGCGGATGGGTGGTGGCGTACTTGCTTTCTATCATCTCGACGGATTGCTGTTTGGTTTGGCTTGTCATTTTTTATTCGGCCCGCGCCGCGCCGGGCGCGCCGGCGCGACGTGCGGGCTTTTTTATCCTCGCCGCCACCAGCAGTATCGCTCCGACTACGGCCAGGAGTATGTCCGCCGTTGTCCTGAACAGTCTCATGCCCACCGCAAGCATGGCGGCGTGCACGCCGACCATCGGGGTGAACAGCGCCAGTATGGCGAACTCCTGTATACCAATGCCGGCCGGTATGAACAAGACCATGAATCCCAGCGTGTTTCCAAGCGCAAGCGCCGAGACGCAGGTCGCAAGCAGCCGGGGGGATATTTCGCCCAGCGATCGCGCCATCAGCCATACCCCCGCGCCCATCAGGACGAACTGCACCAGCAGCGCCGCGGCGGGCGCGATGTAATTGCGGAACCCCGGCAGGGTCTGGATGGGCGCCATTCCCAGTCGCTTAAGGGCGAAGTTCATCATCGCCGAGAATATCCGCGGATGGAGGCACGCCAGTGCGATAATCATCAGCGCCGGGCACCACGCCCACGCCAGCGGCAGCCGGCGCGCGTATGGACCCCACAGCATCAGCGGAAAGCCCGTCAGCAGCCCCACCACGATGTAAAGCCCGTCGGTGATTATTATGCTGCCAAGCGCGCTTTTGGAGTCCACCCCGTGCGTCCTGAGGTAATACACCATTCCCAGCGGGCTGGCGACCTTGCCCGGCACGTATTTGCCCAGCTGTGCCACCATTATTCCCCCCGCCAGTGCTCCCCAGGGCAGATCCCTGCATAGTCGCCTGAGCATCAGAATGTACGCCAGGGGAAGGATGCTCCACGCCGCCACAACGCACCCCAGCGACGCCAGCAGATACGGGATGCTCACCTCGAGGCGTTCCCAAGATATCCGCCCCAACTGGTCCGCCAGCGCCCTTGCCACGAAATACGCCACCACGGCGAAGACGGCGATCTTCAGCATTATTATTGCGATTCTGGCGGGCCAGGAGCGTTTCTTTTTGACCTCGGCGCCCGCCGGGTGCGTCTGACCCTGCGGGAGCGTGTGTTTGCGTTCGTCGCGGTCCGGCTGATTGGCGTTTGTCTGCATGATAAGCACTTGCGGCGCGTGTCGGGGCGGCGGGCTGGATTCATTCGACATTATCGCCGGGTGTTTTTTCGGCGCGGGATTTTACCGGGGCGTGTCCGGATTGCGGGCTGCCCAGCGAACTGCTCCTGAGAGTGCGGTCCAGACTGCGGTTGCTTTCCATGTCGAACCACATCGCGAACAGTGTGAACTGGATGAAACTTATGGTGCAGAACACCCACGCCAGGGCGTTGAGAGGCGGAATCTCCCCGGCGGATATCCAGATCCAGATCATTCGCACGAACAGCACAAAACCCAGCACGGTCAGCGTCATTCCGCACAGATAAAAGAACACCAGCGGGTGAAAATCGTGGACGACGTATTTGCGCCACATCCGCCGGCAGAAACTTTTGAATATCAACCACGTCATGCGGGGGACGACCGCGGCCAGGCGCATCTTGGAGACCTCCCCGACGTTGTAGATGGGCTTGAGCGGCACGTCCGCCACGCGGAAGTTATAAATGTTCAGGCGCACCAGCAGGTCGTTGGGGTATCCGTATCCGTGATACAGGTCGTCCAGGTCGATGGTCTCAAGCGCCTCGAGACTGATGGCGGTGAAGCCGGTCTGGGAATCGGCAATGTGCCAGTATCCGCTGGCTATCTTGGTGAGCATGGACAGGAAGGCGTTGCCCAGGTAGCGTTTTGTGGGGATCAGTTCCCACGCCTTGCGGTAGTAGAGGCGATTTGCCTTTGCGTAGTCTGCCTGCCCCTTTGCCACCGGCGCGACGATGAACCTCAACTGCCTGGGGTCCATCTGCCCGTCTCCGGCCATCACAGCGGCGACTTCGATGCGGCGACTTATCGCCTCCCGGTATCCGGTGCGGACGGCGGCGCCGACACCTTGGTTCTTCTCGTGGCGGATCAGCAACATCCTGTCGGCGGCGCTATTGTCCCGGATGTGCCGCTCGACGACGTCGGCGGTCTGGTCCGTGCTGGCGTCGTCAACCACGATAACCGCGTCCACGAAGCGGGGCATGCTCTCCAGAACGCCGGGGACCTGGTCCTGTTCGTTGTGGCACGGGACGACGACGGCTATTGTTTTGCCTTCATACATGGCTGACGCATTAAACGGATGAATTTGCCCTGAATCGCTTAATAAAATCTCCGTCTCGGCAAGCGTGCGAATACTATCGCCGGGCGGGTGATTTTACAAGACGTAATCCCGCCTACGGCGCCGGGGGGGGCGAATATTTGCATTGCCGGGCGAACGTTATTATCATTCCGGATCCCGGTCCGGCGGGACGGAGCGTAAATTCGGATTGGCATGAAACCTTACCGTATTTGTACAAGGTGCGTCAGCGACACTTCCCTTCCGGGAATAAGGTTCGACCCGGCGGGCGTTTGTCAGTATTGCCGCGCGCACGACGAACTGGAAAAACGCTACCCGCTCGGCGCCGAGGGCGAGCGCCGCCTAAAAAGACTGGTGGAAAAAATAAAGCGCGCCGGGCGGAAAAAGCCCTACGACTGCATCGTGGGGGTAAGCGGCGGCAGGGACAGCACATATTCGCTCTACCGCGCGGTGCAGGTTGGCCTTAGGCCCCTGGCGGTCCACTTCGACAACGGGTGGGACATAGAACTGGCCGTGCGCAACATAAAGAACGCCTGCACCAGACTCAACGTGGACCTGTACACGCACGTGGCCGACTGGGAAGAGTTCAAGGACCTCCAGATCGCATTCCTGGAGGCGTCCGTTCCCGAGGCGGAGATACCCACGGACGTTGCGATTCACGGCGCGCTTCACCAGGCGGCGGCGCGCGAGGGCGTCAGGTACGTGGTAATCGGGCACTCATTTAGAACCGAGGGCATCGCGCCCATCGAATGGACGTATATGGACGGAAGGTACATCCGCAGCATCCGTCGAAGGTTCGGCCGGAAAAAACAAAAAACCGTGCCGAATTTCACCATCGGGCAGTATTTGTATTACAACGTCATCAGGCGCATAAAGGCGGTTCCCATTCTGAATTACGGGCGCTACCGCCACGACGAGGTGATGAGACTGCTGGAGGACGAACTCGACTGGAAATATTACGGCGGGCACCATCACGAATCCTCATACACGCACTTCGTCCAGACCGCGCTGTTCGGGCCTAAGTTCGACATAGACAAGCGACGCCTGGAACTGTCGGCACTGGTGCGCTCCGGACAGCGCACGCGAGACGAGGCGCTTCAGGAACTGCGGACCCAGACGTACGAAGCCGACGAGGAACTCGTCCAGTACGTTCTGAACAAGCTGGGCCTGACGCGCGACCGGTGGGAGGAGATACTCTTGGCCCCGCCCAAGTCCTTCCACGACTACCCCAGTTACTATCCCTTCATCCGGGCGTTTCGGCGCCCGCTGAAACTGGCATGCAAACTCGGACTGCTTTCGCCTATACTTTACTTCAAGTACCTGGACTAAGCGCGGCGATTTATTACGGCGCGCAAAGGTGCGACGGCCGCGATATCCGAAAATGGTCAAGGTCAGAGTAATCCCCTGCCTGCTGCTCAAAGATACGGGAATGGTCAAGACCACCCGTTTCGAGGACCCGGTGTACCTCGGCGACGCCATCAACATCGTCAAACTCTTCAACGACATGGAGGTCGACGAACTGGGCGTGCTTGACATATCCGCCGGACCCGACGGGCGCGGGCCTGACTTGAACCTGCTTTCCAGCATCGCATCCAACGCATTCATGCCGCTCAGCTACGGCGGGGGCGTCGCCCGCCTGGACGACGCCCGCGAGGTCCTGCAACTGGGCTTCGAGAAGGTCATCATCGGCACGGCGGCAGTGGAGAATCCGGACCTCGTCAACCATGCTGCCGAAGAATTCGGCGCCCAGAGCGTGGTGGTCTCCATAGACGTGCGCAAGCGCCTTTTCGGGCGGTACGAAGTGTGCGTAGCCGGGGGCAGGCGCAAGACGGGCAGGGAACCCGTCGCACACGCCGTGGAGATGGCGCGCCGCGGGGCCGGGGAAATCCTGCTCACCTCGGTGGACCGCGACGGCACGATGTCCGGATACGACTTGGAACTTATACGACAGGTTTCAGACGCGGTGGATATTCCCGTAATCGCATCAGGCGGGGCGGGCAACGTGGAGCACTTCGCACAGGCGGTGCGACAGGGCGGGGCCTCTGCGGTGGCGGCGGCGAGTTGTTTCGTATTCCATGGCCGCAGGAGGGCTGTGCTGGTGAACTACCCCCAAAGGGACGAACTGCGCAAGGTTTTCAGTTCCGACAATAATAGTACTTAATTCATCTGGTCAATCGCAAACACTTACGCACAAACGGTATGTGCAGAATTACGGCCGCCGCCGCCAGCACACCAACGCCCAGTGCCAATCCCGTAAGCAGCGCCCGGTTCTCGCTGTCGGAGGGCGACGGACAGGCCTTGCCGTTGTTCCGCAGCAGTTCGCCCTTGCGGTGCTCCGGGCGCGAGTTGTGCATTATGTTGTCTGCAATGACGATGGGCCTGTTTTCGCCGGTGCGGTCGTCGAGGTCGAC
The DNA here is from genome assembly GCA_964480425.1 of uncultured Planctomycetaceae bacterium. GTDB lineage: Bacteria > Planctomycetota > Phycisphaerae > SM23-33 > SM23-33 > CAYYMD01. Next base: position 45,993 of record CAYZPY010000001.1, read on the forward strand.
GACGACGTTTTCCAGCACGTTGTCGGTCAGTATCACCCCGCCCGACGCTATCCGCAGCCGCGAGGGCCGACCTGCATTGCCGCCGAAGACGTTGTTGCCCGAGACGACCGCGCCCCGCCCGCGGATGTCCATCGCTGTTGTGCAGGTTCCGCCCTCCTCGACCACGAGTATGTTGTCGGCTATGACGTGCCGGTCGCTCCCGACCCAGGAGCGAAAGCCGATGTCCAGGCGCCCGCCGCGCTTCACGCGCACTATGTTGTCCGACATGATGACGTTGTTCGCCTCGTCGCTGCCGACGGCGCAGTGGGTGCGGCCCGCGATGACGACGTAGTTGTCGCGGATGACCGCCGGGCCTGTCAGCACCTCCACGGCGTCGTCGCCGGCGTCGCCAAGGACGTTTCCATAAACCTGCACGTTAATCCCGTCCAGCATGACGCCGAGACTACGCGCATTCATCACGCGGCAGTGGCGCACCGTGATGTCGTGCACAGCCCTGCCCGGCGCCCCGCCCGGCGAGCGGTAATACGCCTTGATGCCGCAGTACTCGAAGCGATCGTGCGGGATTTGCGGGTCGCCGGCGTGGATTGGGTTCTCGCGACGGTTGGCGTCGATGGCAAGGTCGCGTATGGTGACGTGTCCCACGCCGTCGCCGATGATTCGTATCACGTTGGTGTTCTGCCCCGCCGCCTGGACCAGGCGTGTGGCGTCGCCCCGCCCGGCGAGCGTAACGTTGCTGCGTGCGATTATCACGCCGCCCGGCGCACCGGGGGTCTTTCGGATGTCGAATGTGCCTTCTGCCAACTTCACGACGCCGCCGGTCGACGGTAGCGAGCGGATCGCCGCGTTAATCTGCTCCTGGTCGCCCTTCCCGTCGCAGGCGAAGTCCGCCGCGGACCTGCTGCGCGCGCCCGAATCCCCGGCTGCCACTAAGACGGTCGGCGAACCGTCGGCAGCGCGGGACGTCGCACAGCCCGCCACTACCACGAACAACGCAAGACCGGTGGTTGCGAGTTTTCCGGCCTGTGGGCGAATTGAACCGGTCCGTTTCATCTTGATTATCCTTGGAGTGATATTTAAGGCATGCGCACCGGCCTGGAAAGACCAATTTTCGCCCCCGGCGAATATGCCCCGGCGCTATTGGGGCGCCCGCCGCAGGAAATACGCGTCCGGGTTCTCCCGCCATGCTTGACAATAACCTCCGTGCCGGTTACTTTGCGCTTTACCGTCGCGGGCCGTTAGCTCAGTTGGACAGAGCGTCTGCTCGACACGCAGAAGGTCACTGGTTCAAGTCCAGTACGGCCCATTCGTTCGACGCAGAGTTGCGCATGTAAAAGGGCCGGTCTTTTGGCCGGCCCTGTTTTGTGTGGCGTGGCGATGGTATCTTCGGGCGGTGTCAGTTTTGACCTTCTTCCAGCATACACTGTCTGAAGTGGTGGCTGAGGTCGTCCCAGCACGTTGCCTGGTCGCCGCCGTTGCGTTTGGCCAGATGCAGTGCGGCGTCGGCACGTCGCAGCAGCTTTGCGGCGGAGACGTTTTCGCTGCCGTCCAGACCCGCCAGTCCGCAGCTGACCTTCAACCCGGGGACGTTCAGGATATCGATATCGTGTATGCGGTTGCGGATGCGCTTCAGGACGGTTTCGGCCTGGTACACGTCGGTTTCGGGCATAATGAGGACGAACTCGTCGCCGCCGTAGCGGCATGCGGTGTCGGTGCGTCGTGTTTCGCTCTCCAGGGCCTTGGCCATGCTCACCAGCACGCGGTCGCCGGCGACGTGCCCGAAGTGGTCGTTGATGTATTTGAAGTTGTCCACGTCTATGATGACCAGCGAGAAGTGTGTAGCGTACCTCGCCGAGCGGTCGCACTCCTCACGGAGTTTAATCTCCATCAGCCGACGCGTTCCCAGCCCGGTCAGCACGTCCTGGAGTGACTCGCGCCTGGCGATCTGATACTTTTCGAACAGTTTTGCGTTGGCAAGGTGCACCGAGAGCGCTTCTTCCAGCAGCGAGAGCTTGTATTCGAACAGTTCGTCGTCGTTTCCGTTTGAATCCCTGAATTCGCACATGCACAGGTAATCCTCGACGGGGCTGGATTCCTCGTTGTCGTGCGTTTTTATGGTCGAGACGCCCAGGGGCACGACGACGTTGTCGCCGCAGGTTTTGTTTTTCAGGCAGGTGTCCGGCGCGTCCTGCCCGAAGGTCAGGCAGCTTCGGTTGTGCTTCAGCGACCTGGCGTGCTCGACGAGTTCGCCGTAGGGGCATTGGCACGAGGATCGGTGGATCTGGAAGGAGTCTCTCTGGTGTGCGTATGCCTCCTTGAAGCACAGCACGCTCCTTTCTGCCCCGAGCATGTGCGGCACCTCGTAGGTTATGAGATTTACCAGCTCCTCGAAGTCGACGCTTCTCAGGGAGGCGAACATTCCCGCGACCTGCTCGGCGGCGCCCCTCATATCGGCCTGGCGGTTCCTGTTGTATCGCAGCACTTCCCTGGCCGAAACCATACCCACGGGTCGCCCGTCTTCTACAATGGGCACGTGACGGATGTGGTTTTCGTCCATTATCCGCTGAATTTCGCCGATGTGCGTTCCGGGCGGGCAGGAATGTACGTCGGGCGTCATCACCTCCCGCACCTCCATCCGGGCGGGGACCTTGTCGCTGGCCATCACGTTCACTATCACGTCGCGCTCGGAGAGTATGCCGACGAGTTTTTTCTCGTCGTCGACCACGACAACGCATCCGACTTCGTGTTTGCGCATTTTTTCACCGGCGGTTGACAGATTATCGTCCTGCCTTACCGTAACTACGCCGGATGAACGGTTAAGCCCCTTGCTTTTCACTTCTGTTTCCGTCAATGTAATCACTCCTTACTGTCTTTGGCGCAAGGGTCGGATAAACGCCCGTTGTTGTGTCCGCCGTGCGAAGACCTCACGTTCAGGCCGCCGCTTTCTCCACGTCGCTGTATTGATCGAGTATTTCCTTGAACCTGTCGCTTTCCGAAAGGAAGGCGCGCACGACCTGCGGGTCGAAGTGCGTGCCCTGGCCTTCGGCGATTATCTTTGCGGCCACGGTATGGCTGAACGGCTCCTTGTATATTCTCCGCGAGACCAGCGCGTCGTAGACGTCCGAGACGGCGAAGATTCTGGCCGCCAGGGGGATCTCATTTTCGCCCAGACCCTGAGGATATCCGGTGCCGTCCCACCGTTCGTGATGGCTCAGCGCTATGTCCCTGGCCATTTTGATGAACGTTGCTTCTTGGTGCTGGACGAGGACCTCTTCCAGCGTGGCGGCGCCGCGGGTGGTGTGCGTTTTCATGATCTCGAATTCGTCCTGGGTCAGTCGGTCGGGCTTGAGCAGCACGCAATCGGGTATGCTTACTTTTCCGATGTCGTGCAGGGCGCTACCGGCCCGGACGAGCCGTATGAACCTGTCGTCGATCTGGTCGGCGTAGGAGTGGTTTTCCAAGAGGCGCCGCGCCACGACGGTGGTGTATTCGCGCACGCGCTCCAGGTGCATTCCGGTGTCCATGTCGCGTGATTCGGCCAGTTTTGCCAGCGAGAAGACGGTCAACTCGTGGACGCGCTTCTGTTCATCGGCTCGCCATTTCATCAGGTCTCTGGCCGATAGCATTGCTACGGTTTTTCCCTCGCATACGACGGGAATGTGCCGTATTCCCCGATTGACCATCAGCGACTCGACGTCCGCCAGTGTCATGTCCGGGCTGCATACCTGCACCGACACGGTCATCACCTGCTCGACTTTCGTGTCGGCGCAGGTTGTTTCGGCCATGTGGCAGCGGCGAAGCACGTCGCGCTCGGAGAGCAGGCCGACCAGTCGGCCTGCGGAATCGGTCACCACCACGCATCCTATCCTGTGCTCGTACATTTTTTGTGAAGCCAGTGTCACGCTGTCCTGCCGTCCTACCGACACGACATCCTGCCCGCCCGATTTGTTGAAAAGATCCCGTACCCTCATGTGACGTTCTCCAAGATAAAGTTGTACTTTTATCCCCAACTGCCCCAACAGTGTTATCTTATTTCGGCAAGACCAGCGGTCGGCTTGAAATAGTAAATATTTTTGCCGGAAAATTTTCCCCGGGCGGATTTTCCCCCCGACCGGGGCGCATTTGCCGGCGATACCGACTCGCGGCGCGCGGGTTTAATGCGTACAATGCGGTTAATCCGTCGCAATGCCGCACGACATAAAGGATAAACACATGAACTCCAGAATATTTTTATGCTCAGCAATCGCTGCGATTCTCGTTTTGCAGGCAGGATACGCCCCCGCGCGCGAAGGTCTCCCCGCAGGGCAATGCGTCCGCCTCGGGTCCGACGGCAAACTCGTCTACGAACCGATGGACAAGTGGGGCAATCGGATTCCGGATTACTCCCGCGCCGGTTACATGGAAGGCGGCGTGGCGATACCGCTTGCGGACGTAAAGGCGACGGTCCGTCCGGACGCCGCCGACGCCGACGACGCGCCTCGGATACAGTCGGCCATAGACAGAGTCTCGCAAACGGCGCCCGACAAAAACGGCCTGCGCGGCGCGGTGCTGCTGGACGCCGGGCGGTACGAAATACTCACGCACGTTACGATACGCGCCTCGGGCGTGGTGCTGCGGGGACAGGGCGCGGGCGAAAACGGGACCGTCCTGGTCGCCCCGGAATATCCCGGGGACCAGACGCCCGAGACCGGATATTCCGACAAGCGGGGTTACCTTGTGCGGATTGAGAGCCCCGAAAACAAGAAGTCCCAAAGAGGACGCCGCCGCGGCGAAAAGCGCGGCTCGGCGGACATCATCGACCAATACGTGCCTTCGGGCGCGAATGTCGTGACCGTCAGCTCCGCCGAGGGCTTCGAGGCGGGTGACTTGGTGCAGATTAACTGCGGAAATAACGAGCGTCGGGGCGAGGCGTGGCACCCCGACCCGATATGGCAGGAGTATCCCGACGGAACCCAGCGGGCGGAGTACTTCGAATGGAACGGGCAAGGCAGGTCGTGGACGACGACCGTCGCGGAGGTCCGCGGCGACAAACTCGTCCTGGAAGAGCCGCTGTTTCACTCGATAGCGGCTGGATACGGCGGGGGGCGCGTGCGCGAAATGTCGCGCCCGGACTCTTCGGGCGTTGTACGCAACTCGGGCATCGAGAACCTGCGGATGGAATCGCAGTGGACGCCGGTGCACCGGCAGTGGACCAAGTGGGAAGGCGGACGGGTCATCCGCTACCGCAACAGTTGGAAGCGGATAGGCGGCCAAAAGAAGACCTATGAAGGAATGGTGGACCCCCTGCGACACCGCGGCAAGGGCATCGTGATAAGCGGGACGGACTGCTGGGTGCGCGACGTTTACGTAAAGGGATTTCACTACGTGGGGATTATGATTCACGGCAACCGCCAGACGGTGCAGGACTGCACAATGTTCCTGGACAAGGGCAGTTATTACGAATGGACGCGTTACGTGGCGCGTTACGGAATACACCTTTCGGCCGGGCGGACGCTGGTGCAGCGGTGCGAGGTTCACGGCTGCCGACACGCGCTGAACATCGGCGGGGGAAACGGGCCCAAGGTGTTCCTGTATTGCCGCACATTTGACGATCACGGCGAGGGCGGCTCGCACAAGCCGTACAAAATCGGATGTCTATACGACAACGTGGAGGGCAAGATACAGTCCGGCTCGCGAATCGGCTCGCAGTGGCGCGACAATTACACCACGTTCTGGAACTGCGGGATGCCGATTTTTATTGTCTCGACACCCCCGCGGAAGTACCTGCCGACAGGGTACAAGTGGGCTATCGGTTGCTACCCGACACAAACCGACCGCGACATCAGTGAACATCGCGATTGGTGGCGGACCAAGGGGCCCTTGCTGCTGGGGCATGGCCCGTGCGCAGGGCAGGCGGTGTGGCGGTCGTTCGCAAAGACGGTCGAACCGCGCAGTCTCTACGAGGCGCAACTTGCCGAGCGCCTCGGACCGGAGGCGGTGAAAAACTCCCGCCGGCAGATGGACTGGCAGGCCCAGGCCGCGGGCAGGAAAAATTACACCAAAACTTACGAGCCGTTCACGCCAAAGCGTTACGAACCGGCCATGGACGACGCCTTCACGGCGCAGGTAAACAACCTCAGCCGCTGGGCGACCTGGGGCGACGACGGAAAGCTCGAATATGAATCAATGGGCGGCGACGGGCCCGCCATCGCGGACTTCTCCTGCGCCGGGTACAGGGGCGGCGGCGTGAAACTGCCCATGGTCGAGGTCAAGGTCGTAGTGAGGCCCGACCACGACGGCAAGGACGACACGTCGCGGATACAGTCGGCCATCGACAAGGTCGCCGCAATGAAGGCGGACCGGGACGGCATGCGGGGCGCGGTGCTGCTGGGGGAGGGCAAGTATTACCTCGACGGCACGCTGAGCATCGGCGCCGACGGCGTGGTTCTGCGGGGACAGGGGCGCGAGGAACACATCGGCACGCACCTGATTTGTCCGCGGATATCGTCCGGCGGCGAAGGGTTCGCCGTGAAGATAGCAGGCCGACAAAGCAGGCAGGTGCGCAACAGCGCCGTTGAGAACCTGCGGATGATATCGAAAAGCACACGCAAGCCCGGCGCGCCGGCGGCGCGGAACCTTGCCGGGGGAGGCGTGCTTATAAAAAACGCGGAAGACTGCTGGGTGCGGAACGTGCGCCTGACGGATTTCGTCAAGGTCGGCGTCAGCGTCGCGGACAGCATGCAAATCACCGTCGAAGACAGCACGCACGTGGTGGGGCGTGAATTGCGGTTCGGTCCCGCCGATGCGCCGCGGCGGGGCTTCCACGTGGCCGGCAGGGATGTGCTCGTGCAGCGGTGTTTCGCGCGGAGTTGCCGCAGCGGATTCAGTTCCACAGGCCGGACGGGGCGCAACGTGTTCTTGGACTGCCGCAGCGGCGACGACAAGGGCGTGGTCGAAACCGCCGGCGGTGCGGGCGCGAAACTGCTGTTCGACAACGTTCGCAGCCGACTGCCCAGACCCGGCGCCGACGACCGCGCCGACGACGCCACCGCGGTGTTCTGGAACTGCGCCTCGCGCCGGTGGACTTTGAAACTACCCAAGGACGCGGGCGACGCAGCAAAGTGGTTCATCGGCTGCTACAAGCACGAAAACGCCAACCCCGAACCCGGCGAGCCGCGGGACCTCGGTCCCGACGGCGTCAAGGTCGCGTGGGAATCGTTCGGCGAGACGGTCGCGCCGCGAAGTCTGTATCATCAGCAGTTGCGCGACCGGCTGGGATACGAGGCGGCGAAAAACTCCAAGCACATCGTGGACTGGGTGATGCACGACAACAGCATCCGCACGAAGTACGCGGATTTCGTCCAGGTCGTCGGGCACGACGAACTGCAAAAGCGGCTGAAGGGCTACACTCGCGTGGCAGTGGACCGCATGGGCGCCGGACAGGACCACCCGCACCTGATCGAAGAGAGTTTCATGGGCTACACGCAGGCGGCGGGTCGTCAACTGGGGCGGGGGGACGAAATGAACTTCCGCTACGAGAACCTCGAGACGCGCGGCGATTACGTGCTGGTGGTGACCGGCGGGGGCGCAAAGGATAACGCCTACCGCCTGACGATGAGCGGGGGCAACCCGTTCTTCGTAAAGGACGGCGGCGACCGGCCGACCTGCCTGATCGAGGTGCCCTCGCTGTACGTACGGGACGACGGCACGCTTGTGCTGCACTTTGTGCCGATAGGCGAAAACAGGCGAAAGCCCGTCGAACTGTCAGCCGTGGAACTTTGGAAAAAATAATGCAATGACCGGTGTGTGCTTAAAGCAGGCGGGTTCGGGGTGCCGTTTGCTGCACGCGGGTATTGTTACGACGCGAGGATTGGCATGGAAACGAAACGGATGCAAAAGATTATCATGGTCGTTTTTGCGCTGGGGAGTGTGTGTGTCTTAGCCCCGTGCGAAAGCACGGGGGCGAATGATTCCGGGGATCTTTCGCCGGGAGATATACGGCGGATATACGAGCGAACCAGGTCCGAACTGGACCGGACGCCGCCCCCCAGGCCCGCGCCGAAGCACAAGTCGCCCCGTCCCGACGACCTGCTCGACGTGGACCTCGAGCGGATACTTTCCGTGGTTCCGGACCAGCCCCCGGTCGCCCAGCCGTGCCCTGTGTGCGGGAAAGATCACGGCTGGAAGTGGAGCCCGAAGCACCCCTTCACGGCAGCATGCAAAAAATGCGGCACGGAGTTCCCCAACGACAATTATCCCCCCGACGACGAGCAGACTTTCACAAACGTCCGCGGCGAGAAGATAAAAATTCCGTATTACAAGGGCGACGACGGGCGGCGGTATTACATCGCCAACGTGACGGACGGACCGCGGCTGAAGTGGTTCCTGGGCAGCGTGATACCGCGCCTGACCGGGTACGTAAAGGCCGCCAAAGAAAAAAAGGCAGCGCGACACCTGGCGCTTGTGATGCACGAGTTGGCACTGCGATACCCGCACTGGCTCAACCGCCACGGTTCGCGAGCCGCCCCGGCGTTCTTCGACTGCAAGCGCTCGTATTACCCCAACGGCTGCAAGGAATACACCTACACGCCTCGCGACAAGCGAAAGCGCGACTGGCGCGGCGGCAAGTTCGACACAGTGATGAACCGCGAGATAAAGCCGCAACTCTTCGACGCCTACAACGCAATAAAGAACCACCCCGTTATGGCGGACCTTTCGAAAGAACTGGGCCACGACGTGCGAAAGACCATCCGCGACGATCTGCTCATCGAGATGATCAACTTCGTTCGCATCCGCTCGGACGACAACTGGGGCAACCTGATGCCGTTTTTCGCGGCGATGGCCAAGGGCGCCTGGTCGACCAACGACCCCCCAACCGCCCACGCGGTCTACCGCTGGTGCACCCAGCACATGAAGCGCCCCCGCGTGCGCGAGGGCGGGCAGCGCGGCGGGTACTTCTTCGACCTCCACGAGCCGGAAGGCCCGCAGGGGCACAAGGGCCTGCTGATGCAGACGTACGGAAATTTTTCGGCGATTATGGGCTGGTCCGACCCGCCGGGCTACGTGTGCCCGGCAGACGGGCTGCACCTCCAGGACGTGGGGGCGGACGACCTGCCGTATTTCCGCGACATGATTTACGTCCCGGAGATTTACACGCTGCCCAACGGGGCGGTCAACGCCCTGGACGACACCTACGCCGGATACGACTACGGCAGGCGACACTGGTACGGGTTCGCCTTCGCGCTTCGGTATAGTCGCTGCCGAATGGCGCCGGGCTACGGACAGGCCGTGCTGGGCGACGGAACCGGAGACGACCAGGTCCAGGTGCAGATGAACTTCAACCGCAACGGCGGGCACAATCACGGCGACAACCTCTCGATGGTGTGGTTCGCCCACGGACAGGAACTGTCCGGCGAGATCGCCTATCACCGCATGCAACTGCGGCTGTATTCGGGGCATCCGTTCTCGCACAACCAGGTGGTGGTCAACCGCCGGTTGGTGGACAACGGCGATACGTTCGGCAACGTGGAGTTTTTCAACCGGCGTCCGGGAGTATCGGCCGTGCAGGTCGAAAACACCAAGGCCTATGCCCATGTTGGCGCTAAACTTTACCGACGCACGCTGATACTCAACAGTCGCGACGCCGATGCGCCGTACTTCGTGGACGTGTTCGAGGTCGACGGCGGGCGGACGCACGATTACTCGATTCACGGCTCGGTCTTGGACGAGCAAAATGCGGCCGCGTCGCTGGAGATGGACAGGATGGACGAAAAGATGCCGCTGCTGGAGGAGGGCGAGACGTTCCACTATCCACCGCCGGGCCAAATGGGCGTCCGCGCCAAGGGGCCCGTCGATGCGCTGCTGCGCGACGTGTCGCAGGCGACGCCGAATGAAAATTTCCACGTGGACTTCACCTACAAGGAGCGCCCCGACCTTGGCACGCGGATTCACATGTTCGCCGACGAGCGGGCGAAGTTCTACCTGGGGCGCACGCCGTCGCTGCGCAAGTGTCCCGGTAAGGGACCCCAGGCCTACAAGCACGGGCTGGACTACTGGATGCCGCATTTCGTGGTCCGGCGGCGCGTCGGTAAAGGCGAGTCGCTGAAGTCCGTATTCCTGGCCGTGTACGACATGTACGACGGCGAGCCGTCAATCACCTCCGTCCGCCGACTGGATGCCGGCGACGACGCGGTCGCGCTGGAAATAAAACACGCCGACTCAAAGACCGACACGATTGTCTACTCTCTGGGCGGGGCGAGGGAGATGTCCACCGGCGGCGTCGAAATGCACGGCAAACTGGGTCTGGTTTCGCAAAAGGGCGCCAAGGCCGACGGGTACCTGATGGCCGGTCGGTATCTTCGCGCCGGCGGTGTTAACCTCGAGTCGGACGCTCCGGAATACACGGGTGTGATAATATCCGCCACGCGCAAGTACGACGGGGCCGAGGACGACACTTTCGCGGTGGACGCGGACCTGCCCGCCGGCGAAGAACTCCGCGGGCGGTGGATGATCGTCACGCATCCCAAAGAGATAACCAGGTACGGGCGTGGCGACCCCTGGCCGCGAAAACCCGGACCCTACCGTCACGCCTATAAAATCCGCAGCATTGAAAAAACCGGCGGCGAGACGATCGTGCATCTCGGGCACGATCACGGGCTGAGAACGGAGGGCGATATCACCCGCGAGGTGTTCGCGCCGGGCAAATGGTTCAAGGGCGACAACACTTTCGTGATACACAACGCCTGCTGCACCGTCCCGGCGCCGGTCATTCGGCCAAGTTCCGGGCCTTGGGACATCACCAGGATGGAACAGTACGTTCCGTTCGTCGACAAGGTGGAAGTTTCAATCGACGCCCCCGCCAGCTTCGAAATAAAATACACCACCGACGGCACTCGCCCGGGCGCCGATTCGCGCGATTACACCGGCCCGTTCACGTTGAGCGACTCGGCCGTGGTCAAGGCGGTGGTGATCAGCGACGGCGTGATGGAAGGTCGCGTGGCGTCACAGCGGTTCGTCGCCGCCGCCGAACCCGTCGGGCTGGAGTCCTACCGCCAGGGCGTTCGCGTAACCGACAGCACGTCGCGCGATGTGCACACGCTGCTGAAGAACAACAGCACCGGCTCGCGCCTCGAGCGGAAGATGATCGTGCGCAGCGCCCGCGACGGGCAAATCAATCCCAAAGACCGCGGCGTGATGCGATACTTCGATTTGGGCGACGCCGACGGGCGCGGGCAGGACTCCCAGCGCGTCTTCGAGGGTTACTTTCTCGCCCCGCGTGACGGCATGTACGAGTTCAGGATTCGCGGGGGGCAGACGGGCGTGTCGCTTCGCGTGGCGGGCGTGCGGATAATAGACACGTTCGGGATGGGCCCGTTTCGCCACTGGAGCGCCCGGATACCGCTCAAGGCGGGTTTTCACCGGCTGCGCCTCGGGTACCTTTACGGCTGGGGCGACAAGCTGCTGAAGGTCAGCGTCACGACGCCGGGCGGACAAAGCCGCACGCTTGCCCCGTGGATGCTCTACGTGGAAGATTAACTCTGCGGCGGGCGCACAAATTCTGGAAAACCGACCGCGGTTTGTATAAACTTTCACCCATTGAAATCGAACGCATGACACCGAAGGCGAGAGAAGGCAATGAGCGTATTACCGCCGCTGCAACTTGATGAGTTACCTGAGATAGACATGCGCCACGTGCTGGTGCTGACCGACGACACGGCCATGCTCCAGCACGCCACCTACGCCACGCCCAATCTTCACCACGGATACTGCACCGACGACAACGCGCGGGCGCTTATGGCGGGCGTGCTGTTCTGCGACCTCCAGAAGGAGGTCCGCGCCGGTTCGGGCGGAATGCTCAGCGAACTTCTGGTGGCAATGCAGCGCTACCTGGCGTTCCTGGCGTACGCCTTCACGCCCAGAACGGGCAGGTTCAGGAACCTGATGGGATACGACCGCGTCTGGGCCGAGGAGGTCGGCTCCGAAGACAGTCACGCACGCTCGCTTTGGGGTCTGGGGGTTGCGGTCAGACGGGGGCACACCGCCGACGTTGTGGGACTGGCCGACAAGATCTTCGGCGAGGCGCTTCCGGCGGCGGAGACGTTCGAGCACATCCGCCCCTGGGCCTACACCATACTGGGTGTGGACGAGTATCTCCACGGCGACGGGCAGTTCGAGCAGGCGCGACAACTGAGGGACTCGCTGTGCCGGCGGTTGTACGAGACCTGGGAGGCAAACGCCGAGGACGACTGGCCGTGGTGGGAGGACGTGATTAGCTGGGGCAGCGCCAAACTTCCCCACGCCCTGCTGGTCGGCGGGTCCGCCCTGGGGCGCGACGACATGATTGAAGCGGGCTTAAAGACGCTGCGGTGGTGCCTGGAAATGCAGACGGGCGAGGGTGGGCGGCTTTCGATAATCGGCAACAGGGGCTGGTGCGTCCGCGGGGGGAAGCGGGCGCAGTTCGAGCAGCAGCCCATCGAGGCAAAGGGAATGGTACAGGCGTGCCTTGCGGCGGCGTGGCACACGCGGGACAGTTTCTGGACGGAAGCGG
>CAYZPY010000002.1:0-12782 GCA_964480425.1 uncultured Planctomycetaceae bacterium
GTTGCCACGCGCATCATGCCGGGTTTCTGCTGCTCTTCGAGAATTCTCAAACTTCTGACAATGGGCAGCCCGGCGTCGACGAGCGTCGCCAGTTGGCGCGTGAACAGCGTAAGCAGTTTTCTGGGCGCCTTTCCGGCCGCACGCTTGCGCTGCTGACCTCCGCCCTGTTGGGCGCCGGCGGCTTTCGCGGCGCGCTTGCCCGCCTTTTCCTTTATCTTGGTGGGGAAGTTGCCCATAGCCCGGACCTTGCTGATGGCCTCTTCGGAAGAAGTCGCCTCAACCTCGCCTTTTACGGGCTGTCCTACGTTGTTCATCGCTTCGTAAGTGAAAGTTGGCATTTTCTTATTCCTTCATAAGCGCCGCCGGACGTTAAAACCCAGGAGGTTTATGCCACCTCCTCGTAAATAGTCTGCGATACGACCTCCTCTATGGTGGTCGTTCCGTCGTAAATCGCCAGCAGCCCGCCCTCGCGGAGGGTCCGCATGCCCGCCTTTCGCGCCGCCTCTCGGATGGCCTGGGTGCTGCTGCGATTCTGGATAAGTTCGCGTATCACGTCGTCCAGTATCATCAGTTCGAATATCGCCTGTCTTCCGCTGTATCCGGTGCCCCGACAGTAGTCGCATCCCTTCCCGCGGTAAAACTGCCTTCCGGCGACCTGCTCGGGCGTGAGGTCCAGCTCCAGAAGCATGTCCTCGGTGGGCTGGTACTGCTCCTTGCATCGTGGGCAAATGCTCCGCACCAGTCTCTGGCCCACCACGCCCTCCAGGGTCGCCGTGGCCAGGAACGGCTCGAGCCCCAGGTCCAGCAATCTCGCTATCGCCGAGGGCGCGTCGTTGGTGTGCAGGGTGGAAAACACAAGGTGACCCGTCAAAGACGACTGCACGGCGATCTGCGCAGTCTCCAGGTCGCGTATCTCGCCAACCAGTATGATGTCCGGGTCCTGCCGCAAAAAGTGGCGCAGGCACCTGGCGAACGTCAGACCGATCTCCGGATTAATCTGCGTCTGTACCAGCCCGTCAATGTCGTACTCGACGGGGTCCTCGCTGGTGAGAATCTTCACCTCCGGATCGTTCAGCTCGTTCAGGGCCGAGTACAGCGTCGTGGTCTTTCCCGAGCCGGTCGGTCCGGTGACGATGCAGATGCCGTTGGGGCGCGATATCAACTGCCTGAAAATCCGCAGGTCGTCGTCGCGCATCCCCAGGCGCTCCAGGTCCAGCGAAACGTTCGAGCGGTCCAGCACCCGCATCACCACGCTCTCGCCGTAAACGGTCGGAAGCACCGAGACACGCAGGTCCACCGGCGCGCCGTTTACGACCAACTCGATCCGCCCGTCCTGGGGAAGCCGCCGCTCGGCGATGTCCAGGTTGGACATGACCTTTATACGCGAAGAGATCGCCACCGCGATGGACTTGGGCGGGGGCAGCATCTCGTACAGGAGCCCGTCAATTCGATACCGCATCTTGAACTCGTCTTCGAACGGCTCGAAGTGTATGTCCGAGGCGCGATTGCGGATGGCCTCCAGGAGCACCATGTTCACCAGGCGCTTGACGGGATTCGCCTGAGACATTTCTTTTATTGTGTCCAGGTCGATGCTCTCGCCCCTGTCTTCCAGCGACACCATCTGCTCGTCGCTGGATATCTGGTTGATAAGATCGCCTATGGACTCGGACTCGATGTCGTAATACTTCATCAGTGCCGTGTTCAGCTGGTCCGGGTCGGCGATCTTGGCGGTGACGTCGTATCCCATCAGCGTGCGCAGGTCGTCGGTCGCCTGGAAATTGTCCGCCGAGCCGATCGCCACCACCAGGCGGTTGGAGGACTCGTCGTACTCCAGGGGAACCACCCTGTACGCCTTGGCCATCTGCGATGGAATCTGTTGGATCACCTCGGCGGGTATCTCCTCCGATTGCAGATCCACGTATTCCATCCCCGCCTGGTAGGCAAGCGCCAGGGTGCGGGTCTTTTCGTCGATGTAGCCCAGGTCTATGAGTATCTGCCCGATGGGCGCGCTTTCCTGTTTTTGGGCCTCCAGCGCCTCGTGGACCTGCTGGCGCTTCAAGACGCCCATTTTTACCAGCACACGCCCCAGCGGGCGCCCCTGCAATTCGCTGACGTTTGCGGTTTCAATAGCCATCGTTTATTTCCTAAGCTGCGCGGGGGCCTCGGCGGCGTCCTGCTTTTCTTCCTTCGGGGAGGCGATTCTTCCTGTGCGCAATCCTTCGATCTTGTCCTGCATGTCGCCGGGCTCCCGGCTGTGTTCCACGGCGCTCTCTTCGCTTATTTTTCCCTCGCTGTAGAGTCTCAACAGGTGCTCGTCCAGCAACCGCATTCCGAATTTCTTTCCGGTCTGGATCGAAGAAGGAATTCGAAAAACCTTATTTTCGCGGATAAGGTTTCCTATGGCGTTGGTGACCACCATGAACTCGAAAGCCGCTATCATGCCCCTTATGTCTTTTCGCGGCATCAGCGTCTGGCAGAGCACGGAGATAAGCGAGTCGGCAAGCTGAACCCGTATCTGCTCCTGCTGATTGACCGGAAACTGGTCGACGATACGCGTCACCGTGCCTTGTGCGCTGGTGGTGTGCAGCGTTCCAAACACAAGGTGCCCGGTCTCGGCCGCTCTCAACGACGCCGATATAGTCTCCAGGTCCCTCAACTCGCCCACGAGGATTACGTCCGGGTCCATCCGCAGCGACCTGCGCAGCGCCTCGGCGAAGTTCGGCACGTCGACCCCGACCTCTCGCTGGGTCACCAGCGACTTCTTGTGCGTATGGTAATATTCGATGGGATCTTCGACGGTGATAATGTGTTTGTCGAAATTGGAGTTGATGTAATCAATCATCGTCGCCAGGGTGGTGGTCTTGCCGCAACCTGTGGGTCCGGTCACCAGGAACATGCCCCTGGGACGGCGGCACAGACTTTTTGTTATGGCGGGCAGACCGATTTCCTCGAACGAAAATATCCGCGACGGAATGAGGCGAAGGGTGATGGAAATATTTCCGCGCTGATGAAATACGGCGGTCCTGAACCTGCCCTTGTCCCCGAATTCAAAACCGAAGTCCGTCCCCCCCTGCTCCTGAAGTTCCTGCTGCGCGCGTTCGGGTGTAATGGCCTTCATCAGCGCGACAGTGTCTTCGGGCTCGAGGACCTTCGTCTCCAGGGGGCGCATGCGTGCATGTAATCTCAATGTCGGGGGCTTGCCCACGTGGAGATGCAAGTCACTGGCGCCACGTTTGATACACGTTTCCAAAAGTCTGTCAATCTGAATCGTCGCCATAGTTCGCTTCCTCTACATGCTATTATTCACGTTAAGTGTTTGTTCCGACCGCGGGAGATTCCTCCAATATAATATATACTCATAAACCAATATCATGCATAGCATTATGATGCACATTTCAATCAGGCGGTTATTAATTCTTCGCTCTGTGCGATCCTTGCCAGTTCTTCCGGCGTTGTTATCCCGTTTCGCACCTTAATTCTTCCGTCTTCCAGAAGCCCCCCCATACCACCGGCACGGGCCGCCTTCTTGAGGTCACTGAGCGAACCCCTGTTGAACGCCAGCTCGCGAAGCGATGCATCCATCTCCATCAGCTCGAAAACGCCCTGCCTTCCCCTGTATCCGGTTCCGTGACATGCATTGCAACCGCTTCCGCGATAAAAGGTTATGTTCTCAATTTCCTCCTGCCTGAACCCCAATACTCTCAATATTCTCTTATCCGGATTGTATTCTTCCTTGCAATCCTTGCAGATTGTCCGCACGAGTCGCTGTGCCATGACCGCCTGAATACTGCTGGCCACAAGAAATGGCTTGACACCCATGTCTATCAGACGGGTAATCGCCGAGGGCGCATCGTTCGTATGAAGTGTACTGAAAACCAAGTGTCCGGTCAATGCCGACTGAATAGCCACTTCGGCGACCTCCAGGTCGCGAATTTCGCCCACGAGGATGATGTTCGGCGCCTGCCGCAACATCGCCCTGAGTATGTTCGCGAACGTCAATCCTATGCCTTCGTTCACCTGAACCTGATTGACACCCGTAAAATTGTACTCAACCGGGTCCTCTGCGGTGATAATCTTGCGGTCGGGACGGTTCAGTTCGTTGATTGCGGAATAAAGCGTAGTGGTTTTACCCGAACCGGTCGGCCCGGTCACCAGGAAGATACCGTTAGGCCTTTTGATAATCCGCTGAAACCTCTCATAATCGTCCTGCTCGAATCCGAGATTCGTAATGCCCAGCATGACGCTCTCGGGCCTGAGAATACGCATAACCACGCTTTCTCCGTGGTAGGAGGGAAGCACCGAGACGCGGAAGTCCGTCGGACTGCCTGCAACTGTCATCTTTATCCGCCCGTCCTGTGGGAGTCGTTTCTCCGCCAGGTCTATCCCCGCCATGATCTTCAGGCGGTTGATCACCGAACCCTGCATGCGTTTGGGGATGTTGTCCCTTTCTATACATACCCCGTCAATGCGGTATCTCACGCGCACGCGATTAATCATGGGTTCTATGTGAATGTCCGAGGCGCGCGATTTGCACGCCTCTGTTATCAGCATAGTGACCAGGCGTATGATGGGGGCCGAATCCTCCGTCAGCCCCTCGCCCGCCTGGGCGGCGACGTCCTCCTCGGTGCGCCTTTCCAGCTGATGGACCGCCTCGTCTATACTGACGTCCGAACGCACGTAGCGATTGATGTAGGTCCTCATCTTGGTCCTGGACGCCAGGCAGGGGTCTATTTCGCAGTTCAACCGGAACCGCAGCATGTCCAGCGTTTCCAGGTCCAGCGGGTCGGTTATGATTACCTTGAGACGATTGTCCTCCTTTGACAACGGAAGGATAAGATGCTTTCGGATGAGCTCCTCGGGCACGATCTGCATGTCGGAGGGGATCACGAAGTTGCGGTCCAGGTCGATGTACTCCATGTCGTACTGGCGAGCCAGGGCCTTTGTCACGTCTTCCTCGTCGGCCAGTCCAAGTGCAATGAGCGCCTCGCCTATCCTGAGGTTTTCGCCCTGTGCGTGTTCGAGTGCCTCCTGCACCCCCGCCGAAGTAACCACCCCCCATTCGACCAGAATTTCTCCAAGGCGCTTGCGTTTGCGTGCCATTTTAACACCTTATAAATATATAATTAATTTGCGGTTGAATTACGTGCGTCGGGCGCACTTGATACACCCTGCGAGCCGGCGCGCTGACATTAAAAGGTATGAAATCGAATGAGTGCGGTTCATTTTATAATCATCAACATAGACGTTTCCGCGCGCCACATGCGGCGTCGTCAGCCATATCTACCCGTATATTTTACACCTTTGGACATACACGCGTCAAGACGCGGGACGCCTTTAAAATATATTGACAAATCCGCCGCAAAACAAGGTTGAGCAAAGCAAGTATCCGCCCCTTCTCCCTCCAGCCGCGCACCCCGCCTCAGGACGATGTTCACCGGTCCGTTTTAACTTTGCATCTCTTTGGCCCGGCGGAACCGGACTATCGAGACATACCCGCCCAGGACGTTCCGCACATTGTCCCTGCCGATATTCATCAATATCCGACTGGCGATGTAACTACGGTACCCAACGCGGCAATAAAGAACAACCGCCCTGTCCTTGGGCACTTCGTCGGCTCGCTGACGAATCTCATCCACAGGAATGTTATCCGCCCCTTCGAGGTGTCCTCGCTCATATTCTCCGGGGGTTCGGACATCAATAATTAACGGCGGATTCGGTCCGTCCATTTCCGCCAGTATTTCCATGGGTGACACGGTCCGCATCTGTCTGCGCCTGACGTTGGCGGAGGCGCTGCCGGACTGGATGATCACATCGCGCGCCGAGCCGAACTGCGGCGCGTAGCACAGATCCAGTTGCTCGATGTCCTCCACCGTCATTCGAGCAATAATGGCTGTGGACAATACGTCGAGCCGCTTGTCCACCCCCCTGCCTCCGACGGCCTGGGCGCCGAGCACCCTTCCGTCATTCGGGTCGTAGAGCAGTTTCAGCACCATTTCCTGCGCGCCGGGATAGTAACCGGCATGGTCCGGGCCCAGCATGTAAGTTATCGCGAAATCCATGCCCTCCCGGCGCGCCTGTTT
The DNA here is from genome assembly GCA_964480425.1 of uncultured Planctomycetaceae bacterium. GTDB lineage: Bacteria > Planctomycetota > Phycisphaerae > SM23-33 > SM23-33 > CAYYMD01. The sequence goes on from CAYZPY010000002.1 coordinate 6,081, forward strand.
TTCGTTGATTCCGGTCACCCCCGTCACCACGTCGCATACCCGCACTATTGCGGTCCCCAGCACGCCCTTGAATTCGAGGCGGCGCGGGTCGTCTTCGCCTGCGCCTATCAGGTCCAGTGCGGCGTTCGCCCCGGCGGCGCGCCCGGACTTGTTGGCGGGACCTGCCAATGGAATGTTCACCGGGCGATTAAGGACCAGATGCATCGCCTCGCTGTTGTCGCCGGCGGCATAAATCGCCCGGTCACTGGTGCGCTGTCGGGCGTCGACTTTGATCGCCCCGGAGGGTCCGATTTCAATACCGGCGTTTTCGGCCAGTTCCACGTTCGGGCGCACGCCGACAGACAGTATTGCCACGTCGAATCCGATTCGTCGCCCGCTGCGGGTAACGGCCTCCGCGGCGCCGTTCTCGTCGTCGATACGCCGCACGGCGTCGCCGAGTATTATTTCGCATTCGGCGTCCCGCAGCGCCTCGCCGATGGGCACGGTCATCTCGGGGTCCAACGCCGGCATGAGCTGCTCGAGCATTTCAACGAGCGTCACTTTCAGCCCGTGGCGCAGGAGTTGTTCGACGGTCTCCAGTCCGATGTATCCTCCGCCGATCACCAGCGCGTGGGGCGGGGATTCTGTACTTGAGGCGGCGGCGTCCGCCTCGCTCCGGCGGGGAATTATCCGCTCCAGGCACCCGACTATGGTGTCGGCGTCCGGGACGGTGCGCAGGGTGAAGATGTTGGGCCGGTCTATGCCTTCAATCGGCGGGGTGACGGCGTTTGCGCCGGTGGCAAGTATGAGACGATCGTATTCGATTCTGTCGGTTCGACCCTGGCGGTCGCGCGCGGACACCGTCTGTGCGGCGGGGTCGATTTCCGTCACGCGGGTGTTTATCCTCACGTCAAGATTGAAGCGCTCGGATAATCGCCCGGCGGTAACGACAAAGAGATTCTTTCTGTCGGATATTTCGCCGCCCACGTAATACGGCAGCCCGCAGTTGGCGAAACTTATGTGCGGACCCGCCTCAAAGAGGACGATCTCGACGTCTTCGCTGGTTCGCCTGGCCTTTGCCGCCGCCGCCGCTCCGGCCGCCACGCCGCCTACTATCACCAACCGCCTGGAACTGGACAATTTATCTTCTCCTTGATTTCAGAAAATACTCTCGATGCTTCTCGCGGAATCTCACGGTTCGTCATGAAATATTTTCTTAATCCGGCGCGAGCGGGCGACTTTGCCCCCGGGCGTTATCGTTAACATAATCGTTAACATAATTCAGGATGCGGACAGTTCCCTCAGAATCATTTCTGCCGCGCGGTTGCCCGACAGGAGCATGCCGCCGAAAATGGGACCCATTCTCGGCCCGCCCCTTGCGGCGCATACGCTCATTCCCGCGATCCACAGACCCGGATAAATTTGCCCGGCGTTGGCGACGACGAATTTCTCCCCGGCGTCTGCGTCCATGGGTCCCTCGCAGGGCCAGTCTCCGGTTGCGGTGTCGCCCAGCGCGCCGCGTCGGCGGAGGTAATCCACCATTGCGGCCTCGTGTCCGGTGGCGTCCAGAACGGCGCTGGTCGAGAACACAATCGGGTCGACCGGCAACTGGCCGTATATCATCGAGCGGTTGACCACGACCCCCGTGACGCGCCCGTCCCGCAGGCAGGCATCCTCGGCGGTGACCAGGTTCAGCATCACCGCCCCTGCTCGGACGGCCTGTTTGCACAATCCGGCGGCCAGTTCCATTGCATCGACGGTGTGCAGCCCGTCGCCGGCGTCGCCGTGCGCTATGTCCAGTTCGTCAAGCAGCCCGACGGCGTCGTCCTGGACGACGGCGACGTTCATGGCCATGCCCCCGCCCCAGATTCCGCCCCCTGGCGAGAGGCGTTTTTCGAGTACGACGACCTTCATTTGCGCCGAGGCGAGCCGGTGCGCCGCCGTCATCCCGGCCGGTCCGGCCCCGACAATCACCACGTCGCTTTCGACGGCGCCGGCGAGACGGGTATGGTAGGCGTCGGTTATGGCCTTTGAAATTCGGGTATCTTTAATTTCGCCCATCTTGGAACTCCCAAGGTCGCTGCAGGGTGAACTATTCAATGATCGCAGACGTTATCGCCGGTTTGCAGAGTTCCCTCCAGATAGCCGCGCACGAGTTTCTGCGGCTCTGCGCATGGCGCGCCCACGAGCACCTCGATACCGGCGTCGGTGAAGATGGCCTGTGCGCGCTGACCCATTCCGCCGGTGATAACCAGGTTCACATCCTTCTCGCCGAGCCAGCGTGGAAGCAGTCCCGGCTGGTGCGGCGGCGCGTCGTGGATTTCCGTGTTTAATATTTCTTTGCCATTCGGATCGGCTTCGACAATCGCGAACTGCCGGCAATGACCGAAGTGCATGCTCAGCCGCCCATCCGCAAGGGGTATCGCAATCTTCATCATTCACACTCCATAATCGTTAATGGTTAACTATTCGCCGGCGGGCGCTTACGTCCCCCCGGGCCGACGCACGCCCGGGGCGATTTTACCGTGTACGAATCAACGAGGTAAGCCCCCTGACATATATATCACAAAATCGCCGCCTACTCTACCGGCGCGGCATAATTTTCAAAAAGGACTGGTGAAACGGTTGATCGGTGATCAGTTAATCATTTACCCGGACCGCCCCGTTTGGAAAAGATGATTAATTTTTATTATAACGCTCGTATGCGGAAAAAAGAGATTTTTAGACTGCCCCGACCAATCCGGGTCGGTTGAGGGCGAATTTCGCTTTGGTTTTGCAAGAATCGAACGATTACTTGATATATATTCACGCCGGCTATAAATTCCATCCAACCTGTATAGGCCGTCAAACCCTTTATAAAATGTGCGGAATCATGAATAACGGTGTCCGATTTTACACGCTGGACTGGATAGTTCTCGCCGGGTATTTCGTTCTGACGATGGGGATAGGATTTTATTTTTACCGTAAGACCCGCTCGACGGAGGGATTTACGGCGGCCAACCGTTCGCTTCCGGGCTGGGTGTGCGGATTGTCAATTTTCGCCACCTACCTCAGCAGCATCAGTTACCTTGCCAATCCGGGCAAGTCTTTCGCGTCAAACTGGAATCCGTTTGTCTTTTCGCTTTCCCTTCCTCTGGCGACGCTGATCGGCGTTCGGTTTTTTCTGCCTTATTACCGCAAAACCGGATACGTTTCGGCATACAGGATGCTCGAGAACCGGTTCGGGCTGTGGGCCCGCATATACGCCAGCGCCGTGTTCTACCTGCCTACCCAACTGGCCCGTATTGCCGTAGTGATGTATCTGACCGCCCTTCCGCTGCAAATGATCTTCGGATGGAATATCTACGCCGTACTTGTGTTCATCGGCGTATGTGTGACTCTATACTCCTTCGTCGGTGGGCTGATGGCGGTTATCTGGAACGACTCTATCCAGGCGCTGGTGCTGATGGCCGGGGCGTTCATCGCCGTGATCGTAATCCTGGCTACCATGCCCGGCGGCGTGGGGCATATGTTCGACGTGACCGCCGAGCAGAGCAAGTTTTCGCTGGGCGAACTGGGGGTGTCCGTGAACGAGACGGGCTCACTTCACATCGACCTGGGCGCCGCAACGGTCCTGGTGGTGCTGCTCTACGGGGTGGCGATCAATCTCCAGAACTTCGGCGTGGACCAGAGTTACATCCAGCGTTACATCGCCTCGAAATCCGACGCCGAAGCCAGGCGGGGGCTGTGGCTGGCAGGTCTGCTCTACGTGCCTATCAGCGCGTTGTTCTTCTTCATCGGAACCACGCTGTACGCCCACTATCGCGCCGACCAGTACACCCCGGAAATCACCGATACGGCGGCGGTTAAAACCGACGGTTCCGGCACGGGCAAAGAGTCCAAAGACATCCAAACATCCAGGGACCTCCAGCAGGTTCTGCGCCTGGTCGCACGACAGGAACTGGTGCAGGAGGGTAAAGACGAAAACACCCCCGGCTTCGACGACGAGGTGACCCACAGGGCGCGCACACTGGGTCTGGAAAGCGCCCGCAGGGCACTAGCCAAGGACGGCATTACCAAGGACGACCCCGAATACGAACAGAAACTGCTCGATAAGACCCGAAAAACCGCCTTGGCCAAGATCGGCGACCGCGCCTTCCCGCATTTCATAGCCGCACACCTGCCGCAGGGACTCACCGGTCTGCTCATAGCCGCGGTATTCGCAGCCGCCATGAGCACAATCTCCACCAGCATCAACTCATCGTCCACGCTCATCATGAGCGATTACTACCAGCGGCTGATTAATCCCCAGGCCGGCGAAAGGCAATCGATGATCGTGCTGTACGGTTCGACCATTCTTTGGGGAGTGCTGGGAACGGCCCTGGCGTTCGTGCTGGTGGCCATCACGCAAAGCGCGCTTGACATCTGGTGGACGCTGTCGGGAATGTTCGGCGCCGGCATCACCGGCCTGTTCCTGCTGGGGCTGATAAGCAAGCGCGCCAAGAATCCGGCCGCGGTGACCGGCGTGGTGCTGGGTCTGATTTTGATTCTGTGGATGTCGGTACCGAAAATCGCCGAATACCTGATGCGGTTCACAAAGGGCAGCGGCGTGTACCGCTGGGGCGCCGCCCTGAAGCAGTTGACCGAAGGATGGAACAGCCCCTTCCACGCGTTCCTGATTCCGGTGTTCGGTCTGTTGACCATCATGCTTGTGGGCATACTGGTTTCGACGATTTCAGGCAGGCCGCCGTCCTCCGTCGAAGACGCAAAGAAACAATAAACCGACCCCAACCAAAAACACAATCCCGCCCGTCCGTGAAAGGCGGGCAAGGGGAAATTGACCTCGCCAATACGATAATGGTGTTCCCCCTCGGATTTTATGTAACTTTTTATATACGGATGATGCGTTGGGCGAAAGAGTTGATATAATCCCCTGCCCATGAGAATTATCAGCAAGATAATACCGATGACGGTGCTGGCGGTCGCGATAAGCGGCTGCGGCAATCACCAGCCGTGGGTCTCACAGGCCCGCCTGGAAAACGGGCTGGTCATCGTGCTTCCGGGCATCGAGGGACGCAGCCCGCTCAACGAGAATATCTGCGAGGGTCTCTCGAGCGGGGGCGTAACTTCCGCCATCCGCCTGGAAGACTGGACCTTCCCGCTGGCGGGTCCGCTGTACAATCTCCGCGCCGAGCCGCGCAACCGCGACAAGGCCGCTGAAATCGCAAGATACATCGACAAATATAAATACCGCTACCCGGGCAAACCCGTGGTGCTGGTGGGACAAAGCGGCGGCGCCGCAATAGCCGCATGGATAGCAGAGTCGCTTCCCTCGAACGTGGAGATTGACGGAATCATAATGCTCCAGCCGTCGCTTTCACCCCAGTATCATCTCGACTGGGCGCTGAAACGCACCAGGCGCGGAATCATCAATTTTTATTCCCGGCGTGACTGGCTGTTCCTGGGCGTGGGCACGACAATAATCGGCACGATGGACGGCGAGCACGAATCTTCGGCGGGTCGAACCGGTTTCGAAGTACCGCGGTTCGGGCGGCGCGCCAAACTATACGAAAAACTTTACCAGGTCTCCTGGACCAAGCGCATGGCGGCGATGGGGCACACAGGCGGACACCTCACCAGCTCGGCCGAGTTGTTCGTATCGCGATACCTGGCGCCGCTGGTCGATGCCGAGCAATGGAGCGACGAGGTCATAAACAAATTCATCAAAGACCGGACCCCGCCGCCGTAAACCGCGCGTGGGACGGGGATTTAGTTTGTGATGAATTGTTTGACAAGCCCTGCGGCGGTTTCTAAACTGTTCGATTCCGACCTGCACAGCGTCGGGCAGGCAGGATTGTCCCCGGGTCGATAAACGATTGGCCCCAACGTAATCACCCTGAATCAGCGGAGAGATCCAATGGCGAAAACCAGAAAGAAGTACGTATATTTCTTCGGCGGCGACAAGACCGAAGGCAAAACCGAGATGAAACAACTGCTGGGCGGAAAGGGCGCCAACCTGGCCGAAATGGCCAACCTGGGCATGCCCGTCCCGCCGGGATTCACCATCACCACCGAGGCCTGCGCCGAGTTCAACAAGCGCGACGGAAAGTGGCCCTCGGGCATGGACAGGCAGGTCTCCGAGAATCTCAAAAAACTCGAGAAGGTCACCGGCAAGACCTTCGGCAGGGGGGACAATCCCCTGCTGGTTTCGGTCCGCAGCGGCGCGGCGATATCAATGCCGGGAATGATGGACACCGTGCTGAACCTGGGTCTCAACGACAAGACCATCAAGACCATGGTCGAACTGACCGGAAACGAGCGGTTCGTGTGGGACGCCTACCGCCGGCTGATGCAGATGTTCGGCGACGTGGTGCTGGGCATGGAGCACGACGACTTCGAGCACGCCATGCAGAAGGTCAAGGACAGGCGAGGCGCGAAGGTCGACACCGACCTGGACGTCGAGGGACTACAGCAGGTCGTGGAGGAATTCAAAAAGGTTTACGAAAAAAACAGGCAAACGTTCCCCCAGGATCCCCGCAAGCAGTTGAACGCCGCCATTGACGCGGTGTTCGGCTCCTGGGGCAACGAGCGCGCCATCCGCTATCGCCAGATTAATGACATCCGCGGGCTGCTGGGCACGGCGGTGAACGTCCAGACCATGGTGTTCGGCAACATGGGACAAGGAAGCGGAACGGGCGTGGCGTTCACCCGCGATCCGGCCACTGGAAAGAACAAGTTCTACGG
>CAYZPY010000002.1:12792-58071 GCA_964480425.1 uncultured Planctomycetaceae bacterium
CGCCAAAGCCCATCTCCACTCTGGCCAGGGTCAACCGCAAGGTCTACAACCAGTTGGTCGGCATCCGCAACAAGCTTGAGAAGCACTACCGCGACATGCAGGACGTCGAGTTCACCATCGAGCGCGGCACGCTGTACATGCTCCAGACACGAACGGGCAAGCGGACCGCCGCGGCCGCCGTCAAGATGGCCGTCGACATGACCAGGGAAAAACTCATCACCGAGAAAGAGGCCGTCTGCCGAATCGACCCAAAGCAGATAGACCACCTCCTGCACCCGCGATTCGACCCGGACGCCGAAAAGAAGGCCCAGCAGATCGGAAAGGGTCTGCCCGCCTCGCCCGGCGCCGCCACGGGGCAGATAGTCTTCAACGCCGACGACGCCGAGAAGTGGGCATCCGAAGGTAAGGACGTCATCCTCTGCCGCACCGAGACCTCGCCCGAGGACATCGGGGGCATGCACGTGGCCAGGGGCATCCTGACCACACGCGGGGGGATGACCTCGCACGCCGCCGTCGTCGCACGCGGAATGGGCAAGTGCTGCATCGCAGGCGCCGGCGACATGGTCATCAGTTACCCAAAAAAGACCATCACCGCCCACGGAAAGACGCTCAGGCAGGGCGACTGGATATCGCTCAACGGCACCGCCGGCGCGATTTACAAGGGCAAGATAGACACCATCGACCCGAAACTCACCGGTCCGTTCGGCACGATAATGAAACTGGCCGACAAATACCGCACGCTGGGCATACGCACCAACGCCGACACGCCACCCGACACCGCCACCGCCGTGAAGTTCGGCGCCGAGGGCATAGGACTGTGCCGAACCGAGCACATGTTCTTTGAGGGCGACCGCATCACCTCGATGCGGAAGATGATCCTCGCCGACGACCACAAGGGCAGGGAAAAGGCCCTGAAGGAACTGCTTCCCTACCAGCGGAACGACTTCAAGGGCATCTTTCGGGCGCTCAAGGGCAGGCCCGCCACCATCCGCCTGCTGGACCCGCCGCTGCACGAGTTCCTCCCGCACGATTCGGCCGGTCAGAAGGAGTTGGCCAAGGCGATGGGCATATCGGCCGGCAAGGTCAAGGCAAAGGTTGACGCCCTTCACGAGTTCAACCCGATGCTGGGCCACCGCGGCTGCCGCCTGGGCATTGTATATCCGGAAATAACCGCCATGCAGGCGCGGGCGATTATCGAGGCCGCTTACGCCGTTCGAGGCGCAAAGGCCGAGATTATGATCCCTCTGGTCGGGCACGTAAAAGAGTTGGCCAACCAGAAGCGAATCGTCGAGGAGGTCTTCGAGGACATCAAGAAGAAGAAATCCTCCAAGAAGCCCCCGGAAATCAAGATCGGCACGATGATCGAGGTGCCGCGCGGCGCGATAACCGCCGACGAAATCGCACGCGAGGCGGAGTTCTTCTCGTTCGGCACCAACGACCTGACGCAGATGGGTTGCGGATTCAGCCGCGACGACGCCGGAAAGTTCCTTGGCTTCTACGTCGAGAACGGCATATTCGAGAACGACCCGTTCCAGTCACTGGACAAGACCGGCGTGGGCAAGATGATGCGAATAGCCGTGGAAAAGGGCCGCTCCGCACGTCCGGACATCAAATTGGGCATCTGCGGTGAGCACGGGGGGGATCCGGCAAGCATCGAGTTCTGCCACCAGGTCGGACTGGATTACGTCTCCTGCTCGCCGTTCCGCGTTCCCGTGGCGCGACTCGCATCCGCACAGGCCGCCATCGTCAACGACGGAGCAAAAAAGAGCAAGAAGACCTCAAAGCGCAAAAGGACCAAAAAATCCAAAAAGAAAAAATCCCGCCGGTAAAAACGCTGCGACCTTCCCAATTAACGGCGCGGCGTCTTTCCGGTCTTCCCTATTAACGGCGCGGCGGCCTTCCCAGGTCGCCGCGCTTCTCTTTGAAAATATTTTTTATCTGCTTACCCGCCCGCGGCAGGCGGATGCAGGGCGTGCAACAGGTTGCACGCCATACTTAATCCTTCCCGGCGGCGGCAAGGATTTCCTCGGGGATGTCGAAATTGGCGTAAACGTTCTGCACGTCGTCGTGGTCTTCGAGCGTCTCCATGAGTTTGACCACCTGTGGGGCCTTGTCGGGCTGGACGGTTACGGTGTTGTCGGGCACCATCGCAATCTCGGCCGACACCGTCGGTATCTCGCGGTCCTCAAGGGCCGCCTTGACCGCCGAGAAGGCGTCGGGTCGGCACGTTATCTCGAACAGGTCGCCCTCGGCGGTGACGTCGTCGGCGCCGGCCTCCAGGGCGATTTCCATCAGCGTGTCCTCGTCGGCGGCGTCGCACGAGACCACCACCGAGCCCTTCTGCGTGAACATATAGGCCACGCAGTTGCTCTGTCCGAGTTGCCCGCCTGCGCGTTCGAATATTTTTCGCACCTCCGAGGCGGTGCGGTTGCGGTTGTCGGTAAGGCAGTCGACCATGAACGCCACGCCTCCGGGTCCGTATCCCTCATAGATGACCTGCTGGAAGTTCTCCGCCCCCAGTTCGCCCGCCCCCTTTTTGACGGCGCGATCGATGGTGTCGTTGGGCATGTTTGCTGCCTTGGCCTCGTCTATGGCGTATCGCAGTTGCAGGTTGTCGGCGGGGTCCGCCCCGCCCTGCTTTGCGGCCACCATTATCTTGCGGGCCAGTTTGGACCACACCCGCCCGCGCTTGGCGTCGTTGGACGCCTTGGCGCGCTTAATTTTCGCCCAGTGTGAATGTCCTGCCATAATCGCGTCTCCTGAAATGGCCCTATTTTACTGCGGGGGGGACGGATTTTCCACTGCCTGAGTTGCTCGTCGAGGATTTCTCGCCTAGCGGCGCGAGGGGCGGTTCTTTGCCGCGTCGGGCGGCGTCGATCTTGCCGGGCGTGTTGTCCAGAATCTTCCGTATTTCCCTGATGTCGGATTCCTCCTGCTGCCCGGCCTGCTCCAGAGCGCGTGACCACAGGCGAACCGCCCTGTTGCGCCATCCCAGTCGCCAGAACACGTCGCCGGCATGGTCGTGCACCACGGCGCCGGCGGGCGGGACGGGGGCGTCCTCGTCGCGGGGCGCCTGGTTTTGCAAAAGGCGCAGTGCCTTGAGGAACGTGCGTGCGGAAGAGGAAAAATCCCCCTGCTTGTAGAGCACCCATCCCAGCGAATCCAGAAAGCTGACTTCCTTCTGCTGCTCGCCCAGGGCCTTGCGAATCATCTGCTCGGCCTGTCGCAGGCGGATGCCCATGTCGGCATACATGTACCCGAGATTATTGTTCAGCGATATGTCGTCCGGGCGGAGTTCGTACGCCTTGCCCAGGGCCTCGAGCGCCGGTTTGTCGCGCCCCAGGTGGGAAAGGCAAGTCGAGTAGACAGAGAGCAGCCGGTGGTTTTTGGCTTCCCGCGGCAGGTATTTCCGCGCCCGCTCGACGGCCTGTTCGTATCTACCCTCCATCCGGAGCACGCTGACGATCATCGTTCGGCACCAGGAGGCGACCTGATCAAAGTGCGGCGATTCGAGCCAGCCCTCGAGCATTTCCAGGGCCTCGTGGGAGCGTTCATTTTGGGTCAGGGCGAAAACAATCGATTCCCGGTGCCCAAGCGAATCCGGCTGCTTTTTAATCATCACCTGTGCGAATCGGCGTGCATCTTCGATTCTGTCGTCCTCGGCGAGCACGAGTATCTTCATCCGCGTGTAGAACTCCGCCTTCTTTTTGGCGACGGGCGTGTCTTTGGCGAGCGCCTCAGCGAGCCACTCGTCCAAAAAGCCGATCGCCTCTTCGTAGCGTTCGCCGTCGGTCAGTGCGGCAATCAGGTACCGCCTTGCCGACATGTCGTCTTCCATAACGTCCGAGATTTTTTCCGCATATTCGACGGCCTGTTCATACTTTCCCGCCAGGCCGAAGTAGCGTATCTTCTCCTTTTTGAACTCGTCCCCGTCGTCGGCGATGATTTTATCCAGCATCTTTTGCGCCCGGTCGTATTGCTCGGCATTCTCGTAAATCTTCAGCAGGCGCAGACGGTAGTACAGCGTTTTTTTATCCTCCGCCTGTTTGGACCATTGGCGGACGTATTTTTCCGCCCTGCGGGATTGTCCGAGTTCCTCCAGCACGCTGAGCATGAATTCTCTTGCGGTGTTGTCGCCGGGATTATCATCGAGTCGCCGCTTTAAGACGCCGGCGGCGTCTTTGTAACGATTGACCCTGGCAAGCGCCGAGGCGTATGTCCTCGCCGCGTCCGGGCGGCGTCGGGTTATTCGATACAGTTTGCCCAGTGCCTCGACCGCTTCCGCGTCCCGCCCGGATTTGCCCTCCAGATGCGCCAGCGCCTCTGTGGCGAACGCATTGTCGGGCTCGAGTGAGAGTATTTCCTCTATCCGACCCTTCAGCGCGCCGTACTGCCGTTTTTGCGGCACGCCCCCAACGGCGGCCAGGCGTATCCACACATCCAGCAGTTTTACCTGCGAGTCGTCGGGCACGGTGCGAATAAGCCGGCGCAGCAACTTTTTTCCTTTGTCGAGTTCGCCCGTCAACACGAGCGCCTCGGCGAGCATGCACATTCCGGCGATGTCGCCTGGACGGTGTCGAAGCCGGGCCGCGGCGACTTTTTTGGCCTGGTCGTATGCGTCGAGCGATTTATAAAGGAAAAACAGCTGCCGATAGGTCTCTATGCGGTCCGGGTTCGTCTTTATCGCGTTTGTGAACGTTTCGGCGGCCTGTGCGGTGTCGCCCGCACGCCATCGACTATGCGCCAGGGCGAGCAAAGAGGGAAGATGTTCGGGCTTTTTCTCAACTGCCCGGGCGAGAATGTCGGCGGCTTTTCCGGCCGATCCGCAGGCGAGCTCCGCCCGCCCCTTGAGGTATCGCGCAAAGTGCGCATCTTCGCCGAAGCGTTTTTCGACCATTGTTCCCAGGCGGCGTGCGTCGCGGCAGCGATCGGCCGCCAGATGCGCCTCGAGCAGACATTCGTATGCAGGTTGGAGGTCGGGCGACTTGTCGACGGCACGGTTGCAGTATTTTTCGGCCACGCCGTGGTCGCCGCGCCGCGAGGCGACCTTTCCGGACAGGGCGCACATCATCGCCTCAAGGCGCGAGTCGCCGTCATAATTCCGCCTGTCCACGGCGGCGGCGAATCGCTCGTGGAAATCCTTCGCCACGTCTCCCCTGGCCAGTGCTTCTGCGCCGGCAAGAGCGGACCGCAGCGCCTGCGGGTCGTCCTGGAACACCTCTGCCGCTATGCCTTCAAGACGCTCGGCGCGCCCGGACACGCCGCACGTTGCGAACAACTGGAGCCATAGAGGCCTACCGGCGGGCTTTTTTTTGACTGAATACGAAAGCATCTCGATCGCCTGCGAAACGGCGCCGTTGCGGCGTGCGGTTCGCGCCAGCGTGGCTACGAGACGATCGTCGTCGACGTCATTCCGTCGGCATTTGCGCCACAGGCGCACCGGCAGGTCCTTGTCGCCCCAGGACGAACACAACATCTGAACCAGGCGGGGCAGTTGCCCCCGCTGCGACGGTTCGGAAATCAGGTCGAGGATAAGTTTTTCGCCCTGTTCGTACTTTTGTAACTCAATCAGCGCCTCCAGCAGCTCCCTGCTGACGTCGGTGTCGGTTCTGTTGAGGCGGAACGCCCGGCGGAGCAGTTTCTCGGACTTGTCCGGCCTCTTCAGCGCCAGCAGCAGCCCCCCCCGCTGGGCAAGAAGTTTCTCCGGGCGCAGAAGCAGGTCCCGCAACGCGCCTCGACGTGCGTATTTGCTGCCGTGGTCCTCGATCCATTTCGACAGGCGGTCGAAGCACTGCAGCGCGGCGGTGAGATATTCCCGTTCCTGCAACAATCGTCCCAGCAGCAACAGTGTCTCGGCGGCGTGGGGATTTTCCGACGCGGCGCCGGAGCATTTAAGCGCGGTCCGCAGTCTGGTTATCGCCTCAACGGCGTCCCCGGACACCAGCGCCAGCCGGCCCAGCGCCAGTTGCACCTCCAGGTCGTCCGGGGCGCCCCGTGCGGCCTCGATTAGATTTGATCGCGCCTTTCCTATATTGCCCATTCCAAGATACGCAAGTCCCAGCGCCCGACGGAGGCGCGGGTCCGAAGGCGCAAAACCGACCGCCCTGTCCAGTATGTCCACCGCCTCGGTGTAATCTTCCCGGAGGAGATTTTCTTTACCGGCCTGAAGGAGTTTTTCAACCCGTTCGGGCAACTCGTCCAGGGTGGGATTGGTTGGTTTTTCCACCTGCGGTTCGAGATCCCCAAGTTCAGTCAGGGCCTTTTTCCCGGGCGCCTCTCGCAGTTCCGGTCGGGTGGCGAGTCCTTCGGGCGGTGGTGTTTGCGGGGCGCATCCGACCGCCGAGATGCATATCGCCGCCAGAAGATATTTCCAGGTCCGTCTTTTCACGGAATAATTTTATTCAGCGGATAGGTTATAATGCCGGTAGCCCCGGCCCGCTTCAACTTAGGCACCAGCTCCCTCTCGATCCTCTCGTCCACGATGACTTCCAGGGCGACCCAGTCGGATTCGACCAGTTCGGATACGGTGGGTGATTTTTCCGCCGGGAGTATATCGGAGACCTCCTTGAGTTTCTTGCGCGGGACGTTCATCTTAAGCCCCACCTTCTGGCGGGCCTCGATGGCGCCGCTCAGGAGCATTGCGATGTTCTCCATCTTGCGGCGTTTCCAGTCGTCCCTCACGGCCGAGCGGTTGGCGATAAGCCGCGTGGTAGAGGTCATCACCGTGTCTATCACGCGGAGGCGGTTTGCCTCCAGGGAGCGACCTGTCTCGGTGATGTCCACTATCGCGTCGTAAAGCGAATGTATGCGTGCCTTGACCTCCGTGGCGCCCCAGCTGAACTCCACCCGCACGTCCACACCGAGTTTGTCGAAATACTTCCGCGTGACGTTAACCAGTTCGGTGGCCACCACGCCTCCGGACAGGTCCCGGGGCTTTTGTGCGGGGCTTTCGTTCCGCACGGCCAGAACCCACCGCACCGGCGCCAGTCGCTGCTTGGCGTAGACCAGTTCGGATATCTCTTCGACGTCGGACTCGTTCTCGCAGACCCAGTCGTACCCGGTAAGCGCAAGGTCGATTTCACCGGCCTCGACGTATCGGCTCATCTCCTGGGCGCGGAACATGACCACGTCTATCTCCCGGTCGTCCACGGAGGGACGATAACTCCTGGACGAGACGGATATGTTGAAACCCGCCCGCGCGAACATCTCCAGAGTGCTCTCCTGCAGCGAGCCCTTTGGTATGCCCAGGACGAGTTTCTTTTGGGTCTGCTGTTTTCGGGTTTTACCGGCCATGGGTTCCTTTCATGGTATCGCCGTGCGATACGCGCGTCAGTCAAAAAAGGCCCGCCGAGTCGCCGGCGGGCCTTATTGTCGTCTATGCGGTGAACGTCTTCAAGTCCGCTTCACAGCGAGGCGATTTTCTCCACCAGGTCGGCGGTCCGGCAGGAATAGCCCCACTCGTTGTCGTACCACATGGTGCACTTGACCATGTCTCCATCAAGCACCCGCGTGTTGTTGGAGTCGAATATCGACGAGGCGGGGTGATGCACGATGTCGCTGGAGACTATGGGGTCGGTAACGTACTCGATGATTCCCTTCATGGGACCGTCGGCGGCGACTCTGACGGCCTCGTTCACCTGCTCGATGTCGGTCTTCTTGTTGACGGTGCAGGTCAGGTCGGTAATCGAGCCCACCGGCACGGGCACGCGGAGGGCGAACCCGTCGAGTTTCCCGTTCAGTTCCGGAAGGACCTTACCCACGGCGCTTGCGGCGCCGGTGGTGGTTGGAATGATGTTAATCGCCGCGGCGCGTGCGCGTTCCTTTTTCTTGTGGATCATGTCCAGGATGCTCTGGTCGTTGGTGTATCCGTGACAGGTGGTCATCAAACCTTTTACCACGCCGAAATTATCGTGCAGGACCTTGACCACCGGCGCAAGGGAGTTCGTGGTGCACGAGGCGTTCGATACGCACTTGACCTCGGGCGTGAGCATGTCGTCGTTGACGCCCAGCACGACCGTCAGAGCGTCGCCTTTCGTGGGCGCGCTGATGATGACCTTCTCTGCGCCGGCGTCGAGATGGCTGTCGTATCCGGGCTTCTCGGCGGTCTTGTTGTCGCGGAAAATTCCCGTGGACTCGACGACCACCTTCACGCCCATCCGTCCCCAGGGTAGTTCGGCGGGGTTCTTCTGCGAGAGGACCTTCACTTCCTTTCCGTTGACCACCAGCGCGTCCTGCTTGGCAACGACCTTGCCCGGGAACCTGCCCTGGGTCGAATCGTACCGCAGCAGGTACGCCAGCATGTCGGCGTCGGCCAGGTCGTTAATCGCCGCAATGTCGAAACGCTCGGGCTGGTCGCACATCGCCCGAAACACCAGCCGTCCTATACGCCCGAATCCGTTAATGCCTACTTTTACTGCCATGGGTTTATTACTCCTTAAGGTTATAGTTCACCCCGCCCCATTACATAAGCACATAAAAGGCGGGCTTTTTGACTCACTTTCCGCAATACCCCGGCCAGGCCGGGCCGACCGGACCACATAAACTATTTTCATTATATGGGGCAGTCAAGTCTATTTCCGACTCACGCGGGCGGGCGGCACGTCGTTCGAGCGGGCCTGGATGCGTACAATTCCAATAATGAGCGACGATGACCGGAAAATTCGCGTCGTTACAACTCCCGCCCGCGCGGCGCAGGCGACGGCGGATATATTCATTGACCTGGCGGCCGACACGGGGGGGCGCGACAAATTCCAAGTAGCCCTGGCGGGGGGAAACACGCCGCGCGGCATGTACGAAATACTCTCCCGCCGGCGCGACAACGGAAAAATGCCGTGGGCGAACATGGAGATATTCTTCGGCGACGAGCGCAACGTCCCGCGTGATCACCCCGACAGCAATTATCGCATGACCCGGCGTTCGCTGCTGGACCACGTGCCGATCGAGCCCTGTCAGGTTCATCCCATGTGCGCCGGCGCCGGGGATTTACCCGCGGCCGCTGCGCAATACGAGGAACTCATCAGGCGCGTCGTTCCCACCGGCGCCGGAGGCGTCCCGGAGTTCGACGTTATCATGCTGGGCATGGGCGCCGACGGGCACGTGGCCGGTCTGTTTGCCGATACCGAGGGGCTTAAAGAGAGGGAAAAACTCGTCGTAGCCCATTTTGTGCCTGCGCTTGGGCAATGGCGGATGACCTTCACCTTCGGTCTGATAAACGCCGCCCGCAACGTGCTCATGCTGATCACGGGCGAAAAGAAGGCCCATGCCGTGGCGACGCTGCTGGGCGACGACCATGCCGCACGCGCGAATCTGCCCGCCTCCCGCGTCGCCCCGGTCCGGGGAAAGTTACACATCGTCCTCGACTCCGCCGCCGCTGATAATGCGAACATCAAGCGCAATAGTTAAACCATAAAACCTCGCACCGATCGTTGAAGTGCGGAACCGCCGAGGTTAATACCTCAGCAAACACGCGTGTGCGTGGGAGGGATCATCGGCCAGGGGTGTCAGTTGGGGGCATTCCACCGTGCAGCGGCGGACCACGGGTATCTGCCGGCCCTGACTGGTTATGTTGCGGGTTTTATTCTGCGGCAGGTCTCCAGCGACCTGTCTGGTCAGCGGGCAGCGGGTGTGGAACACGCATCCGGTGGGCGGATTAACCGGCGAGGGTATCTCCCCGGGCAGGTTTATACGCGACGACCTTCTCCTGGGGTCCGCTCGCGGCACGGCGGCCAGCAGGGCCTGTGTGTACGGGTGGATCGGATTGGAATACAGTTCGTCGCGTCCGGCCCGCTCGACAATCCTGCCGAGGTACATCACTGCCACCTCGTCGGCGAAATGCTCCACCACGGCGAGGTTGTGCGCAATGAACAGGTACGAGATGCCGAACTGCTCCTGGAGGTCGGCCAGAAGATTCAGTATCTGCGCCTGGACCGACACGTCCAGGGCGCTTACCGGCTCGTCGCAGACGATGAAGTCCGGGCGCGTGGCAAGCGCCCGCGCCACGCCGATGCGCTGGCGCTGCCCGCCGGAAAACTCGTGCGGGTACCTGTCGGCGCAGGCGGCGGGCAGACCCACGCGCCGGAGCAGTTGCCCCACGTGCGCGCGGCGCCGTTTTCGCGGAACAATCCTGTGGACGACCAGCGGTTCGGCGACTATGTCGCCCACCGTCATGCGGGGATTGAGCGACTCGACGGGGTCCTGAAAGATTATCTGCATCCGCCGTCGCAGGCGCCGCAGGTCGCCGCCTCCCATGGCAAGGATGTCCTGTCCGTCGAATTCCACCGTTCCCGACGTGGCGGGTATGAAACGCAGAATCGTCCTTCCCACAGTGGTCTTTCCCGAACCGCTCTCGCCGACCAGTCCCAGTGTGCCGCCGGATCGAATCGACAGGTCCACGCCGTCAACCGCGCGGACGAAACTCTTGTGTCCTAACCATCCCCGCCCGACGGGAAAATAGGTCTTCAGCCCGCGGACGTCCAACAACACGTTGTCTGTGTTTCGATTCATAGATGTTTATCAGAGCCGGCGTCGTCGTATCCCGGCGCCTTCCAGCAGGCGACCCAATGGGCCGGCTTGACCTCGCGCAGGGGCGGTATCTGTTCCCGGCAGCGTTTGAGGTTGTATCCCACCGGGCATCGGGGGTGGAACCTGCACCCGTGGGGGTAGAACAGCGGGTCGGGCACGTCTCCGGCGACGGCCTCCAGTCGCCGTTTCCGCTGTCCCAGGCGGGGCAGCGAGCGGAACAGGCCCTGCGTGTAGGGATGGAGCGGATTGTCGAACAGTTCCTCGACGCCGGCCTGCTCCACTATATTACCGGCGTACATCACCGCCACCACGTGTGCGCACTGTGCGACCACCGCCAGGTCGTGGGTAATCAGCATTATGCTCAGATTGTTCTGCCGCTGCAGACGGGCCAGCAAATCGAGAATCTGCGCCTCGATGGTTACGTCCAGCGCCGTTGTGGGTTCGTCGGCGATGAGCAGTTTTGGATTGCACGCCAAAGCCATGGCAATCATCACCCGCTGGCGCATCCCGCCTGAGAGTTGGTGTGGATATTCGCCGAACCTCGCCGCCGGATCGGCTATGCCCACCCCCGAGAGCGTATCGACGGCGAGTTCCCGCGCCCTGCGTCGGGAAATTTTCTTGTGCAGCAGAATGGCCTCGACAATCTGCGAACCGCAGGTGAATACGGGATTGAGCGAACTCATCGGCTCCTGGAATATCATGCTTATCTGCCCGCCGCGGATCGATCTCATTTTTTTCTCGGACAGTTCCAGCAGGTTGCGTCCTTCAAACTCGACACGCCCGGCGGCGATTTCGCCCGGGGGGACTGGTATGAGGCGCATTATCGACAGGGCCGTGACGCTCTTTCCGCATCCGCTCTCGCCGACAAGGGCGAACGTCTTCTGTTGGGGTATCTCGAAGCTCACGCCGTCCACCGCCCGGACCACGCCGTCGGGCGTGTCGAACTGCGTGTGCAGGTCGGATACTTTCAGCAACGCCCCGTCGGCGCTCATTTGCGCACCCCCCTCAACCGCGGGTCAAGCGCGTCGCGCAGCCGATCGCCGAAGATGCTCCACGCCAGCACGATGATAAACATAGCCACCACGGCCGCGGCGAACTCTATCCATTCGCCGTTCACCAGGTCCATCCTGGCGGCGTTTATCATCCTGCCCCAACTCGGCCTGTCCATCACGCCGATCCCCAGGTAGCTGAGGATGACCTCGGCGGTAATGGCCCATACGAAACCAAGCGAAAACTGGATGATGCCGATATGCGATACGTTGGGAATAATGTGTCTGAACAGTATCGCCACGCTGCGCCTACCGGCCGCCTTAGAGGCCACCACGTAATCCAGTTCACGTATTTTTAAAGTCTCTGCGCGGACCAGACGGCAGGTGCCTATCCAGCTCATAACTCCAAGGGCGATGTAAATTCCCGCGATTCCGCTGAGGTCCAGTTCCCACGGTCTGCCTTCAAATATGACTGTCTCCTCAAACGCGAATTTCAGGGCTACCAGCCGGATTATCCCAGGTATGCTCGCCATTGTGGTGTACAACCACACAATAATATCGTCAACGAAGCCGCCGTAGTAACCGGCTATTGCGCCCAGCGCCATTCCCAGCGGCACGGCTATGATATTTGCCATAAATCCCACCGTCATGGAGGTGCGGGCACCCAGAAGTGTTTTTACCAGAACGGACCGTCCGAAGGTGTCCGTCCCCAGCGGATGGGCGAGCGAAGGCGGAGCGTTTGTATTGTCGTAATCGTAACTCTGGTCCCAGTCGGCGAAGATGAACGGCGCAAACAGCGACACCAGCGCGTAAACGACGATGACGATCAGGCAGATTACGGCGACGCGGCTTCGCGAAAGACGCAGCAGGGCGTCGCCCCATAAACTTCTTCCGGACCTCGCCGGCGCCGGTGCTGTCGCTGCCTGAGCGTTACTCATTCGGTTTTCCTTATCGCAACCTCACCCTGGGGTCGAAAACCGCATACAGAATGTCCGTTATCAAAAGACCAATGACGTAAACAATCGACGTTAGAAAAGTCAGGCCGGTCACTATGGGCACATCCCTGTTGTTTATGCTGCTGACAAGCAGGTCGCCCAGTCCGGGCACGCCGAAGAACCGCTCCAGGAGCAGCGAACCCATTATCAAAAACGGAATGGCCAGGACCAGCTGGGTTAGAATGGGCAGCATGCTGTTTTTCAGTACGTGCCTGAAAAGGACGCTCGTAAGCGGCGCGCCCTTTGCGCGCGCGGTGCGGACGTAATCCTGGTTAACTTCGTTGAGAATGACGGTTCGATAAAACCGCACGGACGCGCCGAGCCCGGCCACGACGGCGATGGATATCGGCACGTAGATATTGGCGCGGTTCTCAACGCCATAGGCAGCGGGCGGATATATCAGGAACATCAGCCCCTGCCCGAGAATCATATAGGCAAGGTACGGTATGCACATGCCCAATACGGTAACAAACACCCCCATGCGATCTATCCACGTGTCGTGATAGTAGGCGACGAAGCATGATATTATCATCGCCAGCAGCCAGCCCAAGGCCATCGCCGGTATCGTTATCGCAAGACTGTACGGCGCCCTTCTGTAAATTATCTCCAGCAGACTCATGTCGGTTTCGTAACTTTTGTTCTGGAATGTAAGACAGAACCGCATGTGCCAGAAAAACTGCGTGTCCCAGAATTCTTTTTTCCAGAACTGGTACCTCGCATCGGGATTGGATACCTCCGGCAGGTCGAGTTTGTGTTTTTCTTTCCAGGCCTCCCTTGCTTCGGGTCCGAGTTTTTTGTTGACGTACTGTGCGGAAACGTCGCCGGCTATCACCCTGAACAACAGGAAAGTAATCAGCATTACGCCAAATACGGTGAAAACCGCCTGCAGAAGTCTCCTGACAACAAAAGCGCCCACGCCTGCTCACCTCCTCCAGACGTTGTGTTTCCGCCGCAATTCGGTATCTATGCGTATGTATTTGCTGTAACCGCTTCCGATGGGATGTCTTTTGACGTTTTTCACCCAATCGCGGTAAAGCACGTAGGTAACCGCCTCGCTGAGCAGCAACGCCGGACAGTCTTCGTTCACCATCCGACCCATTTGCGCGTACAATCTGATCCGCTCGGGACCGGGGGGCATAACACTGGCTTTTTCGTATAACTCATCGAACCGGGGATTGGAATAATTCATGTTGTTGGTGCCCTTGTCGATGTTGGGCGAATAGAACAGTTGCAGAAAGTTCTGCCCGTCAGGGTAATCCGCCACCCATCCCATGGCGTACATCTGCACCTGTTTGTTGTTGACCTTCTGCTGCTGCGTGGGCCAGTCGTTATAGTTGACCTTGATGTTCAGACCCAATTTGTCGAATTGCTGACGAACGAATTCGCCCATGCGCTGGACCGCGGCATCTCTTCCGGGCAAATCCAGTTCCAGCGTGGGCAACCCGCCCTCGACGAGTTGACCCGCCGCCGCAAGTTCTTTCCGTGCCTGTTCGAGTTTTTTATTCGCCGCGGAAATGTCAAGGCGATAATAGGGTCCCGGACCGGTGGCCTCGTGCGCATCGAAAAAACTCGGGAAAATATTCACGGCGCGCTTTCCCCTTCCGTTGTATAAAACGTTGATATAATTCTCCACGTCGAAGCAAAGGCACAGCGCCTGCCGCAACGATTTGCTCGCTCCAATTACAGGATCCTCCATGTTGAAAGCGATCCAGTATATTCCCGGCTGGGTATACTTACGCAGATATATGTGCTTTTTACGCCACTTGTCGGACAATTCCTTCTGCGGATTAACGACGTTCCGGAATGTTTCCCTTGGAATCCCGCTTGCATCCGTCAATCCGCTGAGGAAACTCATCCACGCCGAGTAATCCTCAAGAACATAGGTGTAATCAAGCACGTCTATAAAAGGCACCCGCTTGCCGGCGTCGATGAGCAATCCTTTTTTCCGGTCGCCCGGCGCGCCTTGGCTTGGATAGTAATCTTCGCGAAAATCCGGATTTCGACGCATTACTATGCGATGTTTCCTCTCATGTATTGTCCAGATATACGGGCCTGTGCCGGGCAGTTCCCCAGGTTTGCGAAACACACTGCGGCGCTGGTCCATGGGCACCGGCTCCCTTCCTCCGGGCCCGTCCTCGCCCGCGAGCCAGTAATCTACCGCCTCGGGCGGCACCGGGGCGTAGACGTGCATCGCAAGAGCATATATCAACTGGGGATAGGGCTCCTTAAGGCGTATTTGCAGGGTCAGCTCATCCAGCGCCTTTACGCCTTCAACAGGAATATCATACCGCGAAAAATCGCCGAGCTTAAACTTTTTGGATTTCTTGCGCCACTGGTCCAGTCCGATTATGCGCTCGCTGATGAAAGACCAGGCCAGACCCGTCTGAATGTGATAATCGGCGACCCTTTTAAACGCCAGAACGAAATCCCCGGCCCGGACGCTGCGGGATTTGTTGCGACCGTCGGAATCCTTACCGAAACACGGATTGCGTGAGTATTTGACGCCCGATTTGATTCGAATCGTGTAAGTGAGTCTGTCTGGGGAAATTTTCGGCATTTCCGCCGCAAGTTGTGGAACAACCTCCAAAGGACGTTTGAGATAGTGATACGTATATAATCCCTCGTAAACGTCCGACTGAAATGCGCTGGACGTGGTGTCCCCACACGTGGCGGGATCGAGCGACTTCACCGCCGAACCGTAACTTGAATACCTTACCACCAGTCCCTCATAACCGGTGTCCGTTCGGGCGGGCAGAAACAGCAACGGCGACAGCACCATAATTACCGTTACCGCCAAGGCCGTTATGTAAAACCATTTCATTCCCGAAGCCCTGATACACCCGTGGGACTTCAAAAAAGCCGACTAAGACATAATCCGTCACGAGCAATACAGATGGGTCGGCATGTCCGCATTACAGGCGGATTGATTGCACGTCCTTCGCATAGAACCTAATAACTACTTTTGGTCTGAATTACCCGGCCTGGTCGTTGCGCCGGTGGAGGGTTCGATATTCGGCTTACTTACGCCCTGTAGCTGTTCTATCCAGTTGAGCACCGCCAGTCGCACGGCGGCGCCCCTGTCGGGGGCGTCCTCGTCGCCCAGGGCGTCCTGGATGTTCGTTTTTGCCGATCGCGTCAGTGCGTTCAGCGCTTTCTCGCAGTCGATCAGCAGCAGGGTGTTTTCGGCCAGAATGCGCTTCGGCCGGAAGGTGACTTCAAAGCCGGTTTTTGCCAGTGACCCTATTGTCCGTTTAAGGTTTTCGACGTTTCCGGCGGGGATCATAATCCAGTACACGCCCGGCCTGACCAGCTTGGAATCCCACTTGAACGGGACGGTAATTTTGACGTTGACCTGTCCGGCGTCATCGCCGCTCTGGCTTTTGTCCACTTCCAGGCGCCAGGAGGAGCCCTGCACCAACTTCAGGACGAATTTCTCCAAATCGACCGGCGTGCCGTCCTGTTGCAGTTTTTCAAGCACCGCCTTCGGCAAGAGCGTAACTTCCATCATCGTCACCGATTCGCCGATGGTCTCACCGGTATAGGCATTGTCGTAGGCCAGCGCCGCGGCGAACGCCGCGTCCGCCGCCATCTGAAGCGCATCTTTGCTTACTTCCTGTGTGCCGATTGCCTTTTCGAGATTTCGCACCGCCTCAAGTGCCGTCGAACACGCCCCCGCCATGCCGCGCCGGCCGCCTGCAAGCATCCGGCAATAGCGCTTCCACGCTCCCTTCAACACGCCAAACGCCCGCCTCCGCGCCGATGAATACATGCTTTGGGATACGAACTCCGGCTTGACGTCTGGAAAGTTCAGCGCCAGGAACAACTGTTCGAGTACGTAGGGAGACGTCTCGCGTTCGGCGCGGTCGTTTAAGGCCTTGAACATCCGATCCGCTGCGTTTTCACCCCGGGCCAACACCTTCATGCGGGATTCCCGGTATCCTTTAGTTGCGTGATACCTCACCGCCTGGTTGGAGTGCGTATTGAGTTTTTCCAGGCCCTCCTGGAGCGATTCCTCCGCCATGCCGCAAAGCGCCATTGCGACGTTCACCTGAATAAGCGAGTTATCCGTATTGACAAGGGGCACAAGCAGTTCGGCGGCGCGGGCGGTGTACGCGTAGCCCCTGCCGTTATCCTCGGCATAGGAATAATCGTTCAACAGACCCTTGCGGGCTGCGATGACGTCATCCTGCTTCCTGGCGTTTTTCATGATGCCGGACCAGTAATTTATACGATTGTCTATGTCCTTACTTAGCGACGATCCGGTCTTGCTCAGGTCCCACCTGGGCGGGGCGCAAAGGGCGGAAGTCGCCAGAGCGAATAACGTCAGGACAAACAAGACCGCTTGAAATGCTCTGTTACTGTTCATCTGGTATTTATCTCCGTAAATATTTAAACCGGTATATCCAATGAGGATAATAGAAGCGTCCGGACGAAGTGTCAAGAATGGTCCCCGCAATACACAGGGTCACAATGGGCGACCCGGAGGTCTTATTATCGCGTTCAAATCCGCTCGAGCCCTCTGCGCAGCGCATCGGCGACCGCTTCCACCTGCTCGGACGTTATTTTCGAGGAGAACGGAAGCGCCATCGTGCGGACGGACACGCGCTCGGTGACGGGGAAGTCTCCCTTTTTGGTCCCCAGCAGTTTCGCAACGTGCGGCTGGGTGTGTATCGGTACGAAATACGGAGCGCAACCGACGCCTTCGGACCGCAGATATTCAATAAGGGCGTCGCGCTGTTTTTCGTCAAAGTCGTCGTCGAGGCGTATTACGTAAACGAACCAGCTCATGCCCTCGTTGCGCGGGGGAAGGTTAATTCCGTCCATGCCGCCAAGGGCCCGGTCGTACATTTCGGCCGCGCGCCCGCGTGCGGTGAGTATTTCGTCCAGGCGCGTCATTTGCACATACCCCAACGCGGCGGACATCTCGTCCATGCGATAGTTGTATCCCAGGCGGGCGTGGTCCAGCCAGGCCTCGCTCGCCCTGCCCTGGTTGCACATTGACACACACAGGTCACGTATTTTTTGCGAATCCGTCACTATCATCCCGCCTTCGCCGGTGGTTATCTGCTTGTTGGGATAAAATGCGAACACCCCGCAATCGCCGAAATTACCGGCGGGCCTTCCGTTCAACTCCCCGCCCAGCGCCTCGCAGCAGTCCTCTATCAGCGACAGACCGTGCTCTTTTGCGATCTGCTCGTACCTGTCGAAGTGTGAGGTATTGCCGAAGACCTCCACGGGCAGGATTGCACTGGTGCGGTCGGTCACGGCGGCCTGTGCCGCGTCGGGATCGAGGTTGTAACTTTCGGCGTCTATATCCGCAAGCACGGGCGTTGCGCCCTCGAACATGATGCAATTGGTGGTGGCGATGAAAGAAAAAGGCGTGGTGACGACCTCGTCGCCGGCGCCGATGCCCAGGGCACGCATGCACAGGTGCAGTCCGGAGGTTCCGCTGTTTACCCCCACGGCGAATTTGCGCCCCGCGCGGGACGCGCAGGCATCCTGAAATTTCTCAAGGTGCGGACCGATGCTGAGCCGGCCCGACTTAAGGACCGATACGACGGCCTGTATTTCCGCCTCCGTAATGTCCGGTTCGGCAAGGGGAATCTTCTGTTGGGGCATTCCAATCTCCGGAAATTGTCGTAAACAACACAGCGCAATATATCAAATGTACCGGCTGCATGCGTATAAAATCATCGCCTGACTGACCATGCGGCGGAGTGTTCAGGTAGTCTCGGTCGCCGGCGCCGGTTGCGGCGCGGGGTGTGAATTTTCCGACGGATTGTATTCGGGCACAATCCTGCGGAACACTGATATTATCTTCTCCCTGTCGTTGGTGTGGTGAAGTTCCGCCAGGTCGCCCACGGCCCGCTGGATGCGTTCGAAATCTTCCGAGCGGTGTTTCCACACCAGCACCTTGGGATGGACGGTCGGTTCGTTGTCTTCGCCCCTTGTGCGCAATTCCTCGAACAGTTTCTCGCCGGGTCGCACGCCGGTGAAGACGATGTCTATATCCTCTCCCACGCGGAATCCGCTCAGCGTGATCATCTGCTTTGCGAGGTCTACGATTTTCACCGGTTCGCCCATGTCCAGCAGGTATATCTGCCCGCCGGTACCGGTGGCGGCGGCCTGGAGAACCAACTGCGAGGCCTCGGGAATCGTCATGAAGTACCGCCTCATTTCCGGATGGGTCACGCGAACCGGACCCCCGGCGGCAATCTGCCTGCGGAACGTGGGAACCACCGAACCCGCAGAGCCAAGCACGTTTCCGAACCGCACCGCCTTGAACTGCGTCCGGCAGTCGGACCTTCCGTTAAGGGCCTGGGTGTACATTTCCGCCACGCGCTTGGATGCGCCCATAATCGAGGAGGGATTGACCGCCTTGTCGGTCGAGATGGTCACGAACTCCCGGGCACCGTGTCGGCACGAGGCGTCGGCGGCGTTTTTGCTGCCCAGAACGTTGTTCTTTATCGCCTCGCTGGGATTTTTCTCCATCAGAGGAACGTGCTTGTGCGCCGCGGCGTGGATCACCACCTCGGGACGATAACCGTTCCACACGTCCATGACGCGTGCGCGATCGTATATGTCGCAGATGCACGCCTCTATGGGTATATCGGGGAACGATTCGTTGAGTTCGTTTTCTATGTCGAAAAGCGGATTCTCCGCCTGCTCCACGAGGATCAGTCGCTGAGGCCCGTACCTGCAAATCTGCCGGCACATCTCCGAACCGATACTTCCCCCCGCCCCTGTCACCAGGACGCGACGGTCGCTGATGAAATTTTTCACCGCCTCGTCGTCCAGCTTCACCGCTTTGCGTCCCAGCAGGTCGTTAATGTCCACGGGACGTATCTGGGAGACGGTGACCCTTCCGTCAATCAGGTCGCCCACCGAGGGCAGTGAGTGGAATTTCAACTTGGTGCCGCTGCACAGGTCAATGACCCGCTGGAGCTGCTTTTGCGAGACCGACGGCATGGCGATGATAATTTCCTCAATTTCCTCCTCTTCGCAAATCCGCCGTATGTCTTTGGTCTGCCCCAGCACGGGCACGTCGTGAATCATCATGTTCTTCTTGGCCGGATCGTCGTCCACCAGCCCCACCACGCGGTAGCGCTCCACGCGCATGCGGTAAATTTCGCGAATTATGGTTTCTGCGGCGTTGCCCGCCCCGACTATCAGCACCCGCTTGGCGCCCTCGGAAGAAGTGGGTCTCAATTCCTCCCTGTAAATTCTAAATCCCAGACGCGCCGAGCACACCAGGAACACCATGGCCAGAAAATCCAGCACCAGCACCCCGTGCGACCATCTCGCGAAATACTCCCCGACGTACGGTATCGGATATGTCCCTCTACTGACCGGAAGGTAATAAGACAGACAATACAACAGGTAGGACACCAGCACGAAAATCCACGATGCTATCACAATATTTGCCACGTCGCGTATGCTGGCGTACTGCCATCCGCCCCTGAAAAGCTTCATCCGCCAGAAGATAATCACCTTGACGACGACAAAAAACGGCAGCCACCACATGTATTGCCGGACGAACCACTCCTGCTTTCCCCCGCCCGGTACGCCCGAGTCAATTCGGACCAGATACGCCAGCATCAGGGCAAATGCGAACAGAAACACGTGCAGAACTACGTTAACGAGCAACCGGTGGCGCAGCGCAAAAGATTCCAGCCAGGTCAGTTTGCCGCCCAGGATGGAATCCTTCGATTTCTTTTTCGTGGTAGAATCCGGCATCATTTATCCTGCCCGCAGAGGTGGTATATCTCAACGGTCATATTAATGAATCGTACATATATTATCGCGAGTTAAATATCAGATTAAACAAACGCTTACAATAGTTTAAGTTAACTCAAACTGACCGATTTTTCTCGCCCCAACGGGGCGATAAGCACATGGCCGGTAAACCGCCGTTAGAAATGAAGTTACATATTTTAGCCCCGCAGGGGCGGCAGCGTATTTTCTGTTTATGTTTTGTTGCTTGTTTATTCCTGATTCGCTTTCGCCCCTTCGGCTGAATTCACGGCCGATGCCTTCGGGGCTGAATTGCCATAAGCCGTAAATTTCCGGGGGGGGCTAGCGCCCTTCGGCTATGCGCGTTTGTCCCTTCGGGAATAAAACAAATCGATCAGTACGAATTAAGTTAATATTGTAATGAAATCGCGACACACGGCGACTGGAGCGAGGAGGAGTGACTCAACAGGTTATGTGTCTTTTGTAAATTTTTCATCGGAATCGGGATTATCATCACCCGGAACATCCTCCGCGTCTTGATCGTCCTGGTCCTCCTGGCCGGCGGGTTGCGTGGTCGGCTCTAACGACCCGGCAACCTCGCCGCTGGCGACCATGCCGTCCCAGAAAATACTTATAGATTCAAGAAGAGCAGGATCCTGCGAAACGGCTCGGGCCCGCCTGAGCAATTCCGCCGCCTCTTGGCGCCTGCCTTCGAACCATCGGAAATATGCCAGCAGTAAAAGGCCTTCCGGGTTCCGCGGGTAGTCCCTGAGGTGGTTCTCCAGTCGGAACAGGTGATCGGCATATGTGGCGGGGTTGCCGTAGAAATCCCTCGGCTGGAGGTTGACAAGGGGCAATTCGGGAAAATATTCCAGCGCTCTCCGCAGATAGTAACTCACCCTTGCGTAAGAGCCCATCGAAACGGCAAAACTCGAATGCGCCAGCGACAGCAGACTTTCGGGATCGCGCCCGGCGATGTTATTGGCCATTTTAAAGTACCGAAACGCGCTATGAAATTTATCTTCCCTGAAAGCGTCGTCTCCCTTCTTCATGTAATTTCGGTACAGACTGGGGCGCTGTGGCACCAGCGAAGTTATGGGTTCGTCCATGCCCTTGGTAAGATGTTCGGTCCCGGCGCCAATGGCCGATGCATAAGCGCGTGCGATACCCAAGGCCGAGGTGTTCTGCGAGTTAAGGGCGCTGCTGAGGTTCCCCCCGCTGACCGGCTTGATGATCTCTGTCGGGGAGGAAAGTTTAATACCTTTGTCCACCGTCTTTAAATCAGTGCCCGTCAGCGAACCGCCGGTTCCGCCCGCAGACGTGCGGATTCTGAAATTAGACGAGGTATCGATCGTACTTTTCAAGACGTTTCCGCCCGGTCCGGGCGAAGAACCGCTTAGCCCGCCAAGACCGTACGAAAACTGCTGGAACTGGTAGGTGGTTGCACTCTGTCCCACCGTATTCAGCACGCCAGGGCTTTTGATAATAATTCTCCCTCGCGCCTCGCAGAATGCCTCCCCCGCCAGGCATAAACTGATAATAACCGCCGCCACGGGAATGTGCGTTTTTTTGAGCATCTCTACTATATTATACAACTTTGAAGGTCTATCTATCCACTTAATTTCAAGTCAATTTTACCATGAAATTCGCCGCAAGTCCATGCCGGGACAGGCCGATTCGCCCTGGTCCCCAGCCCTCAGGGGCGGAATCAACCCGTAAGCCACCCCTGTAATATCCAATGCCCCGACAACTCCATAACGCCCACGGTCATCGCCAGCCAGATAGCGGCCACTATCCACAGTATGGGGTCCCGGCGAATGAGTTCGACAGGTCCCGCCGGCGACGAGCCCACCGCCAGCCCGTAGAGGCGAAACATCCCATACAGCACCACCGGCACCGTCCAGACCATGTGCATACCCGGCGAGTGCCGCCCCAGCAGACAGTAGAACGTATATGTCACCACCGCCAGACCCGCCGAGACCGCCAGCATGTGATCCAGGCGAACCAGGGTGTAGAACGCCTGAACCGGGCGAGCCGCCGATGCCTGTTCGTTTCCCACCCCCGCCACGTCCGCGCGGCGCTTGATAAGCCCCAGAAACACACACAGCATGAAAGTGCATACAATCAACCACACCGACACCGGCACGCCAATGGCTGCTCCCCCCGCCATGGCGCGGAGCACAAATCCCATCGCAATCGACACCACGTCAATAATGGCGCGATGGCGGAACAGCACGTTGTAAAAGACGTTGAGAATCACGTACGCCCCGCCCACGATGAACAACCGCCACCCCATCAGGTACGCCACGATCAATCCGCCGCACAGCAACACGGCGCCGAACACTGCGGCGGCGGGCGCGCCGAGGCGCCCCGAAGGCAGGGGTCGTTTGCGCCACCTGGGATGGGCGGCGTCGGCGCGACGGTCGAATATGTCGTTGAAGGCATACACGCCGCTGGACAGCAGGCAGAACGCCGCGAACGCAATCAGCGAATACAACCACGCCTCGGCGCTGTGGTATCGCTGACTGAACAGCACTGCAGCGAACACCAGCAGGTTCTTTATCCAGTGGCTGGGCCTTGCCAGTTCGAGAAAAACGAGTATTTTCCGCATTGCCTGTTCCTGTCGGGCGCCGGGAAGATATAGAGTTTTATCGACCCGCGACGGATTATTTCTATAATTAAGCCAACATGCTTCCGAACGCAAACGCCAAAAAACCGTCCGGCACATTCAAGTCCGGGGCGATTCTCTACATGTGCGTTTTAGCGGCCTTTGTAGTCCTTTACGGGCTGACCGCACAGCGTAGTGTGGCGTGGCAGGACAGCGGCATCTTCCAGTGGAGGATACTGAATTTCGACCTTGCCGGGCGGATGGGGCTTGCCCTGGCGCATCCGCTGTTGATAGTCCTAGGCAAGGCGTTCAGTTGGTTTCCCGCCGGTGAGGTCACCTGGCGGATAAACATGGTCTCGGGCGTGGCGGGCGCATTTGCAACGGCCAACGTAGTGCTGCTCGTGCGCAGACTGACCGGTAAATCTCGCAAGGCCGTTGCCGCGGCGCTGATAGCCGGCGGATTTTTCGCCCTGGCGCACACAACCTGGTGGCTGGCTACCATCTGCGAGAGCCAAATGGTTTACGCCGCAATCTTCACCCTCGAACTGCATCTGCTGGTTAACCTGGTGCGGCGAAATCAGCTTCGCTGGGCGGCGCTGCTGGGATTCGCCAACGGACTGGCGTTGACGGCGCACAATCTGGCCTTTCTTGCCCTTCCGGCATACGTGGTTCTGGCGGTGTGGATAAGCGCAAGACGCCGCCTGCCGCCAACGGCGGTGATATTCATGCTGTGCGGATGGGTCATCGGGGCCGGCGGATACATCGGGCTCATCGCGCACCGGGCGATGGATACTGGTTTGTCCCAGGCGGTCCACTCGGCGCTTTTCGGGGCGAGCTGGCAGGGAAACGTCACGGGATTTTCCCAACGCGCCGTGGTCATGGGCGCCGGATACATACTTTTTAACCTGCCGAACCTCGCCCTTCCGCTGGCGGTAATGGGAGCATGGAAGTTCAAAGAGCGATTATCAGGCCGACTGGGATGGACGTTGATTTATCTGACGCTTGTTTATCTCCTTTTTGCCGTCCGCTACGCGGTTCCGGACCAGTTCATGTTCTTCGTTCCGTTTTACGTGATGGTCGCCGTCCTGGCCGGTTTAGGTATAGAAACGATGGTCTCAAGGGGACAATGGGTTGTGCTTTACCTGGCGGGGATGAGCGTCGTAGTTGCGCCGGCGCTTTATGCATCGGCGCCCGCCCTGTGTCGCTCGCTGGATATGCCGCTTCCCGGACGAAAAGACCTCCCCTTCCGCGACCCGCACAGATACTGGCTGGTTCCGTGGAAATCCGGGGAGGATTCGGCGGGCAGGTTCGCCCGCGCGGCGCTTCGCCAGGCGCCGACAGGCGGGATAATCGTAGCCGACGGCACGAGTTACTATCCCCTGAAGCTGACCCGTCGTCTGGAAGACTCACGCCGGCGCGCGCGCCTGCTGCTGTCCTCCCGGGCGTCACCCCGGAACGTCCCTCCCGGCACGCCGAACGTGTTTATCGTATCGGACTTGCCGTCTTATCATCCCGCATGGATGGACGAACACGCCGATTATCTAAAACCAAACAAAGATGCCGCCCTCTTCCGCGTGGTCTGGCGAAACGACCAAGCCGCCAAACCACACGACACGGATGAAAATTAGTTTACAGGCAGGGGGAATCCGTTCACGTCATTGCTCCCGTGCAAGTCGCCACGGGCCCTAAAAGGCCGAACATTCAATGGCCGCAGAAGGCAAAAGGCATTATAATACAATCGTGTAGTTCGTAAAAAGGAGGGAGTTATTAAGGGTGATTTCGATCGCCCCGGAGAAGAGGACGTGACTGGTATCAGGTCATATATCCACATTTGCCTTGGTTTTATGGCACTGGCGGCGGTCCAGGCACGTGCGGATAGAAACATTTCCGCCGAGGCATACCGTGACCGGCTGGAGGGAATGTGGACCGGACAGCTGATCGGCAACTACGCCGGACGGCAGGTCGAGGGTCTCACGACGGTGGAATGGGAAGGCCCCGATCCCGTCAACAAGCCCGTCACCGAATACAACGTGCAGTGGAACGCCATACTCCAGGGGCAATATTACAACAAGAACGGGGAGCTTCTCGGCGACACTTCCCGCTGGAACGGCGACGACGACACCTGCCTGGAGTTCCTCTACTGCCACAGTCTGCAATCGCAGGCGTCGCTGAATACCGCCGAGCGAACGGATCTCTGGACGAACAACGTATCTTGCAGTGGCCTGTATATCGCAAACAAACAGGCATGGCGGCAGATAAACGTCCACGGCCGAGACGCGGGTCAATCGGGATCCGTGCATTACAACATGCACGCCGGGTGGGCAATCGACTCCCAGATCACCACCGAATCACTCGGCGCAATTGCGATCGGCACAAGACAGCGCGCCGCCGACCTGGCGGGCGATTTCGGCGGAATAACCAACAGCGGATACAGCCTCCATGCGGCACAATTTTACGCGACAATGTATGCCCATGCGCCTTTTGCCGACAATGTCGAAACGCTTGTAGACAAGGGTCTGGAAGCAGTGCCCGCCGGAAGCTGGACGCGCGATATCATCACAGAGGCCAAACAACTATACCAGGACGACAAAGACGACGACGGGCAACTTAACGACTGGCTTAAAAGCCGAAATGAAATTATCGACTACGCCCACCAGCGCGGGCGGAATCGCGGCTGGATCGAATCGTCATCTAACACTGGTCTGACCACGCTGGCCATCCTTTACGGACAGGGCAACTTCAAGGAGACGGTGGAATACGGCGTTCGCGGCGGGCAGGATTCGGACTGTAATCCGGCCACGGGCGGCGGACTGGTCGGCATGATGAAGGGAAAAGACGCCGTGATTGCCGAGTTAACAGCGGCAGGGATGGACACCTCGGCGCTGCCCGCCAATTACCACCACAGCGACACGATTACGAATCTGCCAAAATCCCAGTGGACCATGTCAGAGGTCATGGATATATTTCAGAATGCCGCCGAAACACAGATACTCTCGACTGGGGGCTCGATTACCGGCGCCGGGGCGGACAGGCAGTATCACCTTACGGATCACGGGACCGGTCACGATTTTCTCGACCCTCCGGACGTGTCGGACCCGTCAGGCCCGCGGGGACTGGTCGGGAACGTCCTGGAAGACTCCGGAGAGGTAAACGTCGTAGTTACGCGAAACGGCATGGTCGTACCGGATAACGATTCTTATGACCGCAAGGACCAGTCAGGATTGATCGACGGCGTAAAGGACCTGCGTTACAACGGCGTGCTGCCGTTCGACACGTACGACGGTTCGACCTCGGGGCGAACGGACGGTTACGAATTATATTTCGATCGGGAGGTATGCTTTGGAAAGGTGATTCTCCACGAGGGCGACATACGCTTCAACGGCATAAACAGCGACCCGCACGACAGCGAACCAAAAGGCGGTTACTTCACGGACCTGGCGGTGGAAGTATTCGCTGGCGGTCAATGGACCGAAGTGCGGAACCTTTCCCTTAGCGAGAGTCTCGATACTTTCGTTTATTTCCAGTCGATCGAATTGACCTTTGACCCCATCAACGGGGAGGCGATCAGGGTAACGGGTCCGGCCGGGGGAGTAAAACCTTATACCTCCCTGAGTGAACTGGAGGTTTTTTGTCCTACGGGGCCCGGCGACGTCAACAAAGACGGCACCGTGGACACGGAGGACCTTGCCGTGCTGTTGCAGAATTTCGATACGGCCCAGGAGGGCTGGGAATACGGCGACCTGGTGGACAACGATTTTGTAGACTGTGAGGATCTGGCTTCCCTGCTCCAGAACTGGGGCGCCTCGTACCAATGCGCCTGGGGGGACTGTTCGGTTCAGGCGCCCGAACCGTCCTGTGGAGCGATTATTCTTATCGGAATTACGGCCTCTCTAAAACGCCGCAGTTGGAAGGTCCGCCGAACCAGTCCGGGCGCAGCCAAGATGCTTCACGAACGCCGGGGATAGCCGGGATTGTAATTATTGCCCGATCGCGATGCGGACGATACACTAATATGCCGACCGGCGAGTATCCATTATGGAAGCCAAGTACAGTTTTATCGACATACTGGGCGACAAGTGGTGGATAGCGGTAGTCGCGATGGGCGCGGCGCTTGTTATTACGCCGATTGTCCGCCTGTTCGCCTATCGCATGGGACTGGTTGACAGGCCTGACGATACGCTCAAACCGCACGGTAGGCCCGTAGCGTATCTCGGCGGACTGGCAATGTGCGCCGCTTATCTTACGGGTATTGTCGGATACATCTTCGTGATGCCGCAGGCGGCGGTTCACTGGGCGATGCTTAAGGAACACCTGTCCGGCGGACAGTATTCGGCATTGCTTCGCAACCCGATGTGGAATCTCCTGGCCATTGCAATTGGGGGATTGATAATCACGCTGGTGGGCCAGGCGGACGATTTGCGAAACATTTCACCCCGCAAGAAGGTTTTGGGACAAATCACCGCAGCTGCGGTACTGCTGGCCGGAGGAGTGGGGGATCGCATGGCCGTGGTCATATTCTCATTTATAGCCGGGTCAATCAAAATATTGCACGGTTCGCCGCCCGAATGGATCAGTTCGCCTTCACCATGGCTGGTAGCGCCGCTTAGCACATTGATTATGATTGTGCTGGTTATAGCCACCTGCAATGCCACGAACCTGCTGGACGGTCTGGACGGGCTTTGCGGCGGGGTTACGGGGATCATCGCCATCGGTTTTCTGGCGATTGCGGTGTGGCTGGCGATGTGGGGACACGAAGGACACGAAAGCTACGACGCCCTGCGGGTGGGCATATCGCTGGCGATGGTCGGGGCGGTGCTGGGATTCCTGCCTTATAACATACCCCCTGCCAGCATATTCATGGGCGACGCCGGCAGCATGCTGCTTGGATTCTTCGTGGCGGCGATGATGGCGTTTTTCTGCCAGGAGGGAAATGCGCGATGGTTCCTGGCATCGTGCGCTATATTTGCGCTTCCCATTCTCGATACTGCCCTTGCGGTGGTCAGGCGAATCCGCGCCGGTCGAAACATTTTCGCCGGCGACCGCAGCCACCTGTACGACCAACTGGTTGATCGCGGTAAGACTGTAAACCAGGTGGTGGTGCTTTTTTACATACTGGCGGCGCTGGCGGCGGGATTGGGGGTTTTGATGGCCATCTTCGTAAAATTGCGATACGCGGTATTCGTCTACGTGCTGCTGTTCGCGGGTGCGTGGGTGGTCTTCTACCTCAAGGGCATGATCAATCCCCCCTCCGGCGACGAAACCGTCGCCGACAATGAGTCCGGCCGACAGCACTCGCGGTAAATGCGGATTGCAGACGGCGGCCTTTTACTCGGGGCGCCGCCTTTTGCGAAAGATTACCGCACACATCCCGACGGACACCAGGAAAACCGAAGCCGGTTCGGGGATCTGCACCGCAAACCGTTCGGGTTCCGCCTCGGCGCCGGTGCACGTCGCCCCCCAGTTCTGAAGCAGCGAGGCCAGATCATTGGTATCGACGAAGTCGTTGTCCACCAGGTCGCCGTATTCCCAGCCCTCCTGGGCCGTATCGAAATTCTGCAACAGCACGGCAAGGTCCTCCGTGTCCACGGTGCCGTCTTCGTTGACGTCGCCGGGACAGTGCGGTCCGGTTCCGGCGATGGTGTCGGATATCTGGTCCGTATAGAGCGACAAATTCGCCATAAAAGTCGAATTCCCGTAGACCGAAGTAGTTATGCTGCCCGGCTTATTTGGCTGATTGTTCCACTGACGCACGCTGAGTATCACACCGGCCAACTCCCACAGTTGCGAAGACGAATTATAAGTGAACACCCCGCCCCCGGAATCTAACGTCACGCCCTGCATGTCGCCATCGACGTCGTCGAAATCCGTGCGGAACATGTAATCCGGGGTAATAAAACCGTCAGGTTCGACCACGTTTTCGCCCCATAATTTGTCGCGCGCCGATAGGGTATCCCATCCGGTCTTTGTAATGTCGGCGTCCTCGAAATCCGTCTCGCTCCAGATCCAGTCGGTCGGGTCGGTGTCGATGTACCACGTTGTCTGCGCCGACTCCTGCACCCTGCCGACGGTAATCGTCGTCACGTCCGTATTGACCGGCGGAGTATTTTGCCTGATGGGCATAGCGTCGAGTCCTGTCTCGCCGTCGATCCTGAACAGCGTCAAATCGGCAAAGGTGTCGTCGGGATTCTTCAGGCGCACGGCGGTATCGCTCACCTCGGGGTACGTTACGCCGTCGAATAGTATGGACTGGCCCGACACGTCGTCGTAAACGTGATGCGCTGTAAGAACCCACCAGTTGCCCAGATACACGCCGGTTCCCGTGGACATCCTGCCCACGTTCGACCACCCCCTTCCGCCGATCGGTTCGGAGTCGCGACCTGTCGTGTCGGGAGTAATTACCATGGCGCCGGCCCGATGCGCCACTGTCGTGACAACCACCATGCAGCACAACAGGAACATACTACAGAGCGATACACTCCTGCCATGGATGGAATTAACGCACAGCATCGATAAATCGCCTCCTGCCAAACGACTATGTTAAATTAGACATTTCTCCTTATAAGTAGTTTACACCAAAACGCGGATTTAGTCAACTGCGGTTTGGCAAATACCCACAGCCCTGCCTCGTCGGGTCGGTCCCAAACCGCCACGCCGCAGGGGGATATTACTCTGCCGATATCCGCCGCTCCTGCATCCGCCGTGCAAGTGTGGCGTCGCGGCGTTTTTTGGCCGAGGCGAGAAACTTCTCGA
Organism: uncultured Planctomycetaceae bacterium; assembly: GCA_964480425.1. Taxonomy (GTDB): domain Bacteria; phylum Planctomycetota; class Phycisphaerae; order SM23-33; family SM23-33; genus CAYYMD01. The sequence goes on from CAYZPY010000002.1 coordinate 42,390, forward strand.
TGCCCGGCGCGTCGCCCATCTCCAGCAGGTCGCGCAGGTGTATCAGCGACTCATCGAAATCGTCGATGGCGTCAATTATAAAGCGGCGGTTTGTCATAAGGATATCCCGCCACATCTCCGGGTCGCCCCCGGCCAGTCTGGTCGCGTCGGCAAAGCCGCTGGCGGAGACGTCCAAGTCGCCTTTGTGCGGGAGCATCATCAAAAGCCCCGCCAGCACGTGCGGCAGATGCGAAACCCTGGCCATGACCCTGTCATGCGCCGTGGGGCTCATTCGCACGGTGTTCATGCGAAGTATACGCCAGAACGTTTCGACCCTCTTCACCAGGCGGGCGGGAGTGTTTTTGGCGGGCGTCACGATGCACGTAGCCCCGTTGAAAAGGTCCGCGCGTGCGTATGACACGCCTTTCCGCTCGCTTCCGGCCATGGGGTGACTTCCCACAAACCCCCCCCCGGCACCCAGTATCTCACCAGCCAGGCGCACCACGGTGGACTTGGTCGAACCGACGTCGGTGACCACGGCGGATTTCTTCAAATGCGGCCTGATCGCCTCGAGATACTTACCAAACGCCCCCACGGGCGTGGCCAGTATCACCAGATCGCTTTCGCCTGCGGGGGCGACGGACTCCAGGTGAACACTGTCCGCCGCGCCGATTTTCATCGCCTCCCTTAGCGAGGAGCGCCTGCGCCCCACCCCGGCGATGCGAATGTCGGGATTGTGCGCCTTCAGCGCCAGTCCCGCCGAGCCACCTATAAGACCAACGCCTATTATCGTTACGTGCTTTATCCGCCATTGTGCCATGATAAGAATGAAACTTATTCAATGCCACGCACATTGGCAAGTGTAACTTCCCGACCCCGCACGGTCCGGCGCGATGCTTCCCCGGGGCAAACGGCACGGTTGATGCTGCGATTTTTCTTGCCTATTTGCGCGATGTTGTTAACCTGTGGACAGGATGCATTAAAATGAAGGGCGCTGCCGGGCGTCCTTTATTTTGATTTACGATACCGGCGCCGATTCATGGCGAACAACTACAATAACACGGCTAACGGCATGCAGTTGCCGTTCGAGAGGCCCATATTTCACCTGGAACGGCAGATATCCGACCTCCAGCAGGCCCAGCGGGACAGCTCCAGGGACTACTCGGCGGAGATACAACAACTACGCGCGCAGTACATAGCCCTGTTAAAAAAGACCTACGACAATTTATCCGCCTGGGAGACGGTGCAGGTGGCGCGTCATCCGGCCCGTCCGCTGGGCGGGGATTACATCGAGTACATAGTCAAGGATTTCATCGAACTTCACGGCGACAGGCGATATTCGAACGATCGGGCCATCAGATGCGGTCTGGGTCGGATAGGCGTGGGCGGCGAAAAGATAGTAATCATCGCCCAACACAAGGGCAAAGACACAAAAGAGAAGATTGAGTGCAACTTCGGATGCGCCCACCCGGAAGGTTACCGCAAGGCGCTTCGGGTGATGAAACTCGCCGAGAAGTTCCGACTTCCGGTGGTCGCCCTAATCGACACCCAGGGCGCGTATCCCGGCATCGGCTCTGAGGAGCGTGGCGTAGCAGAGGCCATCGCACGCAACCTGATGGAGATGAGCAGACTTAAAACGCCGATAATCTGCGCGGTGATCGGCGAGGGCGGTTCGGGCGGCGCGCTGGGCATCGGCGTGGGCGACACCGTTGCGATGATGCAGTATTCGTTCTATTCGGTCATTTCGCCCGAAGGGTGCGCCGCGATACTGTGGCGAATCGGCGAAAAGGCACCCGAGGCGGCGGACGCCCTGAAACTCACCGCCCGGCATCTCAAGGAGTTGGGCGTCGTCGACGAGATTATCCCCGAACCGCTCGGCGGCGCTCATCGCAACCCCACCGAGGCCGCCGGAAACCTCGAACGCTACATAGTGCGTCAGGTGCGTCGGGCAAAACTCCAGAATGTCGAAAAACTGCTCGCCGACAGATACAAAAGGTGGCGCAACCTCGGAAAGATCGCCCATCCGAATCCGCAACAGACCGGCAAAATGTAATGTCGTTTCCGCCGGCGCCGCGTGGGATTATTCCGACGGCAGCTGCACCTGTTCGGGGTAGGTGTAGAACCTTTCGTAAGTTTCCCGCAGGTATCCGCCGGCCACGGTCCGAACGCCGTTAAGCACGGCGCCGTTCACTCGCGCCCCAACCCTTACGAGCATGTTTCTGCTCCGCTGCACCACACCGTAGGTGTTTTCCCCGGCGCGGACGACCATGATCACACCGTCGACCAGGGTGCTGAGGACCGCCGGGTCCGTCACGACCAGGCACGGGGCCGAGTCGAAGAACACGTGATCGTACTGGGCGGTCATCTCGCTGATGAGGTCGCGCATCTTCTCGGAGCCCAGCAATTCGGCCGAATTGTCCGGAAGGGCTCCGGCGTTAATTACACACAGATTCTCCTCCACCTCGTGAACAACGTCCGTCCAGGCGACCTGTCCGCTCAGCGCGGCGCTGAGACCTTCCTTCGGACATTCGGGGAAGATTTTGTGTATTCCGGGACGGTGGAAATTGGTGTCCACCACCAGCACCTTCCGTCCGCTTCTGGCCAGAGAGGCCGCCAGGTTCATCGCCACGGTTGTTCTTCCGTCGCCCGGAAGCGGACTGGTGATAACCATGCTTCGGCGCTGCTCGACCGGTCCGCTGAACACCAGAGAGGTGCGTATCTGCCTGAACGCCTCGACCACGGGAGAATGAGGATGAGTCATGAAAATCAGGCGGTGATCCTTAATCTCCTCGTCCAGGTCGTCCGTGTGCGGAACGATGCCCAGCAGGGGCATATCGACCTTCCTTGCGATGTCAGAGGGGCTCTTGACGGAAGTGTCCATGAACTCCATGAGGAAGGTCAGCCCGAAACCGACAACCAGACTCAGCACGAATCCTGCCGGCAGCATGATTTTCCACTGCGGATGCGAGCGCTCCCTGGGCGTGCGGGCGTTGTCATAAATCGAGACTCGCTGTGCCCTGCGGGCTATGGGCCTCAATTCCACCAGGCTGCTGTCTATGCGATCCAGGCGCTCCAGGATGCGCTCTTCCTGTTCCTGAAGCGTTTTTATGTTGTCAATCGCCGTTTCGAGGTCGCGGAACGTGGCCTGCTCTGCTTGCAGCCTGTTCTGAATCTCCAGCTGACTCTGCGTTATACCGGACAACTGCGAGGTGTACTGAGTGCGAAGGTTCTCAAGGGAGGTTTCAATCACCTCCTGTTTTCTTGTTTCTATTTCCGAACGGACCGCCTTGAGCCTGGCCTCGTTTTCCTGCCTGGCGCGATGTTCCGGACCGTATCCCATGGATATCAGGCGCTCCCGCTCGGTGACAAGATTTATCTCGGCGTTCCTGAGCGACCGCAGCGTGGGATCCCTTTCAATGGCGTTCGTTATTTCAGGCAACATGTCAAGGTTGCCCGCCTCGCGCAACCGCTCGACGCTTTCCTCGAAGGCCTGCAGCGAAGACTGTGCATTGGCCTTGGCGAGCTCCAACTCGGTCAGCTGGGTGGTTATGCTGCGCAGGCGCATGGTGATCGTATTGTGCCTCTCCTGGATGTTCGGAATGCTCTGACGATTTTTGATCTCCCGCATATCATTACGGATTTTATCCAGCCTGTCATCGAGTTTATTCCGCTCTTGCTGAAGTTCGTTGATCCGCCCGATGATATCCTGCCTTACAATCAATTCCGTGCCGCTGACCACTTCGGCAGCCACGGCGTTGACGATCACCGGAAGGGCCTTCCTTTGGTCGTCCCTCTTGACCACCATCTGCAATGAGATTTTTATCAGCGGGCTTTCGCGAAGCGGGGTGACGGCCAACTCCTCTTTCAGCTCCGTCAGGGCGTCCCCTTTTGCACCGAATTTTTTGAACCAGTACGTATTTTGCACGTCCGGATTCTCCAGAGCGGCCGAGAGAATGCTCTCGCTCTTTATCATCTGTGCGGCGCTCATTTTTATCATGTCCATGATGTCGGAGCCGTACGGTATCGGCGCCACCATGGGACTCCTGGTGGGCGGCTGGACCTCCAGCAGGGCAGAAGCGCCGTATATCGGCGCAAGATGCAACCACGCGATGGTGCCGCCAACCGTAAGCAGCATGATAATCAGCAGCGAGAAAACCGGCGGTTTCCACCGCTTGCGGACGATCTTGAGTATATCCCTCGCCGAAATACCCGCGCCGGCGACCTCCGCGGCGCCCTGGGGGGGCGCTGCGTGGACCGGACGAGTAATCTGCGGCACCTGTTCGCGAGTCGGCACAACGCTCATCAACTGCTCCCTACCGTAGCGCCGAGACGCTTATTGACTCGCTTCATCGCCCCCTGAACGAGTTTCAGGAGCTTCTGGTTCTTGTCGCGACGAGCAAGTTCGTACGCCTGGCGATACAGTTTCATTGCCTGATTCAACCTGGTTGTCTTTTCGTATACCCAGCCCAAATGATATCGGTTCTCAGCCAGTGAATTATCGAGTCTAATCGAACGGGCGAGGTATTTCTCCGCCTGGTCATATTTCTCAAGCAGCGCCAGCGTCCATCCGTAGGTGTCAAGTACGTTGGCGCTGGCCGGTTCTATTATATACGCCTTTTGGGCATACTGAAGTGCTTTATTGGGGTTACTTAATTCATCGGCATACATGTAAGCGAGGTTGTTCAAGGCACGTACGTAATTCGGGCGTAACTTCAGAACGTCAAGGTAGGCGCTTTCGGCCTGGGAGTATTTCTCCTGCATTTGATACACAATAGCCAGCGAAAGGTACGCCTGGGCTTTCTGGTTATCGTCCCTGGACAGTTCCAGCGCCCTGCGGTACATCTCCAGCGCCTTGTCTATCTGCTGGTCCTCCTGGTAGAGCCGGCCTAGGAACAGGTTAGATGCCCAGTCGTTTCGCTGGGATGACCACTGGGCGAATCGTTGAATGGCCTGGGACAGGCCGTAGACCTCTTTTATGTTGTTAACGACGCTTCCCATAATTCCGGGCGGGCTGATTTCCACCGCGGCGGCGAAGTTGCTGTCCGCCCCGGCGGTATTGTTCTGTTTGGCCAGAACCACTCCGCGATACATCCTGGTGAAAACCTCGAATCCCTCGCGCTCCTGGTAACTGTCGCACAGTTCCAGCGCCCTGGACAGATTGTCGCCCCCCGCATCCGTCAGCGCCGAGAGATACAAGCTGAATATGTATCTGGAATCGGGACTCATTTCATACGCCTTGGTCAGCGCCTCAATGCGCTGCTGGGGGCTTTCCCGCAGTTCCCACATTTTTTGTTCGGCCAGCAGGTAATTCACGTTGTCGGGGAAGTTTGTTTTCGCTTCGGAAATCATTGCCTCGGCCTGTCGCCATTCTTTCTGGTTTATATACAGGTCGATCAGGGCGTTCACCACGGGCGGGAATCGTTTGTTTTTGGAATAAATTTCCCGATACACCCGCAGGGCCTGGTCAGCACGACCCACTGCACGGTACGTTGCGGCAAGCTCCATCGCTATTTGGGCGGTGGGGCTGATTTCCCTCGCTTTTTCCAGGTCGTCCAGGGCCTTTTGCAGTTGTCCTCGCTGGCGATAAAGGACTGCCCTCCGCACGTACGCCGGCGGATAGTCCGGATGCTGGGTGATTATATCGGTGAGTATTTTATCGGCCTTATCGTAATTGTCCCTTTTTACCGACAGGATCGCCTCGAGTATCCTGGCCTGAACGTCGTCGGGACGCTCGCGGAGGATATTCTCCAGCTTGTTTTCGGCGAGACTGTAATTGCCCGCATCGATGTGCAAACCCACCAGTTGCCTTTGTGCGGACCGGTCATTGGGACGTAACCTTAAGTACTCTTCCATGTAATCGGCGGCGCGGGACCATTGTCTCCGCGACGCGAGGAAACTTATCATGGCGCTTAGTCCGCGCGTATCGCCGCCTCCGATTTCCACCGCTTTTTCAAGGGCTTTTTCGGCCTGTTCGGGCTGGGAATCGGTCAGCACCCTGCTCCACAACACGTACAATCCCACCAGCGAAGACGTATCGCCACTTTCCTTTGCGGCGGCGATAAGCCCCGTAATGATTTTTTCGGCGTCGGAAATCCGACCGTTGCGATGATAGAACCTGATCAGCGGTTGGTAACCGACAACCGGTTTGGATATTTTACCGGCTACGAGTTTATACGTTTGTTCTGCCTGTTTGTCCTGGTTTGTCTGTTCGTAAAGACCAGCCAGTTGAAGCAGGTTCATGACGTCATCGGGGTCGCGCCGGCGAATCTGCCGGCGTTTGGCGATTATTTCCTCGACGCTGGCGGATTCGGCGGTGGTCAGGAATCGGTCTCTAACGTACCTGTGGTTTTTCCCGCCCGGCTGCCTGTAGGCGCGCCGAATCCACTCGGTATGCTCGGACCATTTGCCCTGCAGTTCGGTGACCTTGGCCATGCCTATAAGCGCGGGCAAATAACCCGGGGCGTCCTCGGCGACGCTCTCAAAGACTTTCTGGGCCTCTTCAATCTGCCTGGTCTCCAGATAGCAGTTGCCCAGCAGGGCGCTTGCGTTCTTCATCGAGGGACGGATTTCCAGCGCGTCTTTGAGAATATCTATCGCCTTTTCGTATTCTCCACGCGAGGCGGCGAGCTCCGCCTTGAACAATTTGCCGTTCAATCCGTCGAGATTGGTTTTCATCGCCTTGTCGCGATATTTTTCGGCGAGCGTCCAGTCTTTTTGCCGCAGGGCGTACTGGAACATGCGCCGTATAACGCCGTCGGAATCGGGATTTATTTCTTCGGCGGCGCGGATATACTTGAGATAATCCTCCGTTTTGCCCATTGTCGCGGAGATATCGGCCTTTTTGAGATTCCTGGCAACAGGGTCTTCTATCTTCTCGGCACGGGCCATCATCAGGTCCAGTCGCTTCTTCGGGTCCGCCTGTCCGAGCTGCTCGTCCAGAATTTGCAGGACGCGGTTGTCGGGATTCCGGGCAAGGGCCTCTTGTATAACTGACTTCGCCTCCTGCGACTGCCCGGCTGCGATGTGGCTCTCGATAAGGCGCACGACCACCGCCAGATTATCGGGTTTCCGGGCGTACATGTTCTGAAGAAGTTTGAGACTCTCCTGTTGACGCCCGTCTTCCCATATCGTCGAGGCATAACGAATCAGCATCTCCGTGGTGACCTGGTTGAGCTCCAGACCCATCGGCAAAGTGGTCATATTCTGCCTGATAACAGACAGGGCCAACTTGAGATTCTTCGCCTCGGGATTGTCGGGATCCGAATCCAGCGCCCTTCGAATATCCTCAGCCGCCTTGTCGTATTGGTGAAGAGATCCTATCTCGATCTTGGCCCTGAGCAACAGCAGGGCGGGGTTCCGCTCGTTTCCGGGAATCGCCAACAGGCGGTTCAGCAATTGTATCGCCTTTCCGGGCAGTTTCATGCGAAGGTAGATTTGATAGAGCATGTTCACCGTGTGCGGCTCGATACCCTGGTAATTCTCCTGGGTTTTTTCCAGCAGCTTCAACGCCTTGTCGTAGTCGCCCTGTATGAAAGCTATTCGTCCCCCGATTTGATCCGCATATACGCTTTCGGCATTATTCTTTTCTATCTGCTCTTTGTAAGTGCGCGCCTCCGAGATGAGCTCGTCGCGCTGCGGGCCTTCATCCGGCAATTGACTGAGCAGAACATTGGCCAGTTCGTATTTCAATCGCACGCTACCGTTGCCCAGGGCCCTTCTTTGAAGTTCGTTAATTTCCTCCCCGGAAGACAGCCGCTTTTGGACGACCTCTATACCTTCCCGATACGCGGCTTCTGCCTGTTCCAGCAGTTTCTGCTTTTCGTAAATCTTGCCGAGATTCAAATATATCGCAAATTCGCCGGGCTCTATTTCCCTGGCGGTCTCCAGCGCCTTGACCGCCTTGTCGTAGTCCAGATGACCTCTGCTCTGGTAAAACTTCGCCAGTGCGATGTGTCCCTCGGCCTGTCCGGGCGCGCCCTCTATCGCCTGGTTAATGTGTTCAAGCGCCTTGTCGTCCCGGTTCTGACCCAGGAGGAACTCGGCGTAATTCACGTGCAGAGTCGGGTCCGACGGATTCTTCTCAACGGCCTGGAGGTAAATTTCCTCCGCCTGGTCGATTTTTCCGATTCTCTGGAGGAATTTTGCATAGTTCAGCCAGTACCTCATCTCGTCGGGTTTAAGTTGCGTGGCTTTTCGGAGATGATTCTCGGCCCTTTGTGCGTAATCACCCCCCATCGCGTAGGCGAGTCTGGACAGCACCACTCCGCAGCGGAAGTGGATCTGGTGATCGTCGGGATTCGATTCCAGCAGTTTTTCGGCCTTCTCGGTGAAATCCTCGTAATTGCGGTTCTCTTGCCAGTAGATCTCGCACAGAAACCTTCGGGCCTGTTCATATTCGGGATCCGTTCTCAACGCATTGCGAAGCCGTCCAATTGCGCCGCCAACGTTCTCCATGCGTTCGGTCTTTGAAAGCCGGACGTTCGGGTCGTTTACCCGCGTCCATAAAATTTCGGCAATCTTATAGTCGTACTGGGGGGAGGGCTTGTCTTTATTGGCCGAGTTATATAAACGAAGCGCCTTTTCGTAATCACCCGCTTTGTACGCCTCCTCGCCCTTATTGGCTTTCAGTGTCGGGTCCTGCTCCAGATTCAGAATGATGACAGCCGACACTCCGCCTGCCAGCAGCACACCGGCTATTATTAGTAAGACAATTATCCTCTTATTCAGTTTTCTTTTTCGTCTGGCCATTTTTATCCTGTTTTATCGTTGATTGCTTATTCCTTACTTTTCACCTTTTGTTCGGAACGCATGAAACTGCGACGGCGTGCGAAGTGTCTTGAGTATATCGGGCATGGCGACTTTTATAAGTTCCTGTACGTGCTCGTCGCTGCGGTCCATGTCCTCAATATATCCCTGAGGAGTAAATTGTATTTTAGCAAAATAACAGTAATCCACCCAGGGTTTGGCCAATTCCCAGCGAACCTTCTCCCAGGACCACTCGGGTCGCCCGTTCAGCGAAAAGGCGTAATACTGAATCCTTCGCTTTCCGCCGCCGGAGGTCTCTACCTGCCTGAATTCCACGCCCTGGAAATGTATCCCGTTTTCATTGTCCCACGGGGAGGGAACATCGGTTAAGACGCATTTTATATTCCGCTCGTCGATTATCTCGTTTCCGGCCTCCCGAAGGCATCTCTCCGGAACGTGAGGGGCAAGATCCTGCCGTCCTGTATAATAATAAATCTCCACGAGCCAGTAACGATACGGACTCATGCCGCCCTCCAGGCGAGTATCCTCGTAAATCCTGTTGAGGTACCAGTTGCTGCGGCGTCTCTCGCGCCGGCTTTTGTCTATCCAGTCGCCCATACCGAGCGAATCGATCTCATCTTCTTTGAAAATCCTTTCTTTCACCTTCACGAAAGGACCGAACTCATCCGGAAGCGACAGCAAGCGGAAATCCTCATTAACACGGATGCCTTCAGGCCAGGGCACCGGTTTTTTCTCCACCCACCCGAAGCCGTACATACCCCCGGCCGTTATAAACAGCACGACCAGCGCAATAATGAAATGGCGGTTTTTGGATAAAATCCTCACCACCGATTTTCGCCAGTCAGCCCGGGGCGCATCGTCAATGTTTTTCGGCTTGGCGCTCATGCTCCAACTTCCTCCGCGCGGCGGTAATCGTCCTGGTTTTCTTCGTCTTCGGGAGTGAAGCCCTCCAGCAGCCACCCGATAAGCCACAATATCCCGAACGCCGGTATAAGCATCAGCAGACCGGTTATGTCGTGCATGAAACCATGTCCCAGTTCGGGCTGGTCGACGGCGTACACGATGCCGGTAATGGTGACTCTCAGAACATTGCACGCAATGGCGATTGGCACCGAAAGAACCACCATTACCACGCGGTGCCACAGCGGCCTGTCTTCCAGGTATGCTGTCGCCACCGCCAGGGCGGGAAACGCCATGAGCATTTTCATTCCGGCGCACGCCTCGGCCACAACAAGGTCATACTGCTGTCCCGTCACGCTGGTTATGTCCAGGTTGCTGGCCACATTTATCACCTCGACACCAAACAACCTGAGCAGCACCGAAGAGCCCGACGCCGCCAGACGCTGAAGCGGAATCGCCATACGCGTATAGTAAATGGAGGGTATCGGAAAGGCGAAAACTATGAAGAATATCGGCAGCCACGTCAGTCTGGCGATCTTGGGTCCGGTCAGGTACAGCACCAGCCCGAAAATCAATATCAACATGCTAAGCTGAGCCGAGAGAGGGTTTTTTATCCAGTAGGCGCAAACCTGCAGCGCGCCGCCAAGAAGCAGAACCGCAAGCCCCCACAGGCAGACTCTCCGGGTGGCGGAAATGATCTCATCACGACGGACGAACAGCAGGTACAGACTGAAAAAAGGAATCAGCGGACCGTGCGTCCAGTTGGAACCGGCCTTGAACCACCCCCTTATCAGCAGCGGGAACTGCTGGTAATTCATCGCCACCACAATCAGCGCCAGCACCGCGAACTTACCCAGCGCAAAGAGGTCAAACCGAACCTCCGGGGTGGTCTTGTCCGCCGACGAGATCATATCAACAAGGGAACCGCCTGAGCGGCCTTCCTCCTTAGGCCGGATTTGATCGAAAGAATCTGTCATATAAAATTATAGAACCCGCCGCAACTCACCATCTGGTGAATCTATCGCTGGTCGGTGTTCCTCCGGTTTCTAAAAGCGAGTTGGCGAAGTTCCGATCATAGATGAACCCGAAGCCGTATGTCATCCTGAAAGCGTTGCGTAACACGGCATAGAACGGCGCCCTGACATTGGTACCTACGGCTATGACGTCATCCGGCTTAAGATAAATGTCCGATGCTTCTCCCTGGAAAATCGCCTCAATATCCAGGGGTATGGTCTGTTCTTCGTTGTTGCCAACACGCCGGATGAGCACGGAGTTTTCGGGCCAGGCCAGCGGCCCCATGTTGCCCGCGGCTATGCACGCCTGCTTCACGGTGACCTTTCTTCCGGTCAACGAATAAACACCGGGCCTTAGCACCTCGCCTCCCACGTAGAACTCGCCCACTTCAAGCGTGGGCACCTGGATTATATCGTTGTCACGCACGATAATATTCATACGCGGATCGCCGTTACGAAGTTTGGAAAGATTTATGGCGATTATCCTGGCGGCGTCCTTGCGCTGCACCTTGGCCCATCCGAATGGGTCCTGTCCGTCGTCAGCGGGCCGGATGGCGTCGCGCCGACCCCTGGCGACCGGCGGCTCGATAAGCGGCGGCGGGGCGGACCTTTCGGCGGGTTTTGTGTCCGAAGAATCTTCTTCCCCCCCCGCGTCCGTACGTTTATCGTCCGGCGCGAACGCCGTATCCTCGGGAACCTCGCCGGCAGAGTCATCGGACGCCCTGGTCGAAGGTTCGACGGAATCTTTCCTGACGCGCACCCATCTTCCGTCGGTGAATATCCATTTTTCGTTGCTGGGGCGGGCAGCGGTGCGGACTGTGCTCAGCGCCCCTTCGGTCTCAGAGAGCATGGGAATAATCGACGGCGTGGGCATGCCTTCCGGTCGGGTGGGCGGAGCCGGTCCGGGCATAATGGATTCCAGTTCCTCCAGCGCCGAATCGATGTCGTCGCCTTCGGGCTCGGCCGGGGCTGTGGTGGCGCCGTCGGTCGGCGCGGGGAGGGCTTCGTCAGTCGTCTCTTCTTCGGGAAGTCTGGGCAGCGGCGGAAGACCATCGCCCGTTTCCGGCCGATCTCCCCGATCTCCAGACCGGCCCGTCCTGACACGAACCGCCGGCGTATGGCGTATTACGTATATGTAACGGATATTCGACTGGGTTATCCCCCCCGCCGTGGCAATGGCCTCCATCAGACGCATGTCTTTACGCAAAATATTGTATGTATTGGGACGCGCCACCGCCCCGAGTATGGAAAACGTGTTCTGGCGCCTGGTGACCAGCGTCACCGAGACCGTCGGATCGCGCAAAACGTCCGGGCTGTATGCGTCGGCGATCGCCTCGGACAGATCGCTCTTGGTCAATCCCTCCGCCATTATCCGTTCGGTCAGCAGCGGCAAGTCTATGTATCCGCTCTCGGTAACCTGCCGCCTGAGAATCGTCTCAAGACCCGCCTGGAAAAGGTCCATGATGGAAATATCTATCACGTCCCTGGGACCGATTACGTAATCCTTGTCGGTGTAAACCCAGTCGTCCTGCGTGGGGAACGTGGCGTTTGGAACCAGTTCCTGGGACTGGTCGGCAAGGGAAACGTTCGGCATGATGTAATTTATCGGTGAGCGGTCCGGAGAATCGATCACCTTGTCGGGCGACAAAAGTCTGGTCATGTCTGTCTTGAAAAAATCCCGCGCTTCATCGGTACACCCGATTGCCGCGACCAAGACAAACCCTAACACGATCGACAGTATTTTTGATGCTTTCACAACCTTCCTCTATTATCGGCTGTTCGTTCTGTTACAGTGTTCCGGCGCCGTTAGACGTTTCCTGCGACGAATAATGCACCGTGTCCCCCCGCCACTGTGAACGTCTGATAATTCATCGACACAAATCCATGCCTATCTTTAGTGACTGTAAGGGCTTGACCACACGTATTTGAACATACGCCGTTTATTGAAGCAAGTCCGTAATTACCCGCACAATCTGCCCGGCGCGATTTACCACCAGCGCAAGGGGAGCCGCTAACATCGCCACGGACACTACCAGCATGCCCTGTGCCATTGGATTGTTCGCCGCACGCACCGTATCCAGCTGAGTCTGCAGTTCCTGTTGAAATTTCCTTTCAATGTCCCTGTCCCCGCCCCGCATTCGGACAGTAACGTTGCGCAGCAGCGCGAATCCGCCGGTCTCGACACTCACGCCTCCGTCCACGGCTACGTAACCGTTATCCCCGGCTCGGTGCTCAACGCCCGCGGCGCCCAGCGCGTCGGAAACTATTGACATGGCGTGGTCCTGTCGAATGTTGTAAATCACCCACGAACTGCCCGGGGGCATCAGCAGCGCCGAGGCGGCGCATATCCCGGCGCAGACGACCCCCGCAAGCAGCGTCGTTCCAAGATAGTCCAGAACCGGCAACATCACCAGCGGACCCAGAACCACCATCAGCATGGCGGTATCCACCCGGGCCCGCAGCAATTGCGGCGTCCTTCGGGTATTGAGCAAACCCAGAACGAAAAAGTACAACGCCACGGGCACGACCACAGCGGCCAGTCTGAACGAAGCGTACCATTCTGCGTTTGCGATTAACTCCATCTCTCGCCTCTGGTGGGTGTATTCTAACGGATATCTCTGGGATTTTCCACTTTTCTATACCCCAGGGCCTTTATCACGTCCAGCACTTCCGTCCACGTGGGAAACGGTCTTTGGTTCACTTTTTTATATTCGTCAATCGCCTTGACAAAATCAAATTGTTCGTCGGTCATTTCTCCTTCTTCGGCGGCGCGTCTTTCATCGCTCCTTCGGCGACCGGGACCGCGCCGACGATCCAGGCCGCTGCGCCTGTCAACCACGTTGCGACGACCCCTCTCGCGACGCTCATGCCCGGGCGATTTTCCGCTCTTGGCCGTCATATTCTCTCTCCCATACTCATTCTAAGAGTCTCTAACAAAACGTCTGTGTCAGCACGTCCGTGCTGGCACGTCTGTGTCGGCACGAGGTCGAGCGAAACGCCCTGAGGCAACCAGAACAAAATAGGCGACGCACAGACATCGGCGATGCAGTTCCACGCCGCATCTCGACGGTACAGCCGAACGAAGCCAACAGCGCTTTGTTAGAGTCTCTAAAATTAACCATCGCCTAAAAGCACATTTTCCGTATAGAAATTTAACATTTAAAACTCGAATTCGTCATCCTCAAAATGTTCTTCGTCGAAGAAATCGATTTCGAAATCGTCGTCGTACCGGTCCTGGTAGGTGTCCCACGGCCGGTCGTTGCAGTCATCGTCATCGCCGTTGGCGGCGCCGGCGATGGAGACGTCGCCGGAGCGGTCGTCCCGGCGGAGGGTATAGTTCCGAATATCGGGGCATTCGGCAATGATTCGCTCGGCATCGTCCAGCAGCGCCTCGGGAACGAAAACCGGCACGGTCCGGGTTATGCTGCGGCGTCCCGGAAGCGCCTGTGCCGACCGGCCCGTTCTGGCCAGTCGATCCTCCAGTCCAAGCAGCGCCGGTATGCCGTGATCGTCAAGCAGCAGGCGGTACAGCTCCGCCTCCTGCCCGTTTCGGGCGAAAACGGCGGGCACAAACTGGTCCAGTTCTTCGCCGGCGAACTCGTTCGCCTCGTCCATGTAACTCATCGCAAATCTCTCCGACGGGCGGAAAATTCCGCCTGCGGGCGCCGCCCGCACAATCATTTTTACAATACCGCCGCCGCCCCACGCCAACAAAAATCACCCCGTTTTCATCAACGGGGGCGAATCCCCTTACCCGCCGGCGCCGGGGCGAATAAATCAAATTATAGACTATCTGGATTTTTTTGCTACTATACGCAAGAATGCAACCGGCCGATATTCTTCGGCAGCGGTTTGTGCCCAAACGGTGAACCCGAACTAACGCTGTACGTGAGGATTAAAATGTCTCGGAAAATAACCTGTCTGCTAATCGCCGCCGCCTCGGTATGCGTAACGCTGGGGGCAGGATGCAACGGTAACGCCGAATTTCTCACAGAGGACCGACTGAACAACGGGCTGGTCGTCATCCTGCCGGGCATCGAGGGGTACAGCAGTCTGAACGAGGACATCCGAAGGGGACTGCTGTCGGCGGGTATGAATTACGCCATGCCGATACATTCCTGGGGAAGGCCAATACCCGTGGCGGGTGTGCTGTTCAACCAGGTGGACTTCATAGGCAATCGCCTGGCGGGCGTTGGAGTGGCAAACATGGTCACCGATTACCAGGACAGTTACCCCGGAAGACCCGTGTACATCGTGGGACACAGCGGCGGGGGCGGAGTGGCGGTGTTCGCCGCCGAAGCCATGCCCGACGGAAGGCAGGTGGACGGACTGATTCTGCTGTCCGCCAGCATATCCAGCGCATACAACTTGACAAAGGCGCTAAATCATTGCAGGCAGGGCATAGTGAATTTCTACAACCGCGGAGACACCACCCTGCTGGGCGTGGGGACCAGCGTCATTGGAAACGTAGACGGAACACACGGGCCCTCGGCGGGACTGATAGGTTTCGACTGGCCCAAGTCCGGCGACAAACCGGATAAGAAACAGATCTACGGAAAACTCTACCAGGTGGAGGTTTCCCCCGGCATGAGCGGCAGCGACCCGCACGCCAGCACGACCCGCCCGGGATTCGTGTCCATGTACGTCGCGCCGTGGATATATGACGTCTGGCCGGCGACACGCGCGGACATGTACACTGCCGACGCAGGACGGGGCGACCGGATAATGGTCCGGCGCAAATGAATATTGCCGGTCTAGCTCAATGGTAGAGCACGGCTTTCGTAAAGCCGAGGTTCGGGGTTCGAATCCCCGGGCCGGCTGTGCAATTCGATACGCGCGGCGGCGTTACCACGCTGCCGACCCGGGTTCAATAAAAAGCGGCCGCTTTTTTGTTATTTAATTTTCACTGCGTTAATCGGCGTTCATCTCTGCTGATTATGCTTTTCGACGACGAAGCAGCACGCCGATGCCGCCCAGGCCCAGAAGCGCCAGCGTGGCCGGCTCGGGTACCTGCGAGGTGCCGG
>CAYZPY010000003.1:0-55658 GCA_964480425.1 uncultured Planctomycetaceae bacterium
CATTAGAATAATCGTGTTATCGAAAATTCGAAATCAAACGTTGGGACACTCGTGACTCCGCCGTTTACACAGAAATGCACAAATGAGCGTCCCTGCCTGTTTAATGCAGGTAAGCAGGTATCCTCCCATGGCGGTTTCTCCTTGTAAATTCCTTCCCGAGCATCGTCCGCCCGCCGAGGTCGAGCACGCCCCGGCAGGCCCTTCCGCCCTGTGAGCCCGCACCTAAGGGGTGGACAGACCAGCGGCAGGTTTGATAAGAGCTATAATATGGGCGATTAACACAGACGTTCTATTTTGTCCAGAAAAATTAAATCCGCCTGAAATCCTTGTCCCTTAGGGACTGTAAAGACAGATGGCGGGCGGACAGGAGACTGGAAATGAATAAAGCGGCCAA
The DNA here is from genome assembly GCA_964480425.1 of uncultured Planctomycetaceae bacterium. GTDB lineage: Bacteria > Planctomycetota > Phycisphaerae > SM23-33 > SM23-33 > CAYYMD01. Next base: position 395 of record CAYZPY010000003.1, read on the forward strand.
AGAATCGTCACAAGAGGCGCCCGCCGAAAAATCTACGAGCGGGCTGAAGCGTTTGTACCTGCTGGTTCAGTGGATATTGAACCTTGTGGTTCTGGCGGCGCTGGCGTACGTTCTGTCGCCCCTGGGGCAGTGGGTCACAGGGAAATTGACCGTCTGCGACGAACTTGACCGGGCGAATTACATCGTGGTTCTGGGGGGAGATCACGAACGTGCGGTCGAGGCGGCCAACCTGTACCGCAGCGGATGGGCGCCGAAGGTGATAATATCCTCAACAGAGACGGACTGTGACGACCTGGCCGGCATCGCCGCCGACTACGGCGTCGCAAGCGATGATATTATGCTCGACCCTGAACCCACCAGGACGCGCCACCATCCGGGGACCGTCGCCGAACTGGACGGCGTTGACCCAAAAGAGCATAAGTTCATCGTGGTGACATCGCGCCTACACACCGCCCGTGCCCGGGCCTGCTTCCGTTCGGGCGGTTACAAGCACCTTATAATACGATATCCCATGTGGGAGGCAAAATACCCCGAAGATCCGGGTCTGTGGAAAAACGCGTCACAACTGCCGTACGCCGTTTACGAGACCATGGCATGGGGCATGTACAGGATCAGGGGGTGGATTTAGCGTTCGTTGATTATCTACAAATCAACGAATTAACGAAGCCGGAGGATTTTCTCGGATCCGCAGACGATGAAGCCGTTGTGCTTGAGGATGCCCCTGGGATGGTAGTCCAGTGGTCGACCACGGAGGTCCACGATGCGGCAGCCGGCCTGGTTTGCGATTGCGAATCCGGCGGCGGTGTCCCAGTACCAGGTGGGCCCGTGGCGGGGATATACGTCTGCCTTGCCCTCTGCAACTGCGCATATTTTCAGCGAGCTTCCGGCCGGAATTGTCTCGGACACGTCGATCTTTTCCAGAAAATCACGCGTGGCGTCGGACAGGTGCGACCTGCTGACCATGGCCTTTAGTGAAACAGGCGTCTGGCCTGTCGAACGAAAGAGGCGTTTTGGTTGTTCCGACTTTTGGGCCTTCCATGCGCCCAGGCCATCGGCGGCCCAGTAGCACACGTCAGCGGCGGGGATTAGTATAACGCCCAGGACAGGCCTGCCGTTTTCGACCAGGGCAATGTTGACGGTGTACTCGGGAAGTTTTTTGACGAATTCCTTTGTCCCGTCCAGCGGGTCAACGCACCAGTAGGTCTGGAATTCTTCGACATCGAGGTTATCGAGGTCTCCTTCCTCCGAGATTACGGCCCAGGATGGTCGAAGCGAATCCAGTCCTTCTTTGATGGTCCTATGCGAGGCAATATCGGCCGCCGTCAGGGGCGAGCCGTCGGCCTTGTCCTCGACGTTCACCCGTCCGGCGGCGATTTTCTGTATTTCATCTCCGGCTTCGGCGGCGATACGACAGACCTGCGGAAGGATTTTCTGTAAAATTTTGGTGTCCATTATTATTTGTCGATTCGTTGACTGGTTGACTCGTTAATTAATCGACAATTTTCTCCAGCATGATTTTTGCTATTCGTTCGGCCGCACGCCCGTCCCACAACGGGGGGGTATCGGGTTCGTCCGACAGCCCGTCCTTGATGCGTTCGTAGGCCTCGATAATCCTGGCAGGGTCGGTCCCGGTGACCTGGTTGCATCCCACCTCCACCGTTACGGGCCTCTCGGTGTTCTGTCGCAGCGTCAGGCAGGGAACCTTCAGGATGGTGGTTTCTTCCTGTATGCCGCCCGAATCGGTCAGGACGAGTCTGGCCTCAGACATCAGTTTGAGAAAATCGAGGTATCCCATCGGCTCGACCAGTCGCAGCGCCTCGATTCGCCCCACACGCTTCTGGAGGCCCATCCGTTCGATGTTCTTGCGGGTGCGGGGGTGGATGGGAAAAATTATTTCCATGTCGTTTGAGATTTTCTCAAGGGCGTCCAGCAGACGGGCGAAAACTTCCGGGTTGTCGACGTTGGAAGGCCTGTGCAGGGTAAGGGCTGCGTATCGGCCCGGTTCGATTTGCAGGTCCCGCAGCACCGTAGATTTTTCCGCCTTGGTCTGGTTCCGCAGGAGCGTGTCGATCATCACGTTGCCCACGAAGTGGATCCTGCCGGAGGGAATTCCCTCTTTGGCGAGATTGTCCACACCGCTCTTTTCGGTGCAGAAAAGCAGATCGCTTATGGCGTCGGTCAGCAGGCGGTTGATCTCTTCGGGCATGTCCCTGTCGAAGCTCCGCAGGCCCGCCTCGACGTGCACCAGTTTGACGCTCATCTTGACGGCCACCAGACCGCACGCAATCGTGCTGTTGACGTCTCCGACGACCAGGACCACGTCGGGTTTTTCCCTGGCCACCACCGGCTCGAACGCCTTCATAATCTCCGCCGTCTGAACGGCGTGACTGGCGGAACCCACACCCAGGTTGATGTCCGGTTCGGGTATCTCCAGCTGAGTGAAAAACAACTCGCTCATCTGCTGGTCGTAGTGCTGTCCCGTATGGACAAGGAGCGGCTCGATTTGGTTGTGCGCCTTGTAGGCCTCCATCAGCGGTGCTATCTTCATGAAATTCGGTCGGGCGCCGGCTACGTTTATTAATTTCATCTCTATTCCTGTTTAATCGACAAACCGGTTAACGAATCAACCAACTGATTCACTATCTAAACAACGTATCCTTCCTTTTCCAGGTGCAGGAGAATCTGCTGGACGCATTCTTCCGGCGCCATATCGGTCGTGTCGAATGCCATGTCGGCGTCTTTGGGCTCTTCGTATGGATCAGACACTCCGGTGAACTCCTTTATTATCCCCGCCCGGGCCTTGGCGAACAGGCCCTTGCGATCGCGTTGCTCACAAACCTCGATCGGCGTGGATACGTGCACCAGTATGAATCCGCCCTTTGGCTGAATCATATCGCGTACCTCTTTTCTTATGCTGTCGTACGGCGCGATTGGTGCGCAAAGCGCAATGCCGCCGTTCTTGGTAATTTCCGAGGCCACCCATCCGATCCGTCGTATATTGATGTCCCGATGCTCCTTTGAGAAGCCCAGTTCCGAGGACAGGTGCCTGCGGACAAGGTCGCCGTCCAGAAGCGTCAGCGGGCGCCCTCCTATCTCCAGCAGTTTTACCATGAGCACGTTGGCAAGGGTGGACTTTCCCGAGCTCGGCAGCCCGGTGAACAGCACCGTAAAGCCCTGCCTGCTGCGGGGCGGGTAAGTGCGGCGAAGTTCTTCTATGACCTCGGGGAAGGAGAACCAATGGGGTATATCGCGTCCGTCGGCCAGGCGCGCGCGAAGCTCGGTGCCCGAAAGCGACTTCGCCTCGGCGCCCTTGGGAACCTCGTCGGCGGGAATGTATTTGTCCTGGTCCTGGAGGTAAACCATCATCTTGAAAGGCACCATCTTTATGCCCAACTCGTCCTGGTGTTTTTTCAGCAGTTCCTGCGCGTCGTACGGACCGTAGAACGGCTTCCCGCCGGAGTCCTTGCCGGGACCGGCGTGGTCCCTTCCGACGATGAGATGCGTGCAGCCGTAGTTCTTCCTTATGATGGCGTGCCACACTGCCTCTCTCGGCCCGCCCATCCTCATCGCCAGCGGAAGCAGGCTCAACGCCACGGTGTTGCGCGGGTAGTGCTTCAGTATGGCCTGATAACAGCGGACGCGGGTGTAGTGGTCCACGTCGCCGGGCTTGGTCATACCCACCACCGGGTGGATCAGCAGGTTTGCCTCCAGTTCGCTGGCCGCTCGGAAGGTCAACTCCTGGTGCGCACGGTGCATTGGATTGCGAGTCTGGAACGCCACCACCTGCCTCCACCCGAGCTGTCCGAACCGCTTCCGAAGCTGTTGGGGCGTCAGTCGGAACTCCGTATAATCGTAATGGCGCGGCGTCTCTACGGCCTGGACGGTGCCGCCGACGTAATACGGGTTTGTGTTGTTCATCAGGTATGCCACGCCGGGATGTTCGGTGTTTGTCGTGCCGAAGACCTTCTCGGCCTCGGCCTGAAGGTCCGGCTGCCAGATGTCCTCGACGTTCAGAACCGCCAGCATAACTCCCTCGAAGTCGCGCAGGGCGAGTTTGTCACCGGTGTTGAGACTCCCGGCCAATTCCTCGCTGACGTCCAGCGTAATCGGCAGCGGCCAAATCTCGCCTGACGGAAGGCGCATTTCGTCCCGCACGCCCTGGTATTGCTCGCGAGTTAAGAATCCCCGCTGGGGCGAGAATCCGCCTATGGTCAGCAGCTCCAGGTCGCATATCTGTCGCGGCGTCAGGTTCCAAGAGGGCCAGTCCTTCGAGAGCTTCTTAAGCTCGGCGGCTTCCTCATCGTCGACCAGCAGGTTTACCAGTTCTCCGCCATGGGGGTCTATCAACTTATGTGCCATTGAATTATTCTCCTGTTTTGCATAACCCGCACGTCATTGGTCTTCATAAGACGGCAGTCGCGCCGGAAATATATGTTCCATCGGAGGTGAATGTCCAGTTTATTAATCGCGGTCTCAACTCTGAGACGCAACACGAACGGAATCATTCCCGCATCACTTCACCCGGTGCCTGGTAGCCAAGACATCGTCGCGGCCGCGTATTGAGCAAGTGCTCAACGTAATAAATATACTGATGCGTGGCGCCACGTATATCGAAGCCTTCCGGGAAAAACTGCCGAAGCAATCCGTTGGTGTTCTCATTCAATTCACGCTCCCACGAATGATACGGATGCGCAAAGTAAACTTCCAGTCCCAACTGACGCTGTTGCGGTTCAGTTCTCGACTGATTGTCGAACGGTGGCAACCGATACGATTGGCCACCTCGGTTTGGGAGTTGCCGGCGGCGATTAATTGTGCAATGATTTCTCTGTCGTCTATGGTAAGATGATGTCCGTGCATCGCAAGACTCCTGGCTGGTGGTTGTTGCTTCTAACACCAACCTACCATGCCGGTCTTGCGATGCTATTAATTACTCGTGTTGCATCTCAGAGTTGAGACCGCAAATGAATTAGTTGATTATTGTTTGATTGACTGGTTAATTAGTTGACTCGTTGATTAGCGGGTTAGTCGAGAATTCCAATGTCGCTGTTTATACCGAATCAACTAATGAGCGACTTAACGACTCAATTAATCAAACAAGGATAAGGAAGCATGGTTGAAAAATTGGTAAAGCGTTTCAATGATAAATCAGCCGTCGTCGGCGTAGTGGGGCTCGGCTACGTTGGCCTGCCTCTTGTGAGGCAGTTCGCCCGAGCGGGACTGAAGGTGATGGGCTTTGACGTGGATGATGAAAAGATCAAGGCCCTGGAGGCAGGGCGAAGTTACATCGAGCACATCTCCAACAAGAGCATTGCCGAGACGGTGAACTCCGGCAGGTTCACGCCCACCATGGATTTTGACCGACTCGGCGAGCCGGACTGCATACTCATCTGCGTGCCCACGCCGCTGACAAAAATGCGCGAGCCGGACATGACCTACGTCGAGTCAACCGTGGAAGAAATTTCCGGTCGACTACGCAAGGGTCAACTGATAATCCTGGAGTCCACCACGTATCCGGGAACCAGCAGGGAGGTGATGCTGCCAATACTTCAGCGATCGGGTCTGAAGGTGGGCGAGGACTTCTACCTGGCGTATTCACCCGAGCGGGAGGACCCCGGCAGAAAGGATTACGACACCCACACCATCCCCAAGGTGGTAGGCGGATACGACCGGAATTCTCTCAAGGCAGCGGTGGCGTGCTACGAGACGGCAATTAAAACCATCGTGCCGGTCAGCAGTTGCGAGGCCGCCGAGGCATGTAAGATACTGGAAAACACGTACCGCTGCGTAAACATAGCACTGGTCAACGAATTGAAGACGCTTTTCGACAGAATGGGCATCGACGTGTGGGAAGTGATAAAAGCCGCCGCAACAAAGCCCTTCGGCTTCACCCCGTTCTATCCCGGTCCGGGCCTGGGGGGGCACTGCATACCCATCGACCCGTTTTACCTTTCATGGAAGGCAAGGGAATATTCCCTTGCAACGCGGTTCATAGAACTGGCTGGGGAGGTCAATATATCCATGCCCCGATACGTGGTCTCCAGACTGATGGACGCCATGAACGACAGGGGCAAGGCCCTGAAGGGCTCCAAAATCCTCGTGCTGGGCCTGGCGTACAAGAAGGACATAGACGACGTCCGCGAGAGCCCGTCGCTGGAGCTGATAGAATTGCTGCGCCACCGCGGCGCTAAGGTGGATTACAACGACCCGCACGTGCCCCGGACGCACAAGATGCGTCAGCACGACCTGAAGATGACGTCGGTGAAGCTCACGGCCTCCAAGCTCGCCTCGTACGATGCCGTGCTCATCAGCACCGATCACAGCGACTACGACTGGCGGTTCATTGTGGATAACGCCAAACTCGTGGTGGACACCCGCAACGCCACAAAGAATGTTCGACGCGGAAAGAAAAAAATAGTAAGGGCGTGAACGGGTCGTAATATACGGTTATCCCGACAGCGAGGCGCCTGTCGTACATTAAGAGGACGGCTAATGAAGATATTGCTTATAGGCGGCGGGGGTCGTGAACATGCCCTGGCGTGGAAAATGTCCGCCTCGCCGATGTGCGATAAGATGTGGGCCGCTCCGGGCAACCCCGGCATCGCCCAACATGCCGAGTGTGTGGACATAAACGCCGGCGACGTCGAGGCACTGGTAAAATTCGCCAGGGAAAAATCCGCGGACCTGGTCGTCGTCGGTCCGGAGGACCCTCTGGCGGCGGGATTAGGCGACGCGGTTCGCAAGGCGGGGATACTGTGCTTCGGGCCCGTTGCCGCCGGTGCGCGTATCGAGTCCGACAAGGCCTACGCCAAAAAGCTTATGCACGCCTCGGCCATCCCGACCGCCGAGGCGAGAATATTCACCGATTACAACGACGCCCGACAGTACGTTCTGTCCAGAGACGCCGGGGTGGTGATAAAGGCGGCCGGTTTGGCAAAGGGCAAAGGCGTATTTGTCTGCCCGGAGCCCTACCAGGCGAACAAGCCCCTGGAAGACATAATGGTCAATAAGACTTTCGGTGGGGCGGGCGACACCGTCGTCATCGAGGAGATGCTTACCGGCCTGGAGGCCACCGTCATGGCGTTCTGCGACGGAAAGAACATTTACCCCACCGAGCCGCTTCAGGACCACAAGCCCATAGGCGACGGCGACAGGGGCGCCAACACCGGCGGGATGGGGGCCTACAGCCCGGTTCCGGCGATTGACGCGGACATGATGCATAAAATAGAAAACGAGATACTCGTGCCTGTCGTGGACGCAATGAGGCGCGACTTCGGAAGGTACGAGGGAATCCTGTACGTGGGGCTTATGCTCACGCCCGCCGGACCGAAGGTGCTGGAGTTCAACTGCCGCTTCGGCGACCCGGAATGCCAGCCGCTGGTGATGAGGATGAAGGGCGACCTGCTGGAGGTCATGCTGGCCGTGGCGCAGAGGAAACTCGGCGATCTGGACTCCTCGTCCCTGGCGTGGGACCCGCGAGCGGCGGTGTGTGTGGTGATGGCGTCGGGCGGGTACCCCGGCTCGTATGAAAAAGGGCATCGGATAACCGGCATCGACCAGGCCGAGGAACTCTCCGACGTGAAGGTATTCCACGCCGGAACGGCATTAAAGGAGGAGCGGCTCGTAAATAACGGGGGACGGGTGCTCGGCGTCACGGCCCTGGGAGACACCATCGCCGAAGCGCAAAAACACGCCTACCGCGCCGTGGGAAAAATAAACTGGAAAGACTGCTACTACCGAACCGACATCGCCACAAAAGCGATTGCCGAGCAGGCAAACTGAATCCTCAGACTTCCACCGCCAGGTCGATTGGCTCCCAAAACCGCACCGCTACGCCCGTGGCGGAGTCGTCGTTCATCGGCTGGCGGCGGACCACCCGCCCCGAAGAGACCACTTCTTCGAGCATGTAAGTGTTGGGCGTGCTTCGGGGCAGCGAGAATTTTACTTCGACGTCCCGACCGTGCTGCGGCGCCTCGCCGGCGGGGACAATCAAAAGCACCCCGCCGTCGGAGACGTTCAGGGTTTTTCCGTCGGCGATCAAGTCTCCCTGCGATACGTGCACAGAGACAGGGCGGTCCATCTCGTATCGCTTGTGTTGTCTTCGCTCCACGCGCGGGGCGTTCATGTACGTGCCCTCTCGCAATTACTTCAAATGATATTTTACGTCACCGCCCACGATTGTGGCGACGGGCTTTCCCTTAAGACGCCATCCGTGGTACGGGCAGTTGCGGCTGCGAGAGTGAAACTTTTCGACGTTGACGGTCCATTGTTTTTCCGGATCAATAATCGTCACGTCGGCGGTCGCCCCGTCCGAGAGAGTCCCCATCCCCTCCACCGGCCAGCCGATAACCGAGGCGGGATTGCACGTCATGCAGGCGATAAGTGCCCCCCAGTCCATGTGCCCTGTGTGCACCAGCGCCTTGGCGTACAGACCCACTGCGCACTCAAGCGAAATCAGCCCGAACGGGGCAAGGGAAAATTCCAGTTCCTTTTTCTCTTTTGCGTGCGGCGCGTGGTCCGTGGCCAGGCAGTCTATCGTTCCGTTTGCCACCGCCTGTCGCAGTGCCTCCACGTCGTCCGCCGTCCGCAGCGGCGGATTTACCTTGTAGTTGGAATCGTAAGTCAGGCACGCCGCCTCGGTCAGCAGCAGGTGATGCGGGCTGGCCTCGGCGGTTACGCCAAGCCCCGCGCCCCTGGCCTGGCGGATTAATTCGGCGCTGGCCGCCGTGGAAACGTGCATAACGTGGTAACGCGCCCTGATCCGGCGCAGCAGTTCCAGGTCGCGACGGAGCATAATCTGCTCGCCGGACGCCGCGATGCCTCCCAGACCCAGTCGCACCGCAACCGCCCCGGAGTTCATAACGCCGGCGAACAGGGCGGGATCCTGGCAATGCTGCATAAGCGGTGCGCCGAGCATTCCTGCGTATTGCAGCGCCCGCTGCATGACCTGTGTGCTGGATACGCCGTCCCCGTCGTCGCTGAAGGCGACCGCCCCGGCCTGGAGCATCTGTCCCATCTCGGCCAGTTCCTGTCCTGCGCGGGACTTGGTTATGCATCCCACAGGCAGCACGCGCGCAAGGTCGGCTTCGCAGGCGCGGTCGATGACATAGTTGACGGAGGTCTCGTCGTCCAGCGGGGGGTCGGTGTTCGGCATGGCGCAGATAGTGGCGAATCCGCCTGCGACGGCGGAGGCGGCGGCGGAGGCGATGGTCTCTTCTTCTTCGTGGCCCGGCTCGCGACAGTGGACGTGCAGGTCGATAAGCCCGGGGCATACTATTTTGCCTTTTGCATCAATGGTTTTCGAGGCCTTGGCGGCGACCTTGCCAACTCCTGCGATTCGCCCCCCGGCGATGGCCACGTCGGCAACCTCGTCCACGCCGTTGGACGGATCAATCACACGCCCGTTTTTTATGACGATATCGTTCATTTGTTCCCCTGGCTGACCAGGTACAGCACGGCCATGCGGACGGCCAGACCGTTGGTCACCTGCTGGAGAATGCAACTATTAGGCCCGTCGGCGACCTGGGAAGTCAGTTCCACGCCGCGGTTAATAGGTCCGGGGTGCATTATCAGAACGTCTTTTTTGCATTTACCCAGGCGCTCGGCGTTCATGCCGTAAATACGGCTGTACTCCCGCACCGACGGGAATAGTTTCGAGGAGAACCGCTCGAACTGTATCCGAAGCATGTTGATTACATCCACCTCGCCGAGAACGTCGTCGAGACTGTGGGTTATTTCGCATCCCATGGGCCTGATAGCCGCCGGCACAAGCGTGGGCGGACCTACTACGACGACCTCGGCGCCGAGTTTTTTCAGCCCGAGAATATTGCTGCGCGCCACGCGTGAATGCGCTATGTCGCCGACGATGGCGACCTTGAGCCCAGCCACACGCCCCAGTCGCTGGCGGATGGTGAAAATGTCCAGCAGCGCCTGGGTGGGGTGCTCGTGCTGTCCGTCGCCGCCGTTGACGACAGACACATCGAGGTTCTTTGCCAGCATATACGGCGCGCCGGACTGCGGGTGACGGATGACGAAAATGTCCACGCCCATCGCCTCGACGTTCCGCGCCGTGTCCAGAGTGGTCTCGCCCTTGGAGACCGACGAGCCCGTCGAAGTGAACAGCAGCGTATCGGCGCTGAGTCGGCTGGCCGCCAACTCGAAACTCATCCTGGTGCGGGTGGACGGCTCGAAAAACATCAGCGCAACCACCTTGCCGCGAAGGGCGGGCACCTTCTTTATCGAGCGAGTGGAGACCTCCTTGAAAGTCTCTGCCGTGTCCAGAATGCAGACGATCTCCTGCGGCGAGAGGTTGTCGAGCCCCACGAGGTCCTTTTTCGTCCAGACAAAGTCCTGCCGGACCGCGACCTCTCTGGAGGCGGGCTTACTCTTCCTGCCCGATGAGATAGACGCCTTCTTCGCCATCGTTTTCCTTGAATTTGACCTGTACCCTTGTTCCGGCCGGGGCATCCAGACGCCTGCCGACGAAGTCCGGCACGATGGGCAGCTCTCGCCCGCCGCGGTCGATAAGCACCGCCAGGCGGACGATTCTTGGCCGACCGAAATCGTGTATCGCGTCCAGCGCCGCGCGAACGCTGCGCCCGGTCTGCTGAACGTCGTCCACCAGGAGCACCCAGGCGTCGTCGAGTTCGAAGTTTATGTCGGTGGCGCGCACCAGCGGTGCGCCTTTGCGCCGGGAAAGATCGTCGCGATAAAAAGTGATGTCGAGAACGCCGTAGGCCAGATCGATATCGGGGCGATCGGATACGAGTTTCTCCACGATCCTCCGGGCGAGCGTTTCCCCGCGGGTGCGAATGCCAATAACGCCGACCCGCCCGCTTTCGGGCGTCTCGGAGAGAATCGCCTCGTAGAGCCGGTAAAGCGCCTCTGCTACTTGTTCGGCGGTTAGTTCCTGCTTCATGGCATGATAGTCGACGGTTCTGCAAAAATAATAATACCCGCCGCTGTGATTTACAAGGAAATTTGATTCTTCCCGTCGAATGCGGCGGATTTATTTTTATGGTTTGCCCGCAACCCGCTAGACCCGGGGCGGGGGCATTTGCTTAAGGCGCTTGCCCGCCGGGTGACTATAGATTACTTTTACGTAACTGTTTGAAGACGAATTGACAAGATGAAAGGCGATGCCATGGAAATACTGATAACGGGCGGAGCGGGCTTTATCGGTTCGCATCTTGCCGACCGGCTACTGGCCGAGGGGCACTCGGTCACCGCGGTGGACGACCTTTCCACGGGTGCACTGAAGAATATATCCCACCTCGAGGGGAATGCCGATTTCCGCTTCGTTAGGGAATCGGTGTGCAACGTACCCACGATGACTTCGCTTGTCGATCACAGCGAAGTGATATTTCACCTTGCCGCGGCGGTGGGTGTGCAGCTCATCGTGGACCGCCCCGTACACACCATCGAGACGAACATCCACGGTTCGGAGGTGGTGCTTAATCTGGCCAACAAGTTCGGCAGAAAGATATTCGTGGCCTCGACATCCGAGGTGTATGGAAAGAACACCAAGGTTCCGTTCAACGAAGAGGACGATTCGACGCTCGGCTCGACGCGGTTCTCGCGATGGTCATACGCGTGCAGCAAGATGGTGGACGAGTTTCTGGCCCTGGCGTATCACGACCAGTACGGCCTGGAGGCGATAATCTGCCGGTTCTTCAACACCGTAGGTCCGCGCCAGACCGGGCAGTACGGGATGGTCGTTCCGCGGTTTGTCTCCAGGGCGCTGTTGGACGAGCCGCTGGAGGTTTACGGGACGGGCAAGCAGAGCAGGTGCTTCTGCAACGTAGCCGACGTGACCGAGGCGCTCGTGGCGATGCTTGACTGTCCCCGCGCCGTCGGGGAGGTGGTGAATATCGGAACTGATGAGTCGATAACAATCGAGGAACTTGCCGATAAGGTTATAGAGATGACCGGCTCGGGCAGCGAAAAGCGGTACGTAAGCTACGAACAGGCCTACGGCAGGTCCTTCGACGACATGCTCATCAGGGTGCCGGACCTGGCAAAGATACAAGACCTGGTCGGCTACCGCCCGAAGAACGACCTGACACGCACGCTGCAGGAGATTATCGAACACCAGCGCGCCGAAAGAGGCGCCGGCGGGCAGGATTAACCACAAGCCAAGCGAATATTTTCAAGGAGTAATAATGCCAAAACACCTGGTCACGGGCGGTGCGGGATTCATCGGATGCAACCTGGTTCGGCGCCTGCTGGACGACGGTAACGACGTAGTGGTGATGGATAACTTCTCCACCGGCAGGAGGGAGAATATCTCGGACGTATCCGGCCGCATCGATCTTCACGAAAAGGACATACGCAACGTTTCGGCGGTAACCAAGGCCGCCGTCGGGTGTGAGGTCATATTCCACCAGGCGGCGCTTGGCTCGGTGCCGCGGAGCGTCAAAGACCCTCAAACGTCCCACGACGTCAACGTCAACGGCACGATAAACGTGCTCCAGGCCGCCAGGGAAACCAGGGCAAGGCGGGTGGTTTTCGCATCATCATCGAGCGTTTACGGCGACCAGCCAGTCTCGCCCAAGCACGAGGGTATGACCCCGGCGCCGCTGAGCCCGTACGCGGCAAGCAAGGTCTGCGGCGAGGCGTACATGCGCGGCTACTCCGGTTCATACGGTCTGGAGACGATATGCCTGCGCTACTTCAACGTATTTGGCCCGCATCAGGACCCGCACGGCGCGTACGCGGCGGTTATACCGGCGTTTGTCGCCAGGATGCTAAAAGGACAGCCGCCGGTTGTCTTCGGCGACGGGACGCAGAGCAGGGATTTCTGCTACATAGACAACGTCTGCCGGGCGAATCTCCTGGCGGCAGAGGCGCCCACGGAGGTGTGCGACGGAAGGGCGGTGAACATCGCATGCAACCGGGGAACGAACCTGCTGGAGATTCTGGACTGTCTTAAGAAACTTTTGGGTGTTGAGATTGAGCCGCAGTTCAAGACCCCGCGCCCGGGCGACGTAAAACACTCACTCGCCGACGTGTCGCTGGCCTGGGAATCCATCGGATACCGCCCGGAAGTCTATTTCTGCCAGGGGCTGGAAAAGGCCATCCAGTGGTATCGCCAAAATCTCGGGTGACCTTCACGACAATCAAAATGCCGTATTTTCCTACAAGCCGGATATACCTTTACGTTGCTGCAAAAAATTAACACATCCTTACACGTCGATTATGATCGGTACATAAAAATGAGGGAAAAATACGCGCGACGAGATCGGTATAAATAAAACGCTTGCTTCGCCTACGTGGCGGTTTTGCAGGGCGCTTTGCCGCGGTCCAGAAGGAGTGTGGGCAGGGACTTCATCAGTCCGTAGGGGTGATAGAGACATTCGATTTCGCCTCGGCAGTTGTACCAGCAGTCGCGGCATGTGTTTGCCCGTGCGGCCTTGCGCAAACGCCTGCGAATGTCGCGCATGTCGTGTCGGAAGATGTTGGCCAGGGGATGATGCCTGTTCTCCACGCAGATTGCCACGTCGCCGCGAGAGTCTATGTTGAAAAACACCTTGCCCGCCTTGCATCCGCCGATGCCCTCGGCGAGGAACTCGTCGAAACGCCCCAGGTACCGCGGATTAGACAAGAAGTTGCCCCATCTTCGGCGGAGTTCGACCAGGCGGGGCGACACCATGCCGTTATTGTGTTCGTGCCTGTGCGAGCCGGTCTTGCGAAAACCGTACGGCTGGACCATGAAATAGGCGTTGCGCTTGGCCGCCATCTCCAGCAGCGGCTCCATGTCGTCCATGTTGTCTTTCATGAGCACGGCGATGACATTCACCCGCTGGAACTTGTGAATTCGAGCGGCCGAGAGATTCTCAACCGCGCGCCAGGCCCGCTCCCACGCCCCTGGCACGCCGCGTGCTTCGTCGTGGCGACCCGGACGGGCGTAGTCTATGCTCACCGAGACGCCCCAGATTCCCGCACGCATCAGATCGCGCGCCGTGTCCGGCGTAACCAGCCAGCCGTTGGTCGTCATGAAGGGGAAGTGATAACGCCCCACGGCGCTGACGATGTCGGGAAGGTCCCGGCGCAGCGTCGGCTCGCCGCCGCCAAGAGAGACCATCAGCGTGCCGAACTTCGCCAATTTTGCCGCGGCCGATTCGTATTGACTAAGGGTGGGCTCTTCCGCGTCGCCCATCGGGTCGCGCCAGTAGGAGCAGAACCGGCAGCGAAAGTTGCAGCGGTAGGTCACCTGCCACGTGCACCAAACCGGGTTCGCAGACGTCCATGCGCGGAACAACCTTAATTTCTTCTCGCTGGAATCGTACACTGTTTTACCTATCGGATATTCATCATATAAAAGTTCACATCCCAGTCCAGCAAACGAATTGCCGATTTCGCTGAGACTGTTGCTATTGCGGCTGCGATATATTAGATTCATTACGATTGAGGACAACAGGCAGAGAAACCGCGCGCAAGGAATCAGGGCTGCAATCGCCCGGATAATTTAATTCAGGGAGGCGTTAAATGGACATATACGAAGCGATAAGGGCGCGTTACAGCGTGCGTTCGTATCAGGACAGGGAAGTCGAGCAGGACAAGCTGCACCGGGTTCTGGAGGCGGGACTTATGTCGCCCTCGGCCCGGAACCGCCAGCAGCGCAAGTTCGTGGTCGTCAGCGACGCCAAAACACGACAGGACATCGCCAAGGCGGCCGACCAGCCATTTCTTGCCGAGGCGCCGATAATCATCGCCGTGGTGGGTCTGACGCCGGATTACATCATGCACTGCGACGTGCCGGCAGATCCGGTCGACTGCGCCATCGCCATCGACCACATGACGCTGGCCGCCGCTGCCGAGGGACTCGGTTCATGCTGGATAGGGCACTTTGACCAGCACGCCTGCCGTAAAATTCTCGGCATGCCCGAAAGCGCAAAGATTATCGAACTACTCCCGCTGGGATATCCCGCCGACGACGGAAAGGAAAAACCGCGTCGGCCTTTTGAAGAAATCGTGTGCTTCGAGAAGTTCCAATGATTCCCCCGGCGCCGCGGCGATAGCCACATGCGACCGATACGGATAGGCACGCGCAGAAGCGCACTGGCGCTGGCACAGGCGGACCTGGTATGCCGGGCGATATGCAGGCATCACCCTCGCGTGCGGATCGAAACCGCACCCATAGACACTGCCGGCGACGCTTACCGGGGACCGCTGGAGCCGGTAGGGGGCAAGGGGCTTTTCACGGCAGAGCTGGAATCGGCAATGCGCCGCGGCGAAATCGACCTGGCGGTCCACTCGGCAAAGGACCTGCCGGCGATGATGGACGAGGAATTCAGCATCGCCGCCGTCCCGCCCCGAGCAGATGCGCGCGACGCGCTGATATCGCAGGGGGGCGGCACGGTGGACGACCTCCCCCAAGGCGCCACTGTGGCGACGAGCAGCCCGAGGCGCGCCGCGCAGCTTCTGGCAATGCGGAAGGATTTGAAGATTACGCCCCTGCGGGGCAACGTGGAGACGCGGCTGGAGAAAGTCCTGGGGGGCGCCCACATCAACGCCACCGTCCTGGCAGTGGCGGGACTCGAACGCATCGGATTGATTGAACGATACGAGGCCCATATCCGCCTGATGGAAATTGAGCAATTCATACCGGCGGCGGGGCAGGGCGCCCTGGCGGTGCAAATATTGAGATCAAGGATGGACCTGTCCGATATCCTGCGCGCGGTGAATGACCCCATATCTCAGGCGGCGCTTCTGGCAGAGCGAAGCGTGGTTCGTGGGCTCGGGGCGGACTGTCGCTCGCCTCTGGGCGTTCACGTCAGAACGTACAAAGGCCGATGGTGCGGAAGGTCTTTTGTGAGACCAGGGGCAGCGCAAGAGCTTATCTTTGTCGCGCAACAGGGCGATTCGGCGCAGGACGCAGCCGATAAGATGCTTGGTGCTTTCATGCAGAGGGACGTCGAAAACATCCGAACCCATTGATCCCGTTTATTGCACGTCGAACATTTCCTGTAGATAAAACACTGTAATTTGCCACGCCGCACACGGTATCGTAAACTTCAATTACGGCGTTTACCCGACCCCTGCGACGGGTGTTATGTAATCTCCACGGCACGCCGACATTGCGCGTCTCGAGGCGCGATGTTCGTATCACAATCACATAATTCGGTTCCATAGTACCGTGCGCTTACGAACGCGGAATTCCCCCGGGCAGATTATGCCGGGACCGCCGGATTAAAAAATTGAAATAATTTAATTCGAGTTAATTAAGCGTACATGAGCATTTGACGATATCGCAATTGCCGGACATGTCCGGTAATGGAGCCGAAAACCACCCTGTAAGAGACGACGGGTATGCCGACGCACGGCGAAGATTCAGAAAGGAGGTGATCTGTGAATTCGGCCCTTCGTCGGGGTCACCGGAATTTTACAGGAAGGTTATACGGCAAATATCAACAGAGGATGCAGCAGCAGGCAGGGAAGCGCATAAACAGTTGCACGCGAAAACCGGAAATTGAAGTTAAGGAGGCTTACCCATGAACCGCAGGAACAAGGCATTCACCCTCGTAGAAATTCTAATCGTGGTGATCATTTTAGGCATCCTGGCGGCGATCGTGATTCCCCAGTTTACCGAGGCGTCCAGCGACGCGAGGGAATCGGCGCTGTCCAGCGATCTGCAAACCGTACGCAGTCAGCTCGAACTCTACAAGGTCCAGCATCTGGACAAGTACCCCGATGACGGCGGAGCTGACGGGGCAACTTTCGTCAACCGGCTGACCAGCAAGACCAAGCAGGACGGCACCGTTGACGCCGGCGGCTCCTATGGCCCGTATCTGCAGACCTTTCCCACCAATCCGTTCAACGATCTGGCGACGGTGGAAATAGAAGCAGGCGACGGAAACCTCGGCGGCGGCAGTCACGGATGGCACTTCAACAGCACCACAGGACGTTTCGCACCGGACGATGACGACCACACTGATATGTAGGCGGTCAACCTTTGTCCGACCGACAGGATAGAAACACTAATTCGGATCGCGCCGGAGCCGTCGAAACGGCGGCTCCGGCCGGTCCGCCTGAAAAACGAAATAGCTTTCATTGGAATAATCACGGAATCTATTTATCTCACAGGCGGATATAACCGATTTTGAAGCGTCAAAAACAGGTCAAAGGAAGGCCAGTCAAGTGAAAAGAGGCTTTACATTGGTGGAGATCCTGATCGTTGTGCTGCTGTTGGGCATAATAGCTGCCATAGCACTGCCTCGATTCTCAAATGCCACCGACATGGCCAGAGCGAGCATGCTCGCCGACGACCTTCGCATCATTCGCATGCAGATAGAAGTATTCAAGGGTCAGCACCGCGGCGTCGCGCCGGGTTATCCGAATTGCGACACTTCCCAGGCGCCCACCGAAGCGGCGTTTGTGACCCACATGATCAAGGCCTCCAAATCGAACGGCGAAACCGCTGAACCTAATACGCCCGGGTTTCCACACGGACCGTATTTCCAGAAGATGCCAAGCAATCCGGTAAACAATAAATCCTCGGTAGAAATTATCCCCGACGGAGGTGCATTGCCCGATGCTCCGGACGATTCACACGGGTGGATTTATCAGCCATCCACGATGACATTCAAGGCCGACTCGTCCGGACAGGACGAAAACGGTAAGGAATTTTTCGACTATTAAACCGGGCGTTTTTGCCCCCAGGGTGGCAACATGAGTCGCAGAACCGCAGAATTCGCTCCGGTTGTGGGCAACCGGATGACGGACCGCAGGCGCGGGGGTCGGGGGGGATTTACGCTCTTAGAGGCCTTGCTGGCGTCCTCGCTACTTGCGATAGGCACCATAGCAATCATTGTGCCCTTCGCTACCGGCGCGCGCAACGAACTGGTCGAATCCCGCCGGATACTCGCCCTGAACCTCGCCAAGGAAATGACCGAGGAGGTGCTCTCGCGCCCGTTCCTCGATCCCGACGGATATTCCGAACCGGGTCCGGAAATCTCCGAGACGTCGCGAGACCTGTTCGACAACGTTGACGATTACCACGGATACGTAGAACCGCCCGGAACCATAACGAACCTGGAGGGAGTCATAATCGACGGCCCCGCCGCACAGGACCTTTCGCGGCACGTGTCGGCCCAGTACATATATCTAAGCGGGCAGGACGTATCCGACGAACCGACGTTCATTCGCCTTATCGTGACAGTCAGGCACAAGAACAATGATATCGTTACCCTCACCAGGCTGGTTTACGCCAACGAGTAGCGATGTATTAAGAGGAATATCCATGAAACGCTCATCCAAGGCCTGGACGGTGATAGAAATGGTGCTGGCGATGTCCATAACAGCAGTAATCGCCCTGACCATCGCCAGTGTAACGCTGGGGCTGTCCGCTTCGAATGCGACCACCAGGAATTCGCAACAGGCAAACCGCATTGCCACCTGCGCTGCGCGACGCATACAGGCGGCGTTGCGAAAGGCGAAACTGATCACGTGCGCAGAAGACGATTATCTGGCCTACTGGGTCGAGGACACCAACGGCGACGGAAAAATCAACCTCGCCGAAGTAGCAGCCATTAAGTACAACTCAGACAACGAAAAAATAAAGCACATACGCCCCACACTGGATCACATAACGGACGAGACCACAAAAAAGGCCCTGAACGTGAAAATTAATCTCGACTCCATAAAAAATTCGAGCTCCACGGAGCAGGTTCTGACAAATTCCCCCAAACTTAACGAGACGCTGCTGGCCGACAACGTGACAGATTTCAGTTTCAGCGCTACCCCCGATGTTCCCATGACCAAACTCGTGACGATGTATATGGAAATCCAGGTGGGTAATTACTCAATGAGATTGACCAGTTCCTCGGCGATCCGGGCCGACAAGATCGGGCAGGTCGGATATTCCGAGGAAAAATACATATTAATCGACGAATAAAGGAGGGCCTTGCATATGAAGCATTACGCCCCTGCAAAAGGCAAATCGCACAACAGAGGGTTCGCCCTGTTGCTGGTGCTGATGGCGCTGGTTCTGGCGAGCACTATCGGCGTCAGTTACGTGGCCGGAAACTCCGTTTGCCTCAGCGGCACCTCGAACCTCCTCGACGCCGACCGCGCGAAATACCTCGCTGAGTCCGGCATACATCATGCCCTGTACATGATAAGGAAGAATCCGCAGACGGTTCCTTCCGACAGGAGCAGGGCGTTAAACGACAAGTACTACCCGGATTCCTCCGATGACGGGTATATCTTCTGGGCCCAATACATAGGCACCGAGTCCGATCCCGGTCTGTACATGTTAACCGCAGAGGGATTCTGCGGAGATATCAAACAGTACGTCTCGGTAACCGTCTCACGCGCCGCGGCTGCGGAGGTGGATATCGGGTACGGAATGGTGATAGCCAAGTCGATGGCGGTGTTGCCATGGAAACTGGATATGGAAGGAGATTTTCACATAAACGGCTCCCTGTTAAACTTCGCCAGTATAAACGGCAATGCGTCCGCCGAGGCGGCAATCGATGATCCCGTGGGGCGAATTTCCGGAACCAAGGAGGAATGGGCGGAACATCAGCAGATTCCCCCAATCCAGTGGGAACAGTACGAAAATTACTCTCTTTACACGGAATCCTACCAGGCCGTCGAAGTTGACGGCGACGGGTTTGATTCCGGACATGCCCTTGCCGACGGCAGGGCGGTGACCGAGAATAATCCCGGCGGCGTCGTGCTGGTCAAACCTGACGATGGGGATGATGACGACGATGATGGTGATGACGATGATGATGACGACGGGGATGGAAATCCGAGTGTCGAAATAAAGGATGGTTTCCACTTCACCGGGACTATCGTAGTAGACGGCGACGTAGTACTGGTCGGCAAGGGTATCAAACTGGAGGCGGTTGACGGATTCCCCTCGATCGTGACCTCTGGGAAAATTTACGTCAAGGACGACGCGCACGCGAACATCGACGGATTCGTCATCGCCGGCGAGGGTATCGCCCCGATGGGCGACACGAGCGGTTCGCGAACGGATATCGAGGGAGGACTGCTTTGCGAGACCGTCGGATACAACTATTACCTCGATGGCGATCACTCGCTGCAATACGATCCGAACCGCAGTAAACTTTACGATTACACCGGTTCGGGGAACTTACCCGCGGCCCAAATAGTTACGTGGCACGATTAAATCATGGAGAGAAATATGCATAACAGGATTAGACACAACACCGGAAAAGTCTCGAAAGTATCGCACCTGGCGATGATTGCCGCGACGGTGCTGGCGGCTGCGGTGATCTTGGGACAACTGACCAACGTTCACATCCAGGCAAAGGATTCTTCAAAAAAGGAGTTCGTGCTCGATTCAAGCGGCCAGCGCAATGCCATAATAGAAGCGCAGAAGAAGACAAACGCCAAACTCGACGAGATTATCAGTCTTCTCAAGAGCGGTCAGGTGAAGGTCCAGGTGGTGGAAAAGAAATCAACCGCAGCAGGAGGGAGCGGAAATGATTCTGCGGGAACATAACAACATTCCTTCCACCGGAAAACCGCTTTGCGCCGCCGCCGGCTTCACACTCGCCGAGATAATGGTCGTGCTGGTGATTCTGTCGATCGCCGCGCTGGTGATAGTGCCCGCCGCCATAGACGCCGCCTCTGTCCAGGCGATATCGGCCGCCAGAATGGTCGCCAGCGACATCGAATACGCGCAGAGTGCCGCCATCACGTACCAGAAACCCATCAGCGTCGTCTTCAAAAAGAGCGAAAATCTCTACCGAATTGTGGATGCTAATACAAGTCAGGTGCTCGTCCATCCGATTAATAAATCAGATTACGAGGTATTGCTTGGTCAAAAGGGCGGTTTTGAACAGGTCAGTATATCCTCTGCGGACTTCGGCGGTTCGGATTCGTCCGAATTGACATTTAACGAATTCGGCGAGCCGATTGACGGAAGCGGATGGGTGCAGATACAGGCGGGCGCCCATCTGTACAAGGTAAAAGTAGCGGCCGCCACCGGCATAGTGTCCGTTACGGATATCAGCCCGTGAAAGGAGCCCGGACGGATAGATGTTTGATTCGTTGCTGATAAAAGGGTGTCAACCGATAGGACTTGACATAGGGACCGACAGCATCAAGATGTTCCAGCTGCAGAGAGTCGGTTCTATTGTCAGGGTCCGCGCATGCGCCAAAATCAAACTGCCCCAAACCTCGCCCGACCAGCAGCAGGATTCGCCCGACCAGCTTGCGCCCGTCATCGCAGATGCCCTTAAGGAAGGCGGATTTCGAGGAAGGAGGGTCATTTCTTCGCTCAGTTGCAGGCAATTGAAGGTCAAAAACATCCGCCTGCCCGTCATGCCGCCCGAAGAGCTCAACGAGGCAATCAGGTGGGAGGCCAAGGAGCGTCTGGGTTTCGACATGGAGCCGGACCAGCTCAATTACATCCGCGCCGGGCAGATCCGCCTGGACGATGAGACGCACGAAGAGGTGATAATTCTCGCCGTGACCCCCGAGACCATAGAGGAGCACGTTTCACTGCTGGATTCTGCGGGTCTGCATCCTGTGAACATAGACGCGGCGCCTGTGGCGGTGTTCCGCGGCTTCGAAAGGTTCCTGCGACGCAAGGCCGACGAACAGACCGTCAGCGTCATTCTCGACATCGGACACGAAGGAACGCGCGTAATAGTCGCCCGCGGACGACGAATCGTTTTCATCAAAAACATAGACATAGGCGGGCGAAAAATAAACGATGCCGTGGCCGGACGATTGAACATCACGCCGTCCGAAGCCATGGAAGTGCGATTAAGATTCTCCCGGAAAGTCACTGCCGACGACAGGGAGTTCAAACCCTCGGACCACTGTGGCACCGGGATTCCCGACGATTCCAAATTCTCGGGCGCGCCGGATATGGAGGGCGCCGACTGGAGCATATACGAAGCGATTCGCGGGCAGGTCGAGACCCTGGCGCAGGAGATAAGTCTGCACCTGCGCTATTGCGCGGTAACCTTCCGCGGGCTGCGAGCGAAGAAGATAATTGTCACCGGGGGGCAGGCGTACGACTCGATTCTTCTCAAGATGCTGGCCGATAATATCGGTCTTCCCTGCCGGATCGGCAATCCGCTGCGGGGCATAGACGTCTCCGGGGTGGACCTCGGCGCCGACAGGCGGGGAATGCTCGCCGAATGGTCGGTCTGTGCGGGTCTTGCGATGCGCGGAATGGACTTCCAGGCGGGCTCGAGGTCGCACCAAACAGACAAGGACAACGCCGATGAACACCATAGACTTTCTGCCTGAAAGAATACGCGCCCGGCGCGAGAAGCGCCGCCGGCTTATCAGCCAGTCGTGTCTGCTGGTGGTGTGTTTCATCGCACTGGGTATTCTGGGGTGGTTCCGGCAGGCCAAGATCGAAAAGGCCCGGGCGGAACTGGCGTTGTTGCAGAGTCGCGCCCAAAATGTCCAGCGACAGATAGAA
Organism: uncultured Planctomycetaceae bacterium; assembly: GCA_964480425.1. Classification (GTDB taxonomy): domain Bacteria; phylum Planctomycetota; class Phycisphaerae; order SM23-33; family SM23-33; genus CAYYMD01. The sequence continues at coordinate 22,809 of CAYZPY010000003.1, forward strand.
ACCAAGAAACTGCTCCAGGAACAGATGGGCGAGCTGATGATTAAAAAGAGGATAGAAGAACACCTCGGAAGCAGGGCCCGCATTCTGGATATCATGGTCGAACTTCAGAACCTGGTGCCGCCAAGCATGGCGCTTACTAAACTCCAGGTCGAAACAAAGGAAATCACGGTTCCCGTCGAACCGGGACCGAATGTCGGCGCCAGGGCAAGAACCGCAACAGGCGCGCCTAAAAACAGAAAAATCAAGCGCGTCCAACTGGTCCTGACAGGACTTGCGCCCACGGACGTCGAGGTGGCGAACTTTATAGGGCAGATGTCCGCCAGCCCGCTGCTGGAAGACGTCAATATGGGCTACGCAAGGACCGTGGAGTTTCGCGGAAGGACTGCAAGAGAGTTTCGCGCCAACTGTTACGTGGTGCGATAGGAATCACCAGTTATGGCCAAAATTGCAAAAGACAGTCTTATAGCCCTTGGGATACTTCTGGCGGCAGTAGCCACGGCTACGTTTACGATATACCTTCCCCAGAGAAGCAATCTAAAGGAGCTCGAGGCCGGCATCACCACGCAAAAGGCCGCCCTGGCGAACGATGCCCGACAGTCCACAACGCTTCCGGAACTGGTCCAGAAAGTGCAGTCTCTCAAGAAGAGATACAGCGGGTTCGACCGCCGCCTTCCCAAGCGCAAGGAACTCGGCGGATTCCTGAGGGAAATCACCGGGTGCCTCTCGCTGGAGAAACTTTCCAATGAACTGATCGAACCGGGCAATCCGGCTCAGGAAGAACTGTTCCACACGCTTCCGATTATCATGAAATTCGAGGGCTCATACCTGTCTCTCGCCGGATTCCTCGAACGCATTGACAAAATGCAGCGCCTTACAAGGGTGCAGTCGCTGAACATCGAATCGGACTCCAAGGAAAAGACGCTCGAAATCGAGTTGCGCCTGAATATCTACTTCACGGAGAGCTGACGATTATTGCCAGTGGCCCGTCTGAGGCCATTGAGAATTCGATGACTGAACAACAAAACAAAACGAAAATAACAAGCCGCCTGATAAACGACCTTAAGAGCGATAAGAAAAAGACGGCGGTTCTGTGCATCCTCGCCATAGTCGCGCTGGTATTGGTTTTAAAAACCACGCTGAAGAAAGGTTCGCCCACGCAGGTCCGCACACTTGCGGCTGCACAAAATACTCAGGGCGAAAATTCCGACAATACCCGGATTTCCTCCAGTTCCAGGGAAATCGCCCGCGCACTGTCGCAAAACAAGGACCACCATAAAAATCGCCCCAAAATCGAGCGCGACATATTCAACCCGAACCCGGAATATTTCCCGCCCCGCGTGAGGCGTGACACCAGTACCGACGTGCAGCAAAAGGAGAATCCCAACCAGCAGCAGCAGCGACTCGATGCCCACAGGCAGACCATATTAGCCCAGGCAAGGGCGCTGTCGCTGCAAAGCACCGTGGTCTCAAAGGAGCCCACGGCAATCATCAACGGAAAAGTTCTATGCAAGGGCGACTGGATAAGCGGATTCAAGGTGGTTGAGATTACAGCACGCAACTGCGAACTCACAAAAGAAGGCGTTACTATAATCCTTACCATGAAAAACCGATAACGAAACAGGTGCGGCCAAGCCCACCGGCCCCTGAGGGGGCGTGAATTGAGATCGGCTGCTCAGGAAGCGGCCGGAAAGAAAACAAGAGGAGTGGTAAAATGAATGGATTCAAGGGCATTGGAGCCCTGCCTGTCTTGCTCCGTCCGGGGTGGGCAGGCCGGATAGCGGTGGCGACTGTCCTGGCGACGGTTATTTTAACGGGCAGCGCGCTGGGAGAAGATACGTTCCTGGGACGACTTCTGTCGGGAGATTCACCCTCGGCGTCGACCAGGCCATCCGGTGTGGATGATTCCACATCCGGCGACAGTGATGCGCAAAACGCCCCTGGCCCGGTCAAAATGACCCGCCCGGGCACTTTCGAAATACACGTTCAGGGCGCCGATCTGCGCGGTGTTCTGCAAATGCTCAGCACCCAGGGGCGAAAAAACATCATAGCCACCAAGGAAGTCACCGGCGAGGTGACGGCCGACCTGTACGGCGTGACGTTCACCGAGGCGCTTGAGGCAGTGCTCAAGTCCACGGGATTCGTATACGTTCAGAAAGATAATTTCATTTACGTATACACGCCCGAGCAGCTCGCCGAGATTCACAAGGCCCAGAGAAAAGTCTCCATGGAAGTATTCCACCTGTCTTACATCACTGCAAAGGACGCAAAGGTGCTGATACAACCGGTCCTGTCGGACCAGGGCGCCGTAGCGCTTACGCCGGAGGCGAGCACCGGCATCGAAACTTCCGATACGGAGGCGGGCGGAAACTCCTACGCCACCAACGACGTGCTGGTCGTCCGCGATTACCAGGAGAATCTCGACAAGGTTCGCGCAATCATGAATCGCCTGGACGTAAAGCCCGACCAGGTGCTCATCGAGGCCACCATACTCAGCGCAAAACTCACCGAGAATAACTATCTCGGAATAGACATGAACACGCTGGCCGGCATCGACTTCCAGACGATAGGTTCGGCCACGGGCACCGGCGGCATCGGCGACATGACCACGGGCAGTCTTACCAGCGACAGTCTCCGCGGCGTCCGCGCCGGTCAGATCGGCACGGATTTCTCGGGAATAGTGCCCCAGGGCGGCGTTAGCATCGGCTTTTTGAGCAATGACGTATCGTTTTTCATCCGCGCACTTGAGACGATTACCGACGTAACCGTGCTGGCCAACCCCAAGATACTGGTGGTCAACAAGCAGCGAGGCGAGGTGATGGTCGGTAACCGCGACGGTTACGTAACCACCACGATAACCGAGACAACCGCCACACAGACCGTCGAATTCCTGGAAACCGGCACGCGTCTGGTGGTTAGGCCTTACGTAGGCAAGGACGGGTACGTCCGTATGGAACTCCATCCCGAAGATTCCATCGGATCCGTGCAGGTGCAGGGTGAACTGGCGCTGCCCAGCGAGGAAACCACCGAGGTAACCTCAAATGTCATGGTCCGCGACGGGCGCACCATAGTCATCGGCGGGCTGTTCCGAGAGAAGACCACCACGGGACGCAACCAGATCCCGCTGCTGGGCGACGTGCCTTACCTCGGCGCCGCATTCCGCGGGACAAAGGACGAAACCATCAGAAGGGAAATCATCGTTCTTATAACCCCGCACATAATCAAGCAGGACGCAGCCGAAGAAGTCGGCGAGCAGATTAAGGGCGACGTCTACCGATACCACATCGGCAGCCGTAAGGGTGTCCAATGGTGGGCACGAGAGCGAATTGCACAGGGATACCTCCGACAGGCCAGGCAGGCCATGCGTGCGGGTCTGTCCCAGGAAGCACTGTGGAACATTGACAAGGTGCTCTCGCTTCATCCACAAATGATACAGGCAATACACCTTAAGGAACGCCTCACCGAACAGGCGTACTGGGCAGACGAGTACCGCCATTCGAGCATTCAGTACCTTATCAAGCACATTATGTCGCACGATTTGGGCAAATCTTACGAACGAGTCATTCCGCCCAAGAGGCACCGCATAGGCAAAATGCCAAAAGATAAAAAATTCAGGGATACATTCGGCCTGGAGAAGCGGATTATGGATCCCCTGTCTATGCCAAAGCGTCCGATAATGACGCCGCAGAAAGAAACCGACTCGCAAGGTTCCACAAAAGAGCAGTCCCGAAGCGATACAGCCGGAACTGAGAACGAAAAACTCACCGGTCCGGTGCAAAAGGAAGAACCGGAGTAAAATTTTTTGAGCACGGGTGTTAATCCGGGAGTTTTAGGAAACCCAGCGAACTTGGCGACGATCGTCGCCGGGAGCAAAATCATGAAAAGGTACATCATAGCAGCAGCGGTTATTCTTGCAATCACGTCGGGATGCCAGGATATAGCCCTGTTCCGCAAAGATAACAAGACCGAAGTATATCAGAAATGGCATCACACCCGGGCAAACGTCCTCTACAAGGTGGCCCAAGAGCATCTTATGGTCGGAAAGCTCGACCAGGCCCACAGTAACGCCACCAGGGCGGTGGCGCTGGACGAAAACATGACCGACGCCAAGGTGCTTCTTGGCAGGATTTACATCGAACAGGGCGAGTACCACAACGCAATCGCACAGCTTCAGGAAGTCAAACGCGCCAGCGAAGATTCCCCGCGGGTATGGTACCTGCTCGGTGTGGCCCAGGAAAAGGCCGACATGCTTCAGGAGGCGTTAAACAGTTACCAACAGTCTTATGCTCTTGACAACCACAACATATCCGCCGTCCACGCCATTGTGGAGGTCCTTGTGGCGATGGGGCGCATTCGAGAAGCCCAGATACAAGTGGAAAGTCACATATCCCAGGCCAAGGATACGCCATCCATGTACGAACTGGGCGGACGGATTGCGATGATGCGCGAAGAATACGCATCGGCGGCCCAGTACTACAGACAGGCCTGCGACCTGGACCCCGATAACGTTGGCTACCTTCGAGCGCTGGCCCAGGCCCAGTTCCTTTCGGGGCAGTATGAACGGGCGCTGGACGTCCTTCAGGAACTGGTGGAGAATCCGAACTCGCCTGCGTGGGTCTTCGCGATGTTGGGAGACTGCCTCATGGCCCAGGGCGATGCGGTAAAGGCCCGCAATGCTTACCGCAAGGCGGTTGATAAAAGTGAAAATTCTCCCAGACTCCAGGTCAAGTTAGCCAAGGCCCAGCTCGCCTGCGGCGATTTGGGCGGCGTTATTGTTACCGCCAGAAACGTGCTGTCCGTCCATCCGCAAGACCGCAACGCCGCAATGCTGCTGGGGTATGCCCTTTTGAAAGCCAACCGTCCTCAGCAGGCGAGGGACGTGCTGAACGGCGCTATCGCAAACCGGGACCCGGACGCCCCGATTCTGTGCCTGCTGGGCATGGTCAACGCCGCGGCGGGAGATAAGGCAAAGGCCACAAGGTGTTACGCCAGGGCTTTGCAGGTCGATCCAGAAAACGACCTGGCACGAGCGCTGCTGGAAAAATTACGCAACGACACGAATGTAACCACTTACCGGCGCGATGTTTCCATGACGCCGGATAGATGAACGCGCCCCGGCGCCGGAAAAAGGGCGCCGCAAGGAGGCAGCCACGGAGAACCCAAAGGCAATGACGATCATCAAACACGGCCCGCTGGTGGGAAAGGTGCTGCTTTCACTGGTTGCCGGCTTGGCCAGTTATGCCGTGATGAGAACCTTCCATGAAAGATGGGGTCTTGATGCATCGGTGAATCACGTGATTTTGGGACTCGTTCTGGCCGTGGCGGTCCTGACGCTGTTCGTATTCAGACAGAACTTTTATAAAACGATTGCGCAAATATGCTCACAACTGCGGGAGATGTCCCGCAGCGGGCGCGTGCACCTGATGGGTCCTTATTCTGTCGGACAGTCCGCCCAGATTACCCGCTCGCTCAACGAGTTCCTCGATTCGGTAAAAACCCAAATAGAACGACTGGAGAGCGAGAATCGCGAACTGCAGTTGCAATGCAGGGTAATATCCGGCGAAAAAAGAAACACCGAGGCGATTATCTTTTCCATCTCCGACGCGGTGATCGTGACCAATCGTTTCGACGAGCTGCTGCTGGCCAACGAGGCCGCCGAAAACCTGCTGGGCTTTACATTCTCCCGCGACTATCGCCTGAATATCGCCGAGGTTATCTCGGACAAAGAACTCGTAGATCTCATTTGCGAGGTTCGCAGCCACGGCGAGCACGTAACCCGCAGGCAGGTCGAGCACACCATAACCGTCAACGGCGCCAGTCGGACTTTCAACACCACTTTTGGATGCGTGGTCACGCCCGACGACGAAATATCCGGCGTGGTGGCGGTCCTGCACGACATCACCCACGACAAAGAAATCGCCGACATGAAAACAAATTTCGTCTCGCATGTCTCTCACGAGCTGAAAACGCCTCTGGCGTCCATAAAGGCCTACATCGAAATGCTGCTGGACGGCGAGGCGCAGGACAAGCAGACCCAGCGGGATTTTTACGAGATAATATCCGCGGAGACAAATCGTCTTCACCGCCTGATAGAAAACATACTGAACATATCGCGGATAGAGTCCGGCGTGATAAAGGTCGCCAGAAAGCCCATGAGTATCACCGGCGTGGTCAAGCAGGTGCTCGACGTGGTGTGCGTTCAGGCCAAGGCGAAGAATATAAAAATCGAACAGTCCCTGGCGCCGGTTTTCTACCAGGTTCAGGCCGACCAGGACCTCGTCTACCAGGCGGTCATGAACCTTGTATCCAACGCCATCAAGTACACGCCCCGTGGCGGAAAGGTGACGGTAACCGTCGCGGTGGACGAGCGCAGGAGGGTGGTGCGCTGCGAGGTGGGCGACTCGGGCGTGGGCATACCGCCCCAGGAGCTTCCGCACGTGTTCGACAAGTTCTACCGCGTGGGCTCCAACGAAAAAGTCGCAAAGGGCACGGGGCTCGGGCTGACACTGGTGAAGCGGATTATCGAGACGGTCCACAACGGCAAACTCGACGTCGCCAGTGAAGAAGGAAAGGAAAGCACTTTCGCCTTCGAGCTGGCGCTTACAAAGTAAAGACACCGACTTATTGTAACGATACAAATAAGGAACGGCCTGCTCATGCCGGACCGGAAACTGAAAGGCAGGAAAAGAAGTTCAAAGGGAGACTGAATATGCCTCAGGGTCGAAAAAAAGTATTGGTTGCCGACGACGAATCCCACATTCTTAACGTGCTGTCGCTGAAGCTCAAAAACGCCGGTTACGAGGTGCTGACCGCCATGGACGGCGAAGAGGCGCTGGAACTGGCAAGAGAGCAGCGCCCGGACCTGATAATAACCGATTATCAGATGCCGGTAATTACTGGCCTGGAGCTTTGCCAGCGCCTGCGGAGCGAAAGACACGCCCGGCGGATACCGGCACTGATGCTCACCGCGCGCGGATTCGACCTGGAGCCCGCCGAACTGTCCGCAGTCGGCATAGCGGGTGTGTTGGCCAAACCCTTTTCACTGCGGCAGGTGCTCACCAAGGTCGAAGAACTCATATCCGACGCCGATGAAAAAGTTACGGAGGATGTATGAGCCGCATTGAAACATCCTCTCAGCAGAGAATACTTCCGCTTCCCGAAACGGTGACTGAGGAGCTTCGCGCCCGTATGGAGCGGTTGGGCCTGCATCTTTCCACCTGGGACGAAACTGGTCGGTGCGTCGAGGGATTCTGCCCGTCCTGCAGGTTCTGCCGCTTCATACTCGGCGCCGAAGGTCCGTGCCGCCAAAGCGCTCAAAAGGCCTCGCAAAAGGCGATGACCCGGGGCGACAACGCACTGGAACAATGCTGGACCGGCTGTTTCCAGATGAGCATCCCCATCCGTCGGCGAAGGCGTCTGACTGGCGCGGTGGTGGCGTGCTTCCCGCCCACTGAAATCCTCGAAGAAGAGCACTTCTGGCGCATGTGCGACCGCCTCCGCCTGGACCGCCAGGCCACCAGGGGTCTGGCCGAGCGGCACTGCCGATACAACGCCTCTCAGGCCCAATATCTCATGAATGTTGTCGGATGGATGGTGGAGCTTCTGTTGAACGAGAAGACCGCGCAAGACGAACTTGCCACGCTTAGCAATAATCTCGCCAGGACTTACGAGGAACTCTCCCTGGTCTACCGGATAAGCGACTCGATTAAAATTACGCAGCAGCCGGGAGATTTCCTCCAGAACGCATGCAACGAATTGCTGGAGGTTATGAACATATCCAGCGCCTGGGCCGTGTTCAGCCCCCATCGAAAACACCACCAGGATAAACTCGTCGTCAGGGCCGGACACGAAAACGTCCCACCGGACAAAGTTATGCGCCTGGCGGAGGAAATCAACAGGAGAATGGACTCCATGCGTCGTGTATTGCTGGACAACTGCTTCGAGCTTCCGCTGACCGGTGGCGCCGAGGAGAATCCGCGCGGGCTGGTGGCAGTGCCTATTGTCGCGGAAGACCACCAGGTCGGGCTACTCATAGGCGCCGATAAATTAACCGGCGAATTCAACAGCGCGGACCTGCAATTACTCAGTTCGATCGCCAACCAAACAGGAGTTTTTCTTGCCAACAGCATGCTGTACGCCGACCTCCAGGACCTCCTGATAGGGGTGCTTCACGCCCTGACGGCTTCTATCGACGCAAAAGAACCGTACACCAGCGGTCACTCCCAGCGAGTGGCGCTTATATCCAAGCACCTTGCCGAGGAATCGGGCCTGGATGCCGAGAGCGTCAAGCAGGTGTACCTGGCCGGTCTGTTGCACGACATCGGAAAGATAGGCGTGCCCGAGGAGACGCTTCGCAAGGCGAATCAGCTGAACAAGGCTGAATTTGACAAGATCAAACAGCATCCTGTTATCGGGGCGAGAATCATCGGCGGCTTTCGACAGTGGGAAGGCGTTACCAGAGGAATACTGGCGCACCACGAGAGGCCTGACGGTAAAGGTTATCCCCAGGGACTCAAAGGCGAAGAAATACCTATCGAAGGAAGAATAGTGGGACTGGCCGACTGCCTCGATGCGATGATAACCGACAGGACATACAGAAAAGCCCTCCCGCTCGACAAGGCCGTTGAGGAGTTGCGAGGATACGCCGGAACGCAGTTCGACGCCGACCTTGTTCACAAGCTGCTTTCGATAGACCTCAAAGAATTCATAAGCTACATCAGTCGCGGGAGTTCGTTCAAACTCGGCGCAGAACCGACGTGCGCGTCGAGGCCCACGACCGCTTGAACGCCGGAGGACAAAACATGAACATTAACGCCGAGACATACGGTCATGTGGCCATCCTCTCAATCAAGGGAGAAATAACCGAGGACTCGCTGGAGCAACTTATCAGGGCCGTGGAAAACCAGCTCAAAGAAGACCAGGTAATCGACATTGTGCTGGACCTTCAGAAAACTCCCACTGTTGACAGCGCCTCTCTGGAGTACTTCCTGGACCTTCAGGACACACTGGCCGAACGAATGGGAAGGGTAAGGTTATGCGGATGCGACGAAAACATACTCAAGATACTCCAGATTACACGCCTGGACTCCGCCTTTGAAACTTACGAAAACGCCGAGGAAGCAATAAAGGAACGAATGGACATAGGCGCCCGCAGCTGATGGCGCGGCGCCAAGGGTGCCAGCGTATTCCAAAGGGCACAGACGAACGGACTTGACGGCATGATTTCCAGACCTGAAAACGATTCGAACCGAGCGACGCACGAGGCAGGCGGACCGCAAAGCCGCGGTCCCGTTGCTTCGGGACCGCCCGAATCCCGGGGGGGGCCCAGGTCCAAATCCGCCATGCCTCTGGGGCAGTTACTTATACGGCAGGGGACTTTGACCCAGGAGCAACTGGCCCAGGCGCTGGAATACCAGCGTAAATCGGGCACAACCCTGCTGCTGGGCGAGGTGCTTCAGAAACTCGATATATGCACCGAAGACCAGATCATGCAGGCGCTGGCTGCGGGATACGGCGTGCCGTTCGCCAAGATATCTCCCAGGATCGCCGACCCGAAGGTGATCGACACGCTGCCGAGGGATTTCCTGGAAAAGAACACCGTGCTTCCCCTGTTTAACGTAAGGAACCGCCTTTCGCTTGCGGTGAACGAACCTGCCAACGTGTTCCTCATGGAAGAGGTGGCGCGTCTGACCGGTTGTGAAGTCATGGTGGTGTGCGCAACCGCCAACGACATAAAGGCCACGCTCGAAACGCACCTTCCCTCGGCCAACGTTTTCGTCATAGACGAGATATTCGAGGACGAGATGCCCGACGAATTGTCCATTGTCGAGGATAAAATAGAAGACATCACGGACCTCGAGGCGGTTTCGGAGGGCTCGCCGGTCGTCAAGCTGGTGAATTACCTTCTGTTCAACGCCGTCAGGGAAGGCGCCTCGGACATACACATCGAACCGGACGAAAACTCGCTTCGCGTTCGGTACAGGGTGGACGGAATCCTGTTCGAGAAACTCAAACCGCCACACAAGATGCTGCCCGCCATCGTAAGCAGGATCAAAATCATGGCACAACTGGACATATCCGAAAGGCGCATCCCGCAGGACGGCGGGATACACGTGCTGATGAACAGCAGGCCCATCGACCTGCGGGTCAGCACCATGCCAAGCCAGCACGGGGAAAAGGTGGTTATCAGAATAATCGATAACCGCAGGGTCCTGGTGAACCTGGAAAAACTCGGATTCGCTTACGAGACGCTCAAGGCCTGGAGAAAAATTATCTCCATACCCAACGGGATCGTGCTGGTGACCGGACCCACCGGAAGCGGCAAGAGCACCACCCTCTACAGCGTGCTTAACGAATTGTGCAGCGAGCAGGTAAACATATGCACGGTGGAGGACCCCGTCGAATACAATCTAAGCGGGGTAAATCAGTTCCAGGTGAACGAGCGGATCGGATTCACGTTCGCCTCGGCGCTTCGTTCGCTGCTGCGACAGGACCCTGACATCATAATGGTCGGCGAAATACGCGACGAAGAGACGGCGAGAACCGCGGTGCAGGCCGCTCTTACGGGGCACCTTGTCTTCAGCACGCTGCACACCAACGACGCGCCCGGCGCGGTTATGCGCCTGGTCAACATAGGCGTCGAGCCGTACCTCGTGGCCGCTTCCGTCGAGGCCGTGCTCGCCCAGAGACTTGTCAGAAAAATCTGCACGAACTGCAAGGAACAATACGAACCCTCCGCCGGAATCCGACGCGCCGTCGAGCGGGAAGTGGGGCACGTGGAGAAATTTTACAAAGGCGCCGGATGCAAAAAATGCCGAAGCACCGGTTACGGGGGGCGAATCGGAATCTACGAACTGCTCGTGCCGAACGATGAAATAACGGAAAAAATAAACGTCGGAGCGAACCAGGAAGAAATACGCGCCGCGGCGGTCAAAAACGGAATGGTCACCCTCCGACGCGACGGAATGTCAAAAGTCGCCGCCGGAATAACCACCATGGAGGAAGTCTTCAGGGCCACCGCGGGTTAGTCCCCCGCTCCCTGATGAACGCACAAACACGAAAATGCCTAAATTCGCTTATCACGCTCGTGTTGGAACAGGACAGTCCGACGCCGGCGTTCTGGTGGCAAAAGACATGGACGAGGCCGTCGGACTGCTGCGACGAGAGGGCAAGTCCGTCGTTTCAATCAGACCGCATGACGAAGAAATCTTCGGCGACAACGCCGCACGCCGGCAAAAAGGCAAAATCAAGCGTGACCATGTCATATTCTTCGCCACGCAACTGGCGGTGATGGTCGATACGGGTGTGCCGCTTGACGAGGCGCTTGACGCAATAGCCCAGCAAACGGACAAACCGGAACTTTCCCGGGTGGTTAACAACCTCTCTGAACAGGTCAAATCCGGGCAAACGCTGTCTTCGGCGATGGAGAGCCACCCGAAAGTTTTCAACAGACTTTTAGTGGCGCTTGTGCGCGCATCCGAAGCCTCGGGCACCATGGGGAAAATGCTCCAGCGGGCCAGCCAGTATATGCAGTCCGAAAGAAAAACCCGCAAGCAGATAAAAGGCGCAATGACCTACCCGATATGCATGCTCAGTTTCTGCGCGATAGTTATCATTGCGCTGCTGACACTGATCCTGCCGCGGTTCGAGAAGATTTACAGCACAAAAGGTGCGGTGCTACCGGCCCCGACTCGAATACTGCTGGGCGCCAACCATGTCATGGCGAATTACTGGTTTGTTCTAATCCCGGCTGTGGGGGCCTTGGCTGCGGGCCTTTACGCCTATTTCAAATCACCGGGCGGAAAAATCCTGATGGATAAAGTCAAAATAAACATGCCGGTAATAGGGCCCATGTACCAAAAGGCCTCACTGGCCAGGTCCATGAGGACGCTTTCCACCATGGTCGCAACCGACGTCGGCATTCTGGAAGGGCTGCAAATTACCGCCGAGGTCTCCGGAAATCACTATTATTCGAGGATGTGGAGGGACGTAGCCGATAACGTCAAGGAGGGCTCGACCCTTTCGGAGCGGCTTTTCGAGTGTGAACTGGTCCCCAGAACGCTGACTCAAATGATAAACGCCGGAGAACGCACCGGACAGCTCTCAATCGTACTGGAAAGGGCGGCCAACTTCTGCGACGAGGAACTATCGGTGGCCGTCAAGGCCATGACAAGTCTCATAGAACCCGCCATGATTATAATAATGGGGCTTATTGTCGGCGGCATCGCCATAGCGCTGCTTCTGCCGGTGTTCAGTCTGTCAAAGGTCGTGTCGCACTGAATACGCCCGGCACGCGGGCGGGGAAAGCCGACGCATCCATTTCAATTCGCCCAAAAATTCTCGAAAATTTTTCTTTGACGTCATTTTTTAATAATATATATTATTAGTAATCTTGTCTTCAGCGGCAGTTGAAGTGTATCTTTATTTTATTATGGTCACGGTAGCAGATTGTGTCGTCGGTCATGGTTTGCTGCTGTAGCTCAGAGGTAGAGCGCGTCCTTGGTAAGGACGAGGTCATGGGTTCGACCCCCATCAGCAGCTTGGGTTGCCCGACCTTGTCCTCTATGCCGCTGTGAGGATGATCGTTGGGACGGGCGGGCAAAATACGCAAAACGAAATAAACCAGACAGTCATAAACAAACGCACAAGGAGCATAACTGATGGCCAAGGAAGTCTTTCAACGGACTAAACCGCACGTGAACATCGGAACTATCGGACACGTGGACCACGGAAAGACAACCCTGACTGCGGCGATGACGCAGGTACTGGAAAAACAGGGACTGTCCAAGTTCAAGAGTTACGATGAAATAGCGAAGGCCTCGGAATCCCAGGGCAGGCGCGACTCCACAAAGATTCTCACCATCGCCACCGCCCACGTGGAATACGAGTCCACCAAGCGCCACTATGCGCACGTCGACTGTCCCGGCCACGCCGACTACGTCAAGAACATGATCACCGGCGCCGCGCAGATGGACGGCTCGATACTGGTGGTTTCGGCGGCAGACGGGCCTATGCCCCAGACTCGCGAGCACGTCCTGCTGGCAAGGCAGGTTAACGTACCGGCACTGGTGGTGTTCCTCAACAAGTGCGACCTGGTCGACGACGAGGAACTCCTGGAGCTGGTGGAACTCGAAGTCCGGGAGCTGCTTAACAAGTACGAGTTCGACGGCGACAACGCGCCGGTCATCAAGGGCTCGGCGTGGAACGCCCTGAACAATCCCGAAGACGAAGAGGCCTCCAAGCCTATCATGGAACTCATCGAGGCGCTGGACGAATACATACCCGAACCGGTACGGGACGTCGACAAGCCGTTCCTGATGCCGGTGGAGGACGTGTTCTCCATTAAGGGTCGCGGAACGGTCGGAACCGGGCGCATCGAACGCGGAATGGTCAATGTCGGCGACGAGATCGAAATTGTAGGACTGGGCGACACCAGAAAGACGGTGGTCACCGGCGTTGAAATGTTCAATAAAACCCTCCAGGAAGGACAGGCCGGCGATAACGTCGGATGCCTGCTGCGAGGCGTGGAAAAAGAAGACCTCGAGCGAGGACAGGTTCTGGCCAAGCCCGGCAGCATTACCCCTCACCACAAATTCGAGGGAGAGGTATACGTGCTGACCAAGGAAGAGGGCGGTCGACACACGCCGTTCTTCACGGGGTATCGCCCGCAGTTCTATTTCCGCACCACCGACGTGACCGGTACTATCAAGCTGCTGGGCGGCGCCGAAATGTGCATGCCCGGCGACAACATAACAATGGAAGTGGAACTTCTGAACACCTCCATCGCCATGGAAGAGGGTCTTCGATTCGCCATCCGCGAAGGCGGAAGAACCGTGGGCGCCGGCGTGGTGACAAAGATACTCGAATAACAAACTGAACTCGGTTCCCGGATATGGCAAAGGCCAAGGCCAGAGAATACGTATGGTTGCAGTGCGGCGACTGCGGCGAATTGAATTATCGCACGGAGGTTCGCACACTCGGCGGAGCGCCGAAGCTGACCCTGAGCAAGTATTGCCCAAGGCAGCGAAAGCACACCAAGCATAAGATCAAGCGAAAATAACGCCAGGCGTTTAACGTTCGCTTGTGTCCGACGGATTGGTGTGCATAAACCCGAACGAAAAAAGTCCAAGGATAATAAATACACGGCGAACGGCAGTAGCTCAATTGGTAGAGCAGCGGTCTCCAAAACCGCAGGTTGGGGGTTCAAGTCCTCCCTGCCGTGATTGGGCCCTGCAACTGCAACAGCACGGCGCCCGCGCTGCCTGAAACATCGAACAAGACGGCGCCTTGTCAACCTTGACAGGTTGGGCTTCGCCTCGCTTCGCTAACTTGTAAACCTGATGAAACTGAATATTTACAAACCAGGACAGGGCAAATACGTGCGGTACATCACTTTCATCGGAGTGATGACCATAATTACTATTGGCGCCGTGCGTTTGAGCAGTCACCTGGAACAATACAGATGGATAAATATTTACCTGACTTACGGAATCCCCGCCGTGCTGGTGATAGGCGCCGGATTTTTTATGTTCTGGATGGTGAACCGGCAGAAGTCGGCCGACTTCCTCATCGCCACCGAAAGCGAGATGAAAAAGGTCTCGTGGTCGAGCAGAAAGGAAGTGGTCGGCTCTACGAAAGTGGTTATCATAACTACGTTTATGATGGCGGTGATACTGTTTGTGGTGGACCTGCTGTTCGAGATTTTCTTCCAGTGGGCGGGAGTAATGCCCCGGCCGCAGTAATGCCCCGGCCGCCAAGATGAATCGCGGCCGGATTATGCCGAGGTTCGATATTTGAAGGTTCTCACGACCGGATATGTTCAACAGGCGGGTATTAATGACTAAGCAATGGTACGTATTGAGAGTGGCCTCCAACAAGGAATCCCAGGTGCGCGAGGCGCTGGAGCGCAAGGTAAAGATAGAAGGGCTCCAGGATACCATCGGGGAGATACTGGTTCCCACCGAGCGTCGTCCCGCGCCGCGCGGACGCGGTGCCGCAAAGACCGTCGAGCGCAAGCTGTATCCGGGATACGTCTTTATCGAGATGGAGCCGCAGGAGGACGGAAGGATACCCGAAAAGGCGTGGTTCCTCATCCGCGAGACGACCGGCGTGGGCGACTTCATCGGGACCTCGGGAAAACCCATCCCCATGAAGGAAGACGACGTGCAAAAAATGCTCATGCAGGTGGAAAAGGCGCAAGAAGGCGCGCCGGTCTCGGTGGATTTCGCAAAAGGCGACCAGGTGAAAATCAAGGAAGGCGCCTTTGAAAACTTCGAAGGAACCGTGGATGAGGTGCTGGTGGACAAGGGTCTCATCCGCGTGATTGTAATGATATTCGGCCGGGCCACGCCGGTCGAACTGGAATACTGGCAGGTGGAAAAGACCTGAGCGCCACGTGCGCCGCGAACACGAAGATGACCCGCCTTCGGGCGAAATGATAATAACAGCAATCAGCGAGAAACCAGATGGCAAAACAGGTAGCGACAAAAATCAAGTTTCAGGCGCCTGGCGGACAGGCGACTCCGGCCCCGCCCATAGGTCCAGCGCTGGGACAGCATAACGTGAACATCGGTCAGTTCGTTTCTCAGTTCAACGAGCACACCAAGGATCTCGGCGGAATGCCCGTTACGGTGGAAATAACCGTGTACGCCGACCGGACGTTTACCTTCATCGTCAAGAGCCCGCCAGCCGCCGCGCTGCTGAAAGAGGCCGCACAGATTGCAAAGGGCTCCGGCGTGCCCAACAGGGACAAGGTCGCCACGGTTACAAAAGAACAGGTGCGCAAAATCGCCGAACGAAAAATGAAAGACCTAAACGCCCGCGACCTGGAGGCCGCCGGTAAAATCATCGAAGGCACCGCCAGGAGCATGGGAATCACGGTTCAGTAGACGGATTAATCCAAGGCCTGACCACGGGCGACAACAGTGGAAGGCAATCAAAGAGGAAACGAAATGCCGAACAAACGAAGCAAACGATACAACCAGTGCATCGAAAAGGTCCCTGAAGAAAAGCAGAATGTCGCCGAGGCGGTGAACGTTATTAAAAGTTTCCCCCAGACAAAATTCGATCCGACGGTTGAACTTTCCATGCAGATGGGCATAGATCCTCGCCAGAGCGACCAGCGTCTTCGCGGTGCGATATCGCTGCCCAACGGGATAGGAAAGAGCCGCAAGGTGATCGCCTTCTGCGAAGGGCAGGACACCGAACAGGCCAAACAGGCCGGGGCAATCGAGGCCGGGGCAGACGAACTCATCCAGAAGGTGCAGGACGGATGGACGGATTTCGACGTGGCGCTTTCAACGCCCGCAATGATGAAAAAAGTATCAAAACTGGGACGGGTGCTTGGACCGCAGGGTAAAATGCCTTCCCCCAAGGCGGGAACCGTTACGGACGACGTGCTCTCGGCGGTCAGGGAATACAGCGCAGGGAAAGTGGAATTTCGCAACGACGACGGCGGAAATATTCACGCGACCGTCGGAAGGGCCGGATTCCCGCCCGAGAAACTCGTTGAGAATATCGAATATTTCATCACGCAGATAAAAAAGATGAGGCCGGCGACCACCAAGGGCGCTTACATAAAAAGGGCGTGTTTGTCCACGACAATGTCGCCCTCGGTTGAGCTGGATGTTCGCTGAACAGGGAAAATAAAAATGAGTAAACCCGTAAAGCAAATGGTGCGTAGAGAATTAGCAAGGCGCTTCGATGGCCTGGAGTCGCTGGCGGTGGTCGGCTTTACCGGACTGGACGGACAGGCAACTACCGAGGTGCGCACACGCCTTCTGGAAAAGAACATAGCCCTCACCGTGGTGAAAAACTCCCTTGCCCGCCAGGCCTTCAAAGACGTCGGTCTCCAGGCCGCCGCCGAACTGCTGGACGGACCCTCGGCAGTGGCGTATCCAAAGGACCCCCAGGACATGGACCTGGTGGCCATGGTCCGGGAACTGCTGGACATCGGAAAAGAATCCCCGGCGCTGACGGTCAAGGCGGCATTGCTGGAAGGCGCCGATTACGTCGGCGATGAGAAAATCAAGGAACTGAGCAACTATCCCACCCGCCAGGAAGCGGTGGCAAGGGTCGTGGGATGTTTGCTTTCCCCGGGCGCCAACCTCGGGGGAGCCATGCTCGGTCCGGGTCGGTCGCTGGGCGGGGCTTTAAAAGCAAAAGAACAGCAAGAAGACGAATCACAGGCTGCATAATTTCAAACGCGTAAAACATAAACAGGAAAAATTCGTGTCGGCTGCGGATTGGTCCGTAAGGATTAAATGGGCGCCACAGGGGCGCTCACCTATCAGGCCGGCTTGGTCGTTTACATTACGGAGTCGAAATAATGGCTAAACAAGCAACCAATGAAGAGAAGACCGAAGAACAGGCCAAGGAAGAAAAGGCCAAAGAGGAAAAAGCCCAGGAAGAAAAAGGCAAGGAAGAAGCCGCCCCCCAAGCCAAGGAAGCCAAAAAGGAAGAACCGCAGGGCAAAGAAGAGCCGGCGGCTGCGGCGAAAAAAGAATTCGCCAAGGAGATAAAGACCCTTGGCGACAAGATTGCCGAGCTGACTCTCAAGCAGGCGGTTGACCTTGCGGACTACCTCAAGGAAGAACACGGCATCGAGCCCGCCGCCGGCGGAGCGGTGATGATGGCCGGAGCAGCAGGCGGCGCAGCAGGCGCCGAAGCCGCCGAAGAAGAAGAAAAAACAGAGTTCGACGTTGTTCTTAAGAATGTTGGCGACAAGAAGATACAGGTAATCAAGGCCGTTAGAGCGCTGACGAATCTCGGTCTGAAAGAAGCCAAGGAACTCGTCGAAGGCGCGCCCAAGCCGGTCAAGGAAGGCATCGCCAAGGAAGAGGCCGAAGAGGCCAAAAAACAACTGGAAGAGGCCGGCGCTACAATCGAGGTCAAGTAGACCACGCCACAGGCCTGGGCGGACCGGTCTATATTGCCCACGAACGGCACGGACGGCGCCTACAATAAGGAACACTGATTATGCTGAAGATGGAAAAAGTCCGGGACTTTTCCAAGGTCGGAGATGGTGCTCCTATTCCAAACCTGAGCAATATTCAGGTAGACAACTATATGCGCTTTCTCCAACTCGACGTCGAGCCGACAAAGCGCAAGAACCATGGTCTGGAAGCGCTGCTGCGCGAAGTCTTCCCGATCGAAAGTTACGACGGACAGACGCACCTGGAGTACCTCTACTACGAACTGGACGAGCCGAGATACACCGAGCAGGAATGCCGGGACCTGCGACTGACGTACGGGCGCCCGTTCCGCGTCCACTGCCGCCTCCACAGAAAAGGCGTCGAAGAAGTCGTCGAGGAAGGCGTCTACATCGGCGAACTGCCCGTAATGATAGGCGGTGGGGAGTTCATCATTAACGGCGCCGAGCGGGTCATCGTCTCGCAGCTGCACCGCTCGCCCGGCGTGGACTTTACCGTGGACATGCCCGAGTCCGACCGACCGCTGCACGGGGCCAGAATAATCCCGGAACGCGGCAGCTGGATAGAACTGGCAGTGACCAAAAAAGACATCCTCACCATGAGGATAGACCAGTCAGGAAGAATCCCGGCGACCACCTACCTGCGTGCGATGGACGAAAAGTACGGAACCACCGAGGCCATTATCCGCCAGTTCTATCCCACCAAAGAGATACCGGTAGACAAACTTCAGCCGGAAATGCACCTGGTCGAGGGCTACGTCGACCCCGAGACGGGCGAAGAGATAATCCCCCCCGGCGGGCAGGTCGGCGAGGCAAGAACCACCATCGCCACCGGCAGGAAAAAGAAAATCGAGGTCATCGAGAAGGTCGCCGACCCGCTGATGCTCAACACGCTGGCAGAAGACAACGCCGACGGACACGAAAACGCACTGCTGCGCCTGTACATGCGTCTTCGGCCGGGCAACCCGCCGCAACTGAGCAAAGCAAAAACGCTCTTTGAGGAAAAATTCTACGACGAGAACCGCTACCGCCTCGGAAAGGTAGGGCGGTTCCGCATTAACCGTAAGTTCAAACAGGAGGACACCTCCGACAATCCCATGACGCTCAACGTGGAGGACTTCCTCAACACGCTGAAGTACATCGTCAAGCTTCGCGCCGGCGAGGGCAACGTCGACGACATCGACCACCTGGGCAACAGGCGGCTGAGAACCATCGACGAACTCGCCTCCGACGAAATCCGCAAGGGCCTGCTGAAACTCCGCCGCACCGTGCAGGAGCGCATGTCGCTCAAGGACGCCAAGGAGATGACCAAACTCACGGAGCTTATCAACTCCAAGGCGGTGTCCTCGAGCATAGACTACTTCTTCGGCCGGGGCGAGCTGAGCCAGGTCGTGGACCAGCAGAATCCGCTCAGCCAGCTGACACACGAAAGGCGCCTCTCGGCGCTCGGTCCCGGCGGTCTGAACCGCAAGCGAGCCGGCTTCGAGGTCCGCGACGTGCATATAAGCCACTACGGGCGTATATGCCCCATCGAAACGCCCGAAGGCAACAACATTGGACTGATTACCTCGCTGGGCATCTACGCCGGCGTGGACGAGTACGGTTTCCTGACCACCCCGTACCGCAAGGTGACTCGCGGCAAGACCAACGGCGGGGTTGTGCCCCTCCGCGCCGACGAGGAAATGGAAGTAATCCTCGCACCGCCCGACGTTTTGCAGACCAACGGCGCCAGTCGTCCGGACCGCCTCCTGGAAGGACAGGTCCTTGCCAGGTCAAAAAGCGAAGTCCGCCTGGTCGATTCAAAGGACGTTGACTACGTCGATATATCGCCCAAGCAGACGGTGGGCGTCTCGGCCGCCTTGATACCCTTCCTCGAACACGACGACGCAAACCGCGCACTGATGGGAGCGAATATGCAGAGGCAGGCGGTTCCGCTTGTCCAAACCGAACCGCCGATAGTGTCCACTGGTATGGAAAAGCCCGTAGCCGAAAACTCCGGAATGGTGATCAAGGCGCAAAAGGCCGGAACCGTCACCTATGCCGACGCGCGGAAAATAATCATCAACGACACCGACGAGTACCACCTGCGTAAATTCCACAAACTCAACGAGCGGGCGTGCCTGAATCAGAAGCCCATCGTCACCGAAGGGCAGCGAGTCAAGACCGGCGAGATAATCGCCGACGGTTCGGCCACCAGCAATGGAGAACTGTCGCTGGGGCGCAACGTGCTGGCGGCGTTCATGCCGTTCGACGGTTTCAACTTCGAGGACGCCATTCTCGTGTCCGAGCGTCTGGTAAAAAACGATGCCTTCACCTCCATCCACATGGAGGAATACGAAGTCGAGGTCCGCGAGACCAAACTGGGCCGGGAGGAATTCACCCGCGACATTCCCAACGTCTCGGAGAAGGCGCTTGCCAATCTCGACGAGTACGGCATCGTCTGCGTCGGCACTCAGGTCGGACCGGGTGACATTCTGGTGGGCAAGGTCACCCCCAAATCCAAGACCGAACTGACGCCTGAGGAGAAACTCCTGCACGCCATTTTCGGACAGGCCGGCGAAGACGTGAAAAATGACTCGCTCGAACTGCCCGCCGGAGAGGAAGGCGTGGTGGTCGAGACAAAACACTTCGCGCGTAAGGCGCACATGTCCGACCAGCGGAAGAAAGAACTCAACAGGCGCCTGAGGGAATACCGCAAGCACATGCGCGGCAGAATGGCCTATACGTTCAGGAAAATGTCGGACGAAATCAACGACGTCCTTGACTCGGATATGATCGATCCCACAACCCGGCAGAAAGTCGGCGCCAGCGACGATGACGAGATTATCCTCGAACAGATAGAAAACTTCACGCTCAAGTGGATAAAGGGCGGCAAGGCCGAGGCGAAAAAACAGGCCGAGGCCATCCACGGGCGGTACTGGCCTAAAATCGAGGAAATCGAGAAGGAAATGACTCGCAAGCTCGAACAGATGAGGCGAGGCGACGAGCTTCCTTCCGGCGTGCTGGAGAAGGTCAAGGTAACCGTGGCGACCAAGCGAAAGCTCGGGGTGGGTGACAAGGTGGCTGGGCGGCACGGTAACAAGGGCGTCATAGCCCGTATTCTGCCCGAAGAGGACATGCCGTTTCTGGACGACGGAACGCCCGTGGACATCGTGCTCAATCCGCTCGGCGTGCCCAGCCGAATGAACGTCGGTCAGATTCTCGAGACACACCTTGGCTGGGCCGCCGCCGTGCTGGGCTTCCAGGCAGTTACGCCAGTCTTCGACGGCGCGAAGGAAAAGGAAATCTTCGAGTGCATCCGCGAAGCCAACGAGCACGTCCGCAAACGCAGGCAGGACGTCGAGGTGGTCCGGAATGCCGGCGACAACAGCGAACATCTTTCCGAAATGCCGGAAGACGGAAAAATTACCATCTATGACGGACGCACCGGCGAGCCCTTTGAGCAGAAGGTCACCGTCGGATACATCTACATGAACAAACTCCACCACCTGGTGGACGAGAAAATCCACGCCCGCTCCACCGGACCTTACTCGCTGATAACGCAGCAGCCCCTGGGCGGAAAGGCACGCACCGGCGGACAGAGGTTCGGCGAGATGGAAGTCTGGGCCCTGGAGGCGTACGGCGCCAGCTACACCCTTCAGGAAATGCTGACCGTCAAGAGTGACGACGTGGAAGGCAGAACGAAAATTTACGAGTCCATGGTCAAGGGAACCAATACACTCGAAGCCAGCACGCCTATCAGCTTCGACGTGCTGTGCAACGAACTGCGAGGCCTGGGCCTGAATATCCAGATGGAAAAGAAAAAACTTATATAAGAATCAAGAATGACGAAACCGGAATGAGGAATTATTTAGACGCGTGCTGGATTTTAACCAAGAACGCGGAGCTAAAAAGATATGGCTGAAAACGTATACGACAGAATAAACGATTATGGGTCGGTGAAGATAAACCTTGCCTCGCCCAACGACATTCGCAGCTGGTCGTTCGGAGAGGTCAAAAAGCCCGAGACCATCAACTACCGGACATACCGGCCGGAAAAGGACGGGCTTTTCTGCGAGCGCATCTTCGGACCCGAGCGCGACTGGGAATGTGCCTGCGGAAAGTACAAGGGCACCAAGCACAAGGGCATCATCTGCGACCGCTGCGGGGTCAAAGTCACGCACTCCCGCGTGCGGCGAAAGCGAATGGGTCACATCAACCTGGCCGCGCCAATCGTGCACATATGGTTCTTCAAGTCCCTGCCGTCGCGCCTGGGCACGCTGCTGGCTATGAAAACCGCAGACCTGGAAAAGGTAATCCTCTTCCAGAGTTACGTGGTTACAGATCCGGGACAGACGCCGCTGAAATATCAGCAGGTTCTCACCGAGGACGAATACCGCGGCGCCAGGGACAAGTATGGCACGGACTTCCAGGCCGACATCGGCGCCGAGGCAATCCGCACACTGCTGAGAAACCTCGACCTGGACACTCTCGTGGCCGAGATTCGCATGAATCTCAAGAAAACCTCCTCCAAGCAGAAGACCAAGGACCTATCCAAGCGTCTGCGACTCGTGGAGAGCGTGCGCACTTCGGACAACAAGCCCGAGTGGATGGTCATGGAGGTTATCCCCGTTATTCCCCCGGACCTTAGGCCCCTGGTGCTGTTGGAGAGCGGAAACTTCGCAACTTCCGATCTGAACGACCTTTACAGGCGAATCATCAACCGTAACAACCGCCTCAAAAAACTCCTCGACCTAAACGCGCCCGAGGTTATCATCCGAAACGAGAAGCGGATGCTCCAGCAGGCGGTGGACGCGCTGTTCGACAACAACCGTTGCCGCCGACCCGTCCAGGGCACCGCCAATCGACCGCTCAAGTCGCTTACCGACATGATCAAGGGCAAGCAGGGACGGTTCCGCGAGAACCTCCTGGGCAAGCGCGTAGACTACTCCGGGCGAAGCGTGATCGTGATCGGACCGGAACTCAAACTACACCAGTGCGGGCTGCCCAAGAAGATCGCACTGGAGTTGTTCCAGCCGTTTATCATCAGGCGGCTCAAGGAGCGCGGACTGGCCGACACCATCAAATCCGCCAAGCGGATGCTCGAGCGCAGAGAAGACGAAATCTGGGACGTGCTGGAAGAAGTCATCTACCAGCACCCGGTCCTGCTGAACCGCGCGCCCACGCTGCACCGAATGGGCATTCAGGCGTTCGAGCCGGTCCTGGTCGAGGGCAACGCCATCAAGATTCACCCGCTGGTCTGCCGCGGGTTCAACGCCGACTTCGACGGCGATCAGATGGCCGTCCACCTGCCGCTCTCGGTCGAGGCGCAGGCGGAAACACACACGCTGATGCTGGCCACGAACAACATCTTCTCACCCTCTAACGGAATGCCGATTATGTCGCCCATGCAGGACATCGTGCTGGGCACGTACTATCTCACCAGCGATCACGGTTCCCAGTTCGTCTTGCCCGACGTTCGGAAGGTGCAGTACGACGGCGCCGAGTACCCCGCTTTCTCCAATCCGCACGAGGCCATAACCGCCCACGAAATGGGACGCATCGGCACGCACGCCAAGGTGCTTGTGCGAATCGAGAAAGGCCGCGAAGTCATCGAACAGGAAGGTTCGAGAATCGCCGAACACGGAAGGGTGATAACAACCGCCGGACGGTGCGTATTCAACGACATACTTCCGGAAGGAATGCCGTTCTACAACTATCCGCTCAGCCAGAAGGGCGCAGGGCGCGTCATCAGCGACTGCAACGAGCGCCTCGGAAAGGCGGCCACCCTTAACCTGCTGGACGACATGAAGGACCTGGGGTTCAGGTATTCGACACTGGCGGGGATATCGTTCGGCATTACCGATTTGCGCATACCCGAGGCCAAGGAGAGGATTATCTCCGAGGCGCAGGCGTTCGTCGACCGCGTGGAGAAGAGCTACCATACCGGCGCCATCACTGAGGGCGAGCGCTACAACCAGCTGGTCGACGTGTGGATTCACGCACGCGAACAGGTCACCAAGGCGCTGCTTGCCAGTCTCTCCAGCGACCGGCGGGAAGACATTCCCAATTACCTCAATCCGGTGTGGCTGATGAGCGACTCGGGGGCCCGGGGAAACGTGGACCAGATCCGCCAGTTGGCGGGGATGCGCGGGCTTATGAGCAAGCCATCCGGCGAGATTATCGAAACGCCCATTCGCGCGAACTTCCGCGAAGGTCTGACCGTGCTGGAATATTTCTCCTCCACGCACGGCGCCCGCAAGGGGCTGGCCGACACGGCGCTGAAGACGGCCGACTCCGGATACCTCACCCGTAAACTCGCCGACGTCGCGCAGAACGTCATCGTCACCGAAATAGACTGCGGGACGCTTCAGGGCCTGCCCAAATCGGCCATCTACAAGGGCGAAGAGGTGGAAGTGCCGCTGAAGGAAATGATCGTCGGGCGCATCGCGCGCGAGAACATCGTCAATCCCGTTACCGACGAAACCATCGTCAGGGAAAATGAAATGATCACCGCCGAGGCGGCGGACAAGATCGAGGACATGGGACTGGAGACCATCCGCGTCCGCAGCACGCTTACCTGCGATTCGCCCCTGGGCGTTTGCGCAAATTGCTACGGAATGGACCTGTCCACCGGAAAACTGGTCGAGGAAGGGCAGGCAGTGGGAATTGTCGCCGCTCAGTCAATCGGCGAGCCCGGAACGCAGCTGACGATGAGGACGTTCCACACCGGCGGTGTCGCCACCAGGGCGATCGTCCAGTCGGACCTGCGGTCACCGGTGGAAGGCACTGCCAAATACCACAACCTCATTGCCGTGGAGACCCCCAAGTCCGACAAGAAATGGCACGAGTATCTCCTGGCCGCCGACCGCAGCGCACGCGGGCGAAAGGCCAGACCTACCTCTGATACCGTCCTGATAGCACTCAAACGCAACGGTGAAATTGTCATCCAGGACGACAAGGAGCGCGAACTGGAGCGTTACAGGGTGCCTTACGGCTCCCTGGTGCTGGTGCAGGAAGGCGACAGGATCAAGCCCGGGCGGTGCATCGTGCGATGGGACCCCCACAGGGTGCCTATATTGGCCGAGGTGGCGGGAAACGTCCGCTTCCAGGACATCGAAGAGGGCGAAACCGTCCGCCTGGAATCCGAACGCCAGGACTCGTGTTACGTTGTCGTCGAGCACAAGGGCGAGAAGCACCCCCGCATAGTCATAGAAGACAAAAACGGCAAGATTCTGGACTTCCACTACCTGCCCGCCAAGGCGCGCATCGATGTCGACGAAGGACAGGCCGTCGAGCCGGGCGAACTTCTGGCACGCCAGCCCAGGGAAATCAAGGGCACCCAGGACATTACCGGAGGACTCCCGCGAGTCACTGAAATATTCGAGGCCCGCAGGCCCAAGGAGCCCGCCGCTATGGCGGAGATTTCCGGCCAGGTGGAATTGCGAACCGACAAGCGACGCGGAAAGATGACCATCATCGTACGCAGCGAATCGGGCATGGAGCGCGAGCACCACGTCCCGCACGACCGCCACCTGCTTGTCCACACCGGCAACATCGTCGACGCAGGACAACCGCTGACCGAAGGTCCGCTCATCCTCCAGGACATCCTGAGCATCCGCGGAGAAGAGGCCCTGCAGGAATACCTGCTGGGCGAGGTGCAGACCGTCTACCGCGGGCAGGGCGTCACCATCAACGACAAGCACGTTGAGGTCATCCTCTCACAGATGCTGCGGAAAGTGAAGGTCCAGACCGTCGGCGACAGCGACCTGCTGCCCGGCGAGGTGGTCGACAAGTTCCTGTTCCGACAGGAGAACGCCAGACTGGCGGGATGCCTAAAAATCGTCGACCCGGGCGACACCAACTTCGCCGAAGGGCAGGTCGTCCCTCGCGGAAAGGTCGAACAGGCCCTCGCCGCCGTCGAGGAAAAGGACGGCCGGCCGCCCAAAACCCACAGGCCCAAGCCCGCAACCGGAAAGACGCTGCTGCTGGGAATCACGAAAGCGTCGCTGCAATCCGAGAGTTTCCTCTCTGCCGCAAGCTTTCAGGAAAGCACAAAGGTCTTTACGGAAGCGGCTTTAGCTGGTAAAGTGGATAGACTACGCGGGCTGAAGGAAAACGTCATTCTCGGACACCTGATACCTGCGGGAACCAGTTTCCGTCCTTATCAGGAAATGAAAACCAGGCGGAAAGTGGAACTCCCCGAGGCGCCCGCCGAGAAAGAAGAACTCACCGAGGCGGAAATTACCCGCGCGGTTCAACAGGCCCTGACGGGCAGGGAATAGGCGCCCGCCGCCGAAGCGGCTTCGGAAAGCAAAATTTCAAGAGGTTATTATGCCGACTGTAAATCAATTAGTTCGCAAGAAGCGAAAAAAACAGAAAGTAAAGAAGAAAAACGTCGCGCTGGAGGAATCCCCCCAGAAGCGTGGCGTGTGCCTGCTGGTAAAAACGGTAACGCCCAAGAAGCCCAACTCCGCCCTGAGAAAGGTGGCGCGGGTTCGCCTCAGCAACGGCAGGGAGGTCACCGCGTACATCCCGGGCATAGACCACAACCTCCAGGAGCACAGCATCGTGCTTGTCAGGGGCGGGCGAGTGCGCGACCTTCCCGGCGTGCGGTACCACGTTGTTCGGGGAACCATGGACGCCCTGGGCGTCGAGGACCGCAAGCAGAGCAGGAGCAAGTACGGTACTTCCAAACCAAAATAACACCGGCGATCGCCGTCTGAAGCGATAGTCACGGAGATACGGCAAACAGACATGGCATATAAGAAATGGACAGCATCGGCCAGGCAGCTGAAACCTGACGCCCGATATAAGAGCAAACTGGCGAGCAAATTTATCAACTGCATCATGAGCGACGGAAAAAAGGCCGTCGCACAGCGCGTCTTTTACGACGCGATGGATATAATTGACAAGAAGGTCAAGGACGCCGAACCACTGGAAGTGTTCGAAAAGGCGATAGAAAACGTCAAACCCATGATAGAGGTCCGGTCAAAGCGTGTCGGAGGCGCCAGTTACCAGGTGCCCACCCCCATCAACGAGAAGCGGAAACTGTCGCTGGCGATAAGGTGGATTAAACAGGCCGTTTACGCCCAGAGCGGAAACAGTACCTGCCAGCGCCTGGCGAATGAACTGATCGCCGCTTACAAACGCGAAGGCGCCGCCATGCAGACACGCGAAAACGTTCACAGGATGGCGGAGGCGAACAAGGCCTTTGCACACTTCGCCTGGTAGTCGTATTGACCACCAAGAATATTTTCGGCGGGGGTACACCGAGGTAAGGACAATCCGGGCGACCTGAGCGAAGGTCGGCACTCTGCACGCAAGACTGTGAGGATTCGCTCTTCACGGCATTACTGTTTAGTTCATGTAATGGAACTATCCTTGAGTAGATTTTTTTATGTCTGACAATCTTAGACAAGTTCGCAACATAGGCATAGCCGCACACATAGACGCCGGCAAGACGACCGTCACCGAGCGCGTGTTGTATTTCGCCGGGCGGACATACAAGATAGGCGAGGTGCACGAAGGCACCGCCGTGATGGATTACATGGCCGAGGAACAGCAGCGCGGCATCACCATCACCTCCGCCGCAACCACGCTCA
The DNA here is from genome assembly GCA_964480425.1 of uncultured Planctomycetaceae bacterium. GTDB lineage: Bacteria > Planctomycetota > Phycisphaerae > SM23-33 > SM23-33 > CAYYMD01. The sequence continues at coordinate 50,319 of CAYZPY010000003.1, forward strand.
AGTGGCGCGACTACACCATAAACCTGATTGACACGCCCGGGCACGTGGACTTCACCGTGGAAGTGGAGCGGTCGCTGCGCGTGCTCGACGGGGCGGTTGTGGTCTTCTGCGCCATCGGGGCAGTGGAAGCACAGTCCGAGACGGTATGGGCTCAGGCCAACAGATACAGGGTGCCACGCCTGTGTTTCATCAACAAGATGGACCGCCCCGGTGCTGATTTCGAAATGGCCGTGCGCGACATCGGCTTGCGCCTAAGGGCCCAGCCGGTCGTTGTGCAACTGCCCATCGGAAGCGGAGAAGATTTCCGCGGGCAGATAGACCTCATCAGGCAAAAGGCGTACTTCTACGACCCGGAAAAAATCGCCACCACTTTCAGAATCGAAGACATCCCCCCCCGGTACAAAGACGCCGCCGCTACCGCCAGGGTGGAAATGATAGAAAAGGCGGCCGAATATGACGACCGCCTCATGGAAAAATATCTCCACGATAAGGAAATATCTCAGGACGAAATTATCGCCGCACTGCGCCAGGGCACACTGACCGGCGGGCTTCACCCGGTTCTTTGCGGCTCGGCGCTGAACCACATAGGCGTGCGCCCGCTGCTGGACGCCGTCGTCGATTTCCTGCCAAGCCCGCTGGAAGTGCCGCCCGTGCTGGGGCGCAAGGCGTCTGATCCGTCACAGGAAATCCGCCGAAAGGCCGACCCGGAATCTCCATTTTCGGCCCTGGTCTTCAAAATCACCGCAGACCAGCACGGCGACCTCCACTTCATCCGCATATACAGCGGGACGCTAAAGGCCGGCACACGCGTGCTCAACAGCACACAGAACAAGAAGGAAATCGTATCGCGAATATGGGAAATGCACGCCGACCAGCGAATCCGCCGGGACCATGCCTTCCCCGGGGACATCGTGGCAGTGGTTGGTCTGAAGAACTCACTCACCGGCGACACGCTGTGCGATTCCCACGAACCGGTCATACTGGAGCGGCTGAAGTTCCCCGAGCCGGTCATCACCATGTCAATAGAACCCCGCACGAACGCCGAGAAGCAGCAACTCTCCGAGGCCCTGAATTCCCTCCAGAGGGAAGACCCCACCTTCCGCTTCCGGTACGACCAGGAAACCGGGCAGACCGTGATATCCGGAATGGGAGAACTGCACCTGGAAATCGTTCGCAACAAACTCCTTCGTGACATGGGGCTGGACGTTCGGGTGGGTAAGCCCATGGTCGCCTACAAGGAGACCATCCGCCAGCCGGCCCAGGCCGAAGGCAGATTCGTCCGCCAGACCGGCGGAAGGGGGCAGTTCGGCGTGGTCGAGATAAAAATCGAGCCCTACGAACCACCACCATCCACGGACAAGCAGGAAACCATACTGTTCGAGGACCAAACCAAGGGCGGCGTAGTGCCAAGGCAGTTCATACCCTCGGTCGAACAGGGTATCCGCGACGCCGCCACCGCAGGACCGCTGGCCGGATACCCCATGGAGAATATCAGGGTAATGCTGCTGGACGGAAAGCACCACCCCGTCGACAGCAGCGAGGTCGCCTTCCAGCAGGCCGGAAGCATCGCCTTCAACGAGGCCGTGAAAAAGGCCTCGCCAGTATTTCTCGAACCGATAATGATGCTCCAGGTCACCGTCCCACAGGAATATCTCGGGGCAGTTACCTCCGATTTGAACTCCCGACGGGCGGAGATTAAACATCTGCAAAACCGTGGCAAATATCGGCTTATATCGGCGGAAGTGCCGCTGGCCGAAATGTTCGGCTACACAACGCGCCTGCGATCCATCACGCGCGGGCGGGGCACCAGCACAATGGAGCCCAAGAGATATGCGCCGGTGCCAGCCAACGTGGCGGTTTCTTAGGTGAACGGATGAAAATCGATAATTTCAAAATCCTGAAATTTTGCCGCAAATAACCATGAAAAAATTCTCATTAATCGTTGACATTATGATTAAAAATAATATCCTAACGGGACTTTATGCGCGCCGCACGCACACGCAGTGTATCTGCGCGCACGTAATGGCGGCATGCTTTAGCCCCTGCTAATATCCTTTAGGTAAGTGTAATAGAAATGGTGCAAGACAGGATAAGAATACGGATGGAGGCCTACGACCACCGGGCGCTGGATTCCTCGGCCAAGGAAATCGTGGACCACACCACGCGTACGGGCGCCCGCGTTCGCGGGCCAATACCTCTGCCAACCCGAATCGGACGCTACACGGTGCTGCGGAGCCCCCACGTGGACAAGAAGTCCCGCGAGCAGTTCGAAATCCGCACCCATAAGAGAATTATCGACATTTACGAGCCGACCGTGCGGACCGTCGAGGCATTGAATCGCCTGGTGGTTCCGGCCGGCGTTTTCATAAAAATAAAGGCCTAACGAGTAAATCATGCTTCAGGCGATACTGGGTAAAAAAATCGGCATGACGCAGGTATACGACGACGCCGGGAGACTGCACCCTGTGACCGTCGTACAGGCCGGTCCCTGTTCCGTCTTGCAGGTCAAGACCGTCCGGACGGACGGCTACGACGCCGTGCAACTCGGCTTCGGGGACGTCAAACCCCACCGCGCCACAAAACCACAGATCGCACGCGCCGCAAAGACCAACGTGAAACCGAAAAAATTCATCCGCGAAATACGCCTGCCCGCCGCGCCCGAAGATATCTCGCCCGGACAGGACATAACCGTCGAATGCCTCCGGGACGTCTCAAGGGTGGACGTAATCGGAACCACCAAGGGCAAGGGCTTCGCCGGTGTCATGAAGCGGTACGGATTCAAGGGACAACTCGCCACGCACGGTGTGGAACGAAAACATCGTTCGCCCGGATCCATCGCAGGACACGCCAGCAATCAGGGTAAAAGCGGCGGACTGAAAAAAGGCAAGCGCATGGCCGGGCATATGGGACACCAAAGAAGAACCTCAAAAAACAACGCGCTGATTAGAATCGATCCGGAAAACAACCTGCTGCTGATTAAGGGCGCCGTGCCCGGCGCAAACGGCGGGTACCTCGTAATACGTGCGTCCGTCGACCTGGCGGATAAATCCTGAATTGAAAAAACAAAAAGACATGCTGGAAGTACCTGTTTACAACATCGAGGGGCGCAAGGTTGACACCTTCAAGGTGGACGACGAGGTGTTCGGCTCGGAGGTGAACGCAGACCTGCTCAAGCAGGCAATCGTGGCATACCACGCAAACCGGCACCCCGGAACCGCCAAAACGCGTGGGCGAAGCGACGTAAAGGGCTCCCGGCATAAGATGTTCCGACAGAAAGGAACCGGATTCGCCCGAAGGGGCGCCAAGAGGGCGAACATCCTGCGGGGCGGCGGCGTGACGTTTGCAAAAAGTCCAAAAACCACCAGGAAGAAATTGCCCCGCAAGATGAAAAAGGCCGCACTGAAATCGGCCGTGCTGGCAAAGATAATCTCCGGCGACCTGATGGTGCTCGAAGACCTCAGTGTCCACGCACCGAAAACCGCAACCATAGCCGATATGCTTCGCAAGATGAGCATCGACCGCTCGTGCCTGCTGGCACTGGAAAAGCACGACAAAAACATCTACCTCAGCTCGCGGAACATTCCGGACCTGGCGGTGTGCGCCGCCGACGAACTGAACGCGTACGACGTGGTCCTTAAGCAAAAATTGGTAATTACCGCAAAGGCCATGGAAGAACTGGTGAATCGGAGTTCGAACCGGTGAAGCAAAAAGATATTTACAACGTGATTATAAGGCCTCTGATTACGGAGCAGAGCACGCACCAGTCCTCCGCGTACAACGCATACGCGTTCCAGGTCGTACCGGACGCCAACAAGGCCCAGATTAAACAGGCGGTCGAAAACATATACGACGTGAAGGTCGTACAGGTGCGCACGGCCAACCAGAGCGGCAAACCCCGACGGACCGGGTACCGCTGGGGAAAGACCAAGCACTGGAAAAAGGCCGTCGTCGTACTCCACGAGGACCATCGTATAGACCTGTTCTGACGCAATGATGTGCAGCAATGATTAAGAAATACAACAAAACATCAGCAGGACGCCGTTTCAGCTCGGTTAATATCCGAAAGGAACTGACCGAAGACAAGCCGGAAAAATCGCTGCTGCGCCCGCTGAAAAAGACCGGCGGTCGGAATCATAAAGGCGTGATAACATCGCGGCACCGCGGTGGCGGACACAAGCGAAGATACCGCCTGATAGACTTCAAACGCGACAAGGACGACCAGTCCGCACGCGTGCTGAGCATCCAGTACGACCCCAACCGAACGTGCAACATAGCGCTGGTCCAATACGAAGACGGCGAGAAAAGATACATCCTTGCCCCACAGCGGTTGAGCGTCGGCGCGCAGATACGCTCCGGCGAACAGGCCGAACCGAGGGTAGGAAACTGCATGACGCTTTCGAAAATTCCTGTGGGCATGGAAGTCCACAACATCGAAATGACGCCGGGACGCGGCGGCAGGATGGTCAGGTCCGCCGGCGCCGGCGCCAGGCTGATGGCCAGGGAAGGCAACTACGCGCAACTGGTCCTGCCCTCCGGCGAGATGCGCATGGTTAACGCCAAGTGCCGCGCCACGATAGGGCGCCTGGGCAACGTGGACCACGCCGGCGTGCGATGGGGTAAAGCCGGACGTAAAAGGCACATGGGCAAACGCCCGAGGGTTCGCGGTTCGGCGATGAATCCCGTGGCGCATCCGATGGGCGGCGGCGAAGGAAGAAGGGCCGGCGGAAGACATCCGGTATCTCCGACCGGCAAACTCGCCAAAGGCGGAAAAACACGGAAGAGAAGAAAAACCTCGAACAAAATGATAATCAGACGCAGGAGAAATGTCCGGGCCGGTCAGACAAAACTGTAACCGCCCCGGGAGGCATAATCGATGACAAGAAGCGTAAAAAAAGGTCCGTTCGTAGACGAAAAATTGTTCCGGAAGGTGCAACGGGCAAAGGAAACCGGTAGCAACGAGCCCATTAAAACCTGGGCGCGTGCGTGCACCATTGTTCCTGAGTTCGTGGGGCACACCTTCATGGTCCACAACGGAAAAACGCACCAGAAAGTGTTCGTATCCGAAGAAATGGTCGGGCACAAACTCGGAGAGTTCAGCCCCACGCGAATGTTCCGCGGGCACGGCGGAACCAGGCCCGAAACGAAACGATAAGGATATTTCAGATGCCCTGGCAGGCAAAACACAGATACGCTCGCATAAGCCCGCGCAAGGCCAGACCCGTGGCGAACATGATTCGCGGGCTGGACGTGCAGGACGCGCTGAACATGCTGAAGTTCATGCCCGAACGGGCCGCCGGTATGATCGCGAAGGTCCTCAACAGCGCCGTGGCCAATGCGGAC
>CAYZPY010000004.1:0-46270 GCA_964480425.1 uncultured Planctomycetaceae bacterium
GCCACGCTTTCGGAGGCGATGTCCAGGCACCCCAAGACATTCGACCGCCTCTATGTGAACATGGTGCGTGCGGGCGAGCTGGGCGGCGTGCTGGACGTGGTGCTCCGCAGACTCGCCGAACACCTCGAGCGGTCAATGGCGCTGAGGCGAAAGGTCGTTGGGGCTTTGATATATCCCGTGGCCGTCATTGTCTTCGCGTTCGCCATCGTAATGGGACTGATGACATTCGTGGTGCCCAAGTTCAACGACATATTCGCAGGCGTGGGCAGCGAGCTGCCCGGACCAACAAGGGTGCTTATGGGCATAAGTGACTGGATAATCGAGGACTTCGGATGGCTGGTGATCATAGCGATACCCGTTAGTATATTCCTGACGTTCAAACTTCTGAAGGTTTCCCAGGGGGGGCGGTATTTCGTGGACAATCTCAAGTTGCACATTCCCCTGTTCGGCGGTCTGGTTTCCAAGTTGTCGGTGGCAAGGTTCGCCCAGACGCTGGGCACGCTTCTTGCCGCGGGCGTTCCGATTCTCGAAGCACTGAACATAACGCGGCTCACAGCCGGTAACGAAGTCTATGCGCGGGCGCTGGCGAAGGTCCACGACGGAATACGCGAAGGCGAGAGCTTCGCCGAACCGCTAAGGAACGCCAGAATCGTGGACTCCATGGTCACCAACATGATCGACGTCGGCGAAGAGACCGGCGAACTGGACAAGATGCTCGGAAGGGTGGCCGACAACTACACCGAACAGGTCGAAACCACCGTTGCTTCGATGGTCTCAATGCTCGAACCGGCGCTGGTTATCTGCCTTGGCGTGATAGTCGGCGGGATCGTGATATGCATGTTCCTGCCCATGGTGCACCTGATTAAAACTCTACAGCAATAAACGACAAACAATGGTGAATAAATAATGCTACGGCGCAAAATGATACATTCTCACCGGGGCGCCACGGGCGGATTCACGCTGGTGGAACTGCTGGCGGTGATGTCCATCATCCTGCTGCTGCTGGGCATGCTGATGCCCACGGTGGTCACCATCATGGAATCACGACACGTGCACAGGTGCAGTTATTACGTCTCGGCCTTGGGGAGAGGCGCCGAAAGTTACTGGACTGAAAACCGCAATTATTACCCCGGACAGTTGGATTCGAGTGTGCTGACCGGAAACGGCGGGCCGTACACCGGAAGCCAGGTAATGGCCGCCAGGATGTTCGGTTACGGTTACGACAAAATCTCCCACGATAATCCCGAGCCGTCTTCGAAATACGTTAAATACAATGCCGGCATGCTGTTCGATCCCAACGACATGTACGCCAATTCCGGCTACGGCGGCGGCGATCGCCCCAACACACTCTCGGACGGTTTTCCGGACCCGCTTCCGATACTGTATTTCCCCTCAAGGAGGGGTAAAACGGGCCTGGGACAGTATAAACTGGCGGATAACAACGACTACCAGCACAGGAAGGACGACGACTGGCGGTACCCGTGGGGACGCAGTCAAAACACGTTCGAGGCCTACATCGAGAACGAAGACCACCCCGACACGAGCACCGGAATTCCTTATAACGACGGCGAGTTCCTGCTGATAGCGCCGGGAAGAAACCGGCGTTACGGCGACGATGACGACATACGAAACTGGTGACATGAAAATGCAGATTTCGACAGCAAACAGCAATCGTGCCCGATATTCCCGGCGCCGTCGCGGCGGCGCGGAGGGCTTCACTATTATCGAGATGCTTACGGTGTTGTTCATCATCGGGCTGCTGATGAGCATACTGGTGCCGACCGTGGGAACGGTTGCGACAGCCATTGCGCGGACCGATTCCCTGGCCACCATCCGGCAACTTGAAGACGCCATTCATCAGTATCACATGGACTTCGGCGATTATCCGCCCAGCGGCGCCCGCAACCTGACCGAGCACCTGACGTTCTACAAGGACAACGACGGGCACGTGGGATTCGGAATGCGCAAGGAAGTGAATGGTAAATTCATGGGTAAAGTTTACGGGCCTTACGGCGCAGCCGCCACTCTCGAAACCGATGACTCGAGCAACCCGGTTTTCGTGGACGCCTTCGACAACACCATCGAATATTCCCGTTTCGAGAACAATTCGTACAGCGGCGGGGGGATACCAAACGGAGATTATGCAAAGGACGAAAACGGAAAATACTTCCGCACCGATTATATCCTCTGCACGCCAGGACCCAATGGAAAGTGGTGGACCGAGGAAAAAAGCGACCGGGGCATCTCCACGAGCGAAGCCCAGGCCATTACCGATGACGTGACGAACTTCCTGGAGGAGGATTAATCCTATGAGGCGAGAGACTGACAATACGCCCGGACGACCACGCCGGCGGAACGGCTTTACGCTTATCGAACTGCTGGTGGTCATCGTTATAATCGGCATTGTCGCCTCGCTGCTGTTTCCCAGCATCGCCCAGGCGATCCGCGCGGCGCGAGCAAAAGAGACGCTGGCGCGGATAGCGACCCTTTCGGCCGGGGCGGAAGGTTACAAGAACGAAAACGGTTTTTATCCCGGGCAGGGATGGGACTGGAAGGGCAGTTACAACAGGGGCAGCAGTTACGAAACCGGAAGCCAGCTGCTGACCAACGCGCTGCTGGAATGGGACTCGTTCGACAACGAGTGGGAAGAAGATTACATCGCCCCCAAGGAAGGTCTCATAGACACCGAGGGCGACTGGACCGGCAAGCCGGACACCATACTTGACGGTTTTCCGGAACCTATGGCGATACTCTACTACCCTGCCAGGCGGCAGGCAAAAACCGTCAAGGAGGCCTACGATTACTACGACAACGACGATTACGTCGAAACCGAACGTCTCGAGAGGCGCTACGAAAGAATACAGACGGACCCGGATTACAATAAAGGCAGTTATGAAAGCACCATGCAAAGCGAGTTTTACGGCGACCGCTTCGCGGGTCACAAAGCTTACAAGATTCGCAACCGCGACAGGTTTTTGCTCATAGGCGCGGGCGGCGACCGGTTGTATTTCACCGGGGACGACGTAAAGAACTGGAAATGACAAATGGACGAGAAACAAAAAATCCGCCGCAAACGCGCATTTACGCTGGTCGAACTGCTGGCCGTCCTTGCCATATTCAGCATACTGGTGGGGCTGGCGGTCAGTGTGGGAAGCAGCGTGCTGAACCAGGCCAAGAGGCAGGAAACCCGCGGCATCCAGAGCACCGTCATCGAGGCCGTCCATACATACTATAGGAAAAAGAAAAGTTACCCCTTGTCGCCCATCGAGTCCGGGGGCATATTAGTGGCGAAACTGCGCGAAGTCGAAGCCGCCTACGAGAAACTCATAAAACTGCCCCAGGGTATAGTGATGAATGTCTCCGATGCGCAGTCCAGCGGCATAAAGGACGCCTACGAAAGGGAGATGACGTACGAATCCCAAGGCGCGCTGGGGGGGCGAGGACCCGTGCTGATATCCGCCGGCGCCGACGACGAATGGGGGACCTCGGACGATATATATTCCGACAATCGGTGAGGAGCTGAAGTATTTGAAATGTTAACTCTTAAAACGACAACAAGACACAATACCGCCTCGGGAGGCGGGGGCTTCACCCTCGTGGAGATGCTGGTGGTGCTGGGCATGATAACGCTCATAGCGGCCGTGGCGCTTCCTGGAATGACCAGTATACTCACCTCGGGCGCCGAAGAGCAGGCCTACAACATGATATTGGCGCAACTGGCAGCCGCCAGGGCCCAGGCCGTCACCGATTACAATTACGTCGGCGTGCATTTCCAGAGGCGATACACGCCCGCCGGCGGGCACGACTCCTCTGCGGTCGGATTGAAGGATGTCGAATTCTGGTACGCGCGGGTGAAATACAACATGAGCACCGGGGTGTTCCACGGGATCGAAGGCGCCCAGCCCGACCGCCTGCCGCAGACAATGGCCGTGGGTGAAGTGATGAGCTCCAACAGTTACAGTCTGGCCGAGAGCGACTTCGACGATTTCACCTCCTTTACGGTTGTATTTTCGCCCTCCGGGTCGGCGGTGAGACGGGTCGCCGGAGGCGGGTCCGGAAAAATCCTTTTCGAAGGGACCGACCCGCTGTTTGTCGCGACGGGCAATCCTCCTGTGCAACTGTGGGATCCCGGCGTAGCCAATGAGGGCGGCAACGGAGAGCGAGGCGCCACCGCAATGGTGTTGTTCAACTATGCGGACCTTCGCGGCGCCGAAAATTACACCACTTATTTAAACGAAAACACCCAGGTGCTGGCGGTCAACGCTCACACCGGACAACTTTTTGGAAGAGAATGATTACGAAAACCGATAATCCGCAACGCAAAACCGCCGTCCGGCGGCGACTCGTACAACGCGGCGCCCGTGGGGCATTCACCCTCATCGAGTTGATGGTTTCAGTGTCGGTCCTGGCGGGTCTGATGCTGGGCTTCTCGATGGTGCTCACGCAAAGCCAGCGCGTGGTTACCGGCGCCCAGGGAATGATGCGCGCCAACAACAAGGCGGCAACCATCGCCGAGGTAATCCGCCAGGATTTGCGAAAAGTCTCGAAGAACGGATTTTTCTACGCCGATTCCTCGCACCTGGTTTTCACCACCGCCGGTCCTTCGCCCAGCATGATCGACGCGGGCGTCGGAAGCGGCTCGCTGGTGTCTTACGTGTGTTCCAACAACATCCTTTATCGCCAGCGATGGGTGTTGGCGTCAAGCGGCACCAGCGAGGACATATACCGAATAGGCAACAACAACGTGGACTTCGCCGATATCCAGATCAGAAGCGCGATGAACAAGATCAACAATAACATTGCCACCGATATAGTGTCCAAGGCGAAGCTGCTGGAAACCGTGGTTGAGTTGCCTCCCGAGCCGGGAAACGTCAACGACCTGTGGCGGGTGCTGGCGACGGGGTGCAGCGTTTTCAAGATCGAATACGCCCAGTCCGCTGCAGGCGGAGGCGTTAACTGGGACAGCGGGGGCGGACTGTGGACCGTCGGAGAACAGGGGCACTGGCCCGTTTTGGTGAAAATCAAATTCACCATACAGGATAAGGATATTGCAAAAATTTTCGGCCAGGAAGAAGGACAGGACAAGGCGGACTACGAAGTGATATGTCCGGTGGGGCATTAACCGCCGGTATAAAAGGTGAAACATGTATGACCGGAAGAGACAACGTGGGTCGGCACTGCTGATGGTGATCGGTTTGTTGACCATCCTGGTGATGGTGGGGGCGACGTTCATGGTGATCGCCAGACTGAACGCGGACCAGGCCGAGATAAAGGCCTCCAGGAACCAGGCGGAAGTCGTTGCCGAGGGCGCCGTGGCGATCGTAAAACAGATATTGAAGGACGACCTGCACCTGGGCGACCATGGTCCCTACTCGGGTCTCCAGCAGGGACCCGACCAGTGGAATAAGTTCATTGATAACGCCTCCCAAGACGTGGACGATTATCTGGGCTATTACAACAGCCCCACCGACAGGAAGGCCTCGAAAGTCTTCGCCGAGCAGCCCATCGACACGCAGAACTGGATCGACACCAACGGCGACGGGACGGGCGACTCCAAGCGGTATTACGCCGGCGTGACCGACTCCATGGGACTGGAGTATCGCGTCAGCGTGAATGTGGAAGACCTTTCAGGCAAAATCTGCGTAAACACCGCCGCCATGTACGACCTGGACCCGGGCGAAATGCCGCCGTTCACTACGCCCGTTTCGGTCGACCTGTACAAGTTTTTTCAGGACCTCAACAAGGTTCCGGCGTACGACCTGATAAACGCCCTCAGGAGCGGCAACAGCAACACCACGCCCGTTGACCTATGGCAGAACTTGGCGTCGAAACTGTTTTTCACCATGACCCCCTATAAGCCGCTTTCCGTCTCGGACGAAGCGTATCTCCGATGGCAGGGCACCCCGGCGATAACGGAGACCGGGCGTCTCTACGACGCCCTGATATCCGTGGGCGCTTTGTCGGTGGATACAAAAAACCTGCTTACCTCCTTCAGTTGCTCCAGGTCGCTGACCCGCCGACCGGACCTGTTCCCCACACGCGTGCCGCTGTACGAAAGCACCGCCCTGGACAACGTCCAGACCCTGGACAACGTCCAGACCAGGAACCGCCTGTACGACGAGCTTATAGCCGCCGGCGCGCCCGAAACGAAGGCATTGCATTTTATAGCCAACCTCTGGGCCGCTCTACATCCTTATGCCGATGCGTCCAACAACGCCTTCGAGTTCACCCGCGGAGGCGCCACCGCCTACGGGCTGGTGAATCAGCCGGTCATCACCGAAATATACGCACAGCACGTGCCAAAAACCGACGAGCAGGAAGACGACTGGAAGTGGTTTTGCGCCGTGGAGGTGATGAATCCCACGCCCGTGAACATAGACCTGGGCAATTACACTCTCGGCGGAGCGTCGCTCAGCGGCACGTTGAACGCGCTTGGCGGAAATAAGATGGTGTATTACAATTTCGACAGCGGCGACAATTCGGCCAACGGACCCGCCGACTTCGGTCTCACGGCGGGGGGGAACTGGGTGCGGATACCCGGCATCAGTCTGCTGGGCGGCAACAAGGTGTCGCTGCTCCGAGCGGTGGAAGGAACGAACGTTCCGGCCGACAGCGCCACCGTTCCGGCCGACAGCGCCACCGGCGGCGAGATAAACTACAGTTACACCGAGGCCGATATATCATCGGCCGATCCAGGCGGACCTGCGGTCGTAAAAGACGGGCGGCGCGACGACAGCATCGCCCGGGCGAGATACTCCGTAGCCAAGTACAAGAGTTTCAACACGGACGCGCTTGGTGAAGCCAACGGGCTGGGCGCCGACGACCTTTCGGACGTTTACAAGGGCTTCAGGATTAACGTAATGCACGGCCCGCCGAGGGACATCGGCGACCTGACCTTCCTGTATATCACCGGGCCTGGCCCGGGGCAGAACCTTCCCCACGCCCTTGCGACCAACTACGCCAATGACATCAACCGCGGCAGGCTGGATATCATAACAGGACCAAATGGGGGCGACGATTCCATGTACCCCAGGGCGCCCTGGGGCGCGCTTATCGGCGAATTGTTCGAGCGGGTGCCGCCGGACCAGATTCGATACATTCTGGAAGGACGACAGTTGCCGGCGAGGATTTACGGCAGGGTAAATGTGAACACCGCCGCGGCGGAGGTGATAAAGCGACTGCCCTGGCCAACGTACGCCGATATCGACATGGACGGGCAAAAAGACGCCGACGAGCCGTCATTGGACGTCAACGAAAGTTCGTTGCTGTCGATAATAGAATTTTTCCGCGCTGCAAAGGGAGGGTACTTCTCCACCCCAGGCGAGTTTGCGATTCCTCTGTGCGCCTACGGGGGGTCTCTGGCGGGCGACCAGTCGGGACCCAATTACCTGGAAATCCGAAATTCCATATACAAGGCGGTCAGCAACGTCATCACCGTCAACAGCGACACCTTCGCGGCTTACATTCGCGTGGACCTCTACGACGCCGAGGAAGACTCCAACCGTTACACCTGGAATTATCTGGCGGTGATTGACAGGAGTTGCTGCTTCGAACCCGGCGACGACTCCGCAGTGATCCTCTTTACGGATATCAAGTAGTTCTACACGCCGACGCATAAAAAGCCGACGGATATTCATCCGTCGGCTTCGTTTGTAGTTTGCTGAATGCGATTATCATCGCGCGGGGCCGGGTCTTTCTGTAAAATATTCCGCATCTCCGCATGGCGCGCCTGTGTTTCGGCTGTTCGGGCTTTTAGAGCAGTTTGCAGAAATCTTGTCGCCATCTTCTGTTTGCGGCTTCGCTCGGCGGCGTCCGGCTGCATCGACAATGCTACGGCATTGCCTGCTTCGCCGTCCTTGCCGGACTCGTCCTCGGCGACGAACATGACGACAATCTTTCTGCAAACTACTCTAATTCGTCCGCGCTGCCTCAGATGTTTTCGTCATCGTCGCCGTTTTCCGGGCGGGTGGCTGCGGGTTTTGTTTTGGGTGCAGGCGGGGGCTTGGGGCAGGTCATATGTTTAATGTGGCCCACGAACACGCCCAGTTCGGGACCCGGCTCGGTCCTGAAGCGGATGGAATCGTTTTTAAGCCGGCCCGAAAGCATTGTCCCGTCGAACAGTTTTATTTTCACCGCGCCGGGAGTGCTCTTTTCGGGAAGGAAAGTAATTTTTGCAATATCGCAGGATTTTACCCGCACCGTCTCGTATCGTGTCTGCACCGGAAGGAACTCGTCCACTATCCGCCCGCGGAGGGTGTCTTCGTTTCTGGTTTTCAACTCGGCCAGTTCCTCCTGGTCGCCCGCCGATCCGGCGGGGTTGAGTATGAATTGCATTATCAGCTGCCTGCGGACCTCCAGTGTCGGTCCCAGGTCCAGTTTCATCGCAAACTCGCTCGGCGCCAGCAGACCCGAGAGCACCGAACCGTTGGTGAACACCGCACGGTGGAGACCGCTGTCGGGCGTGTCCAGAATGACGGCGTGCAAATCGTCGGGATTCAGCTTCAGGCGCCCGTACTCCGTGAGAAAATGCAGGTCAACGTCCTCTGGCTCGAAGAAAAGCCGCTGCCCGGACCGCAGAACGACGACCGGCTGGGTTATCTTGACCTCCTCGGGGTGCTGAGGCGATATCCTGAACGAGCATGCCAGAAGTTTGTGCGCCGGGATGGACATCTCGTTACCGCCGGTCAGGCGGATGCGCACCGGTCCGTTCAGCAGCCTGCCGGCGGGAACCTGACCGTCGGTCAGCCCCACGTGTACGTAAGGGTCCGCCGGAGAGGGGACTCTCAATCCGATGACGTCCTTGGCCGGAAGGGTCAACTTGCCGTAGAACGTCCCAATGACGAATTCCTTATTTAGTAAGGTTCCCAGCAGTTCGTCCTCGTTTTTCAAAACCACGATGTCGTGCTGATCGTGGCGGGGCAGTTCCAGTTTGCCCAGCACGGTCCCGCCCATGTTGACGATTATCCTTCGCAACGGGGCGGGCACCCCGTGCAACTCGCGCGAGGGCTTGAAGTCCTTAAGGAATTTCTGCGATTCGCTCCATGACCGGCGCTGAGCGTGGAAGAAACACAGCGCCCGGGTTTTGCCCGGCGGGACCTTGAGGTTGAAGTAGTAGTAAATATTGTCTTGTCCGACGTTGTATTGCACGCGGGGCTTGACGTTGGCGCTGGGAGAGGCGAACACCTGGATAATGTTGGGGCGCGACGAGCCCGAGGAGTTGCTGGTGACCAACCCCCAGTCCCTGGGCGTGAGCGAATTATTGCCGCTGGTGCTGTGAACCATCTGGATCGAGCTGCCGAAGCCGGAGTAATAGCGAATGTTAAGGTTCTGGGCGTTGCCGGTTGAGTTTTCGTAAATATCTATCCACCGGCAGTATCCGGCCTTCTTGTTGACGTAAATCCGGCGCCAAATGCGCACCGAGTTGCGGTTCCAGGGTCCCAGTTCTAGTTCCGTTCCGTCCTGACTTATGCGGGCCGCGCTGTTGCTGACGTTGAAGATCGCCCCGTCGACCTGGAGAATCATCCCGCCGTCGTAGGCGTCATTGGAGCCGTTGTTGACCTTGCCGTTGTTGTATAGGTCCCACACGTACCCCGCCGAGTCGTTGTGACGCCAGGGCCAGATGTTGTATTGTTTTCCGTCGGTGATGAGGATACCATTCTGCCCTGCCGCGCAAACTCCCGCCAGCACCAAGGCCGCCGCTGTCATCGATATTATCCGCGTGGTGTTCATTATCATGTCCTGTTGTTATGTCGTTTGCCGAATTACTTTATCGGTGAAAACACTCTTCCGGAACTCCCGCCTGATGGTTTCGCCTCCCCGCCCAGGCGCTCTATGACGTGTCTTATGCGCTGCTGTACTTCCGGATCGTTGGTCTTTAGATATTTCTGAAGCAGTGGGACAATCTCCTTGCCCATTGCGACCAGTTCCTCGGTGGCGTCCTGTCGGTCCTTATAACTCTCGGCGCCCAGTTGTCCGACCAGTTTCTCTATTTTTTCCATTACCTCCTCGGGGGGAAGGGCCTGGGGGCGGGTGATGCTCAGGCACTGGTTGGGGCAGATCGCCAGTTGCGGTCCGGGTTTGATCTCGAATCGCAACTCGTCCTGCGTCAATTGCCCCCGCAGCACCGACCCGTCCCATAGTTGGACCACGGCCCGTCCCAGGTGCGTCGTGCTGAATGTCATGGTCTTGATGCTCCGCGGGTGGAGCGTGACCTGGGAGCCGTAATCGGTCCGGATTACTATCTCTTTGTCGCCAAGCCGACCGAACAACTCGTCGCCATTGGTCATCTTCACGCCGGTCAGCGGGGGCGGCGAACCCTCCTCGGGCGAGAATTGCAGTTTGGCCACCAGGTTGCGGTTTATCCTCAGCCGCGGTCCCAGCGTTAATTTCAGGGTGATGTTTCCCGCCTCGAGCACGCCGCCCAGGCGCGAGCCGTTGAGGAACTCGGCCTTGTGGAGCCCGTGCCCGGGGTTGTCCATGTTTATGACGAACAGGTCCTCCCCGCTGAGCTCCACCGATCCGTATCTGGTCCTGAAGTTCAGTTCCACATCGGCCGGGTCAAACGCCAGGCTGTCGCCGGTCCGCAGTATGGCGAGGGGACCGGTGAATTCGATTTCCTCCGGACGCTGTTTGGATATCTTGTAGGACCATTGTTTTATCCTGTCGAACGGTATCTCCAGCGTGCTTCCCACGGACATTTTGAGTTTGAGTTTTTGCCCCTTGATGGTTCCGCAAAGTATCTGTCCGTTCGTCATCGCCACGTGCAGACGGGCGTCGCCGGCGCCTTGGGGCAGTACCATGCCGATTACCTTTTCGGCGGGAATTTCGATGGTGTCGAAAAACGTATCGACGACGAATTTGTCGTTTAAAACCCGGCCGAATTTCATGTCGCCGGTGCTTTCGACGATCTTGTCCGCCGCGTCAGAGCGCTCCAGGTGTATGCCGCCAAGGTACGAACCGGTCGAGAAGTTTGCTATAATCCGCCGCAGCGGCGCGGGGACCATGCGAATTTCCCTGGTGTGGTCGAAGTCCTCCAGAAATTTCTGGGCGTTCGCCATGGACCTTCTCTGTGCGTGGAACAGGCAAAGCGCCGCCGCCTTGCCGGGCTTTATTTCAAGATTGGCGTTGTAATAAACGTTGTCATTGCCCATGTTATACTGACAGCGGGGGATGAATTTCGATTTGGGAGAGGCCAGAACCTGTGCGATGTTAGGTCGGCTTCCGCCGGACATGCTGATTACCAGCCCCCAGTCTTCGGGCGTAATCCCGCTGCCGCCCGAAGAACTCCTGACCGAATTCACCAAGGTGCCCATGTTCGAATAGTAACGGACCTGAGCCGTCTGCTTGGTGTTGGACGTGTTCTCGAAAATGTCTATCCACCGGCAGTAATTTTTTTCGATGTCTACGTAAACCCGGCGCCACACGCGGATTTGTCCGTGATTCCACGGTCCTATCTCGATTTCCGTGTTGCCCTCGTTCACCCGTGCCGTATTGCTGTTGAAATTCGCCCCGCCCAACTGGAGACGCATACCCCCGTCATAGGCGTCGCTGGTGCCGTCGTTCACCATGCCGTTGGTGTAAATGTCCCACACGTACCCGGCCGAGTCGTTGTGACGCCAGGGCCAGTTGCCCAGAGCCCGGCCCTTGGAAAGGTGGATGCCTTTGTTTCCACCAAAACACATCGAAACTGAAACAGTAAAAACGCATAGTATCGTTATTTTCGTCGCTTGTCTCATTGTTCTGTCTCGTGTCACGGTTGGAATTATCAGTTTATTATGAAGATTTCCTCGACGCCCTGGATTTCCACTCCTGTATATTCTTCGACTGGCGTTTATTCGTCTTGGCCGAGCCGTTCCACAACGTGCCTGATTCGCTGCTGGACCTCAGGGTCGTTGCTGTTGAGATATTTTTGGAGCAGTGGGATTATCTCCCTGCCCATGGCGACCAGTTCCTCGGTGGCGTCCTGTCGGTCCTTGTAACTCTCGGCGCCGAGTTGTCCGACCAGTTTCTCTATTTTTTCCATTACCTCCCGGGGCGGAAGGGCCTGTGGGCGGGTTATGCTCAGGCACTGGTTGGGGCAGATCGCCAGTTGCGGTCCGGGTTTGATCTCGAATTTCAGATCATCCTGCATCAATTGCCCCCGCAGCACCGACCCGTCCCACAATCTCGCCACGGCCCGTCCGAGGTGCGTCGTGCTGAACGACATGCTTTTGATGTTCCGCGGGTGGAGGGTGACCTTCGAGTCGTAATCGGTCCGGATCGTGATTTGCTCCTCGCCCAGTCGGCCGAACAACTCGTCGCCGTTAGTGAGTTTCACGTTCGTCAAAGGCGCCGGCGAGACCGATTCGGGGGCGAATTGCAGTTTGGCCACCAGGTTGCGGTTTATCCTCATCCGCGGTCCCAGCGTTAATTTCAGGGTGATGTTTTCCGCATCGAGCATGCCGCCCAGGCGCGAGCCGTTGAGGAACTCGGCCTTGTGGAGCCCGTGTCCGGGATTGTCCATGTTGATAAGCAGGAGGTTTTTCGGATTCAGTTGAATCGTTCCGTGGCGAGTGACGAATTTCAAATCCAGATTGGAGGTGTCGAACGCTATGAGGTCGCCGGTTCTCAATATCGCCGCCGGTCCGGCGAATTCGATTACTTCGGGCCTGTCGGCGGAAATTTTATACGACCACTGGCGGATGTTTTCCATCGGTATATCCAGCGTGCTTCCCATGGACATTTTGAGTTTGAGTTTTTGTCCCTTGATGATTCCGCACAGGATCTGCCCGTCGGTAAGCGCCACGCGGACCAGGTCCTCGGAGACGCCTTGGGGAAAGGACATGCCCAGCACCCTGGCGGCGGGGACCTCGATTGTGTCGAAAAAGGTCTCCACGACGAACTTTTCGTTGAGAACCTGGCCGAACTTGGCGTCCCCGCTGGTCTCGACGATTTTGTCGGTGTCCGCGGAGCGGTCCAGGTGCATGCCGCCAAGGTACGAACCGGTCGAGAAATTAACGATGCGCTTCCTCGCCGCAGGCGAAAGGTCATTGAGAATCGTGTAAACTCGAAAGTCTTTTAACGTCTTGAGGTGCTCGTCCACGCTGCGCCCCTGCGACTCGAAGTAGCACAGGATTGCGGTGTCGCCGGCAGGGACCGTCAGATTCCAGCGGACGTAAATCTGGTTGTTTTGAATCTGCACGGTGGGGCGGATCTTCGAACGCTTCCCGCAAACCACGTGCAGCAGCACCGGAACGTTGTTGCCCCCGCTGGTCTCGGTGATAAACGCCCAGTCTTTCTCGTCGAAGGTATTTTTACCCGACGACGTTACCGTGCGCCCGATCGTGTAGTTCGTGGCCGAGTATATCTGCACCGGGACGGTTATTTCGCTTTTGGTGGGATTTTCGAAAATGTCCAGCCACCTCGCCATGCCCCGGTCACGGTAAATTTTTACCCGCCGGTGCATCCGGAGGTTGTTGTTGCTGTAGGGGCCGATTTCGATTTCATCGCCTTTTTCGTTCACCCAGCCGTATCCCGCGGATTGCACGTTCGAACCCCGCACCTGGCAGTAGAGCCCGCCGCTGTATGCGTAGTTGGTGCCCTGTCCCACCGAACCGTAATGCTGTATGTTCCAGCGGAAGCCCGCCCCGTCGTTCAGGGTGAAATCGAAGCCAACCTTGCGCGCCCTGTCTACGTGCACGCCGGGAATGGTCGCGCTGTCGCCCCCGGGCGGCGCGGGTGATTCCTCGGCGACCATGGCCCTTGGGGGTATAATCCGTAAATCCGCCGCTGATTTCCCGGCCCAAAGCACGCCAAACAGAACCGTCGCCGCGCATAATCCCGCTGTGAGTTTCCGTGTTTTCATTATCGGCGCCTTTCCTACCGGACGGTAATCCGTCAAGTTTATTGATATTTTAACAAATAGACGAAATTAATCCCGGCGGGTTCCGTTTAATATAAGGAAAATTGAAGCACAATCGATTCCACCATAGCGCCGATTATATTATGATGCATCTGCCGGGAAAATACCATGAGAATTCGATTATTAGCCATCGACCTGGACGGGACGCTGCTTAACTCCGCCAAGCAGGTCACAAAGACCACCGCCGAGATTCTGCGGACCGCCCGGGAGCAGACCGGCGTGCGGATTGTGCTGGCATCGGCGCGTCCGCCGCGGAGCGTGATGCCGTTTTACGAGCTGCTGGACCTGGATACGCCGATGATAAACTACAATGGCGCATTGGTTTACGAACCGCCCTCGGGGCACGTCATCTGGCATCGCCCCGTGGCAAAAAAAACCGCATGGCGGATAGTGCGGATAGCAAGGGAAATACACCCCGATGTGCTCGTCTCGGCGGAAATCCTCGACAAGTGGTACACCGATAAATTCGACCCGAAATTTCTCACCGAGACGGCCAAGCACTTCAAGCCGGACATCGTGGCTCCGATCGACAGTTGGCTGACGCGATCGGTGACAAAACTGCTGCTGCTGGCGTGCGGACCGCCGCTGGTGCGGATCGCATCGGGCATACTGGGGCAACTACCGCACCAGGTGACGATTCTCAAGACCGAGGATTACCTCCTTCAGATAATGCACAGCACGGTCTCCAAGCTCCAGGCGCTTCGGATCGTGGCGGGGGAGTTGGGCACCTCCCGCGAGCAGATAATGGCCATCGGCGACAACGTCAACGACATCGAGATGCTGCGCTGGGCCAGCGTGGGCGTGGCGATGGACAACGCGCCGGAGAAGGTCAAGGCGGCGGCTAAAATTATCGCCGACCATCACGACAACGACGGTGCGGCAAAGGCGATCAGGGACGTCATCCTGCGCGGCGCCAGCGGCAATCCCGCCACGCGGGTGATGTGGTGAACAACCTGTGATTGCACATTTTGTCTCGTAGGCGTATTTTATCTGCGCTTTTCTCGGAATCCTCCGCATACGGTCCACCGGATGATGGAGCACAAACCATGAGCATAAGAATTATAAATACATCACGTAAAGGCGGTCCCGCCGAAGTGGCCGAACTGCTCGAACACATCCGCGCAGGCGGGCTCGTCGCTCAAGGCGGGCCTTCGCAGGCGGAAATTCGAAATATCGTGGCCGACACCATCCGTTCCGTGGCCAAGGATGGCGACCGGCGGATAATCGCCGACACCGCCAGACTGCACGGCGTGGAACTGGTGCCGCAGCGATTCGGCGCCAGTGAGGATGAGATCAACGCGGCCTACAGCCGAGTAAGAGAGGATGGGCGGATTATGGGCGTTATCGCCCGCGCTATCGAGAATGTCCGCCGCTACCAGCAGAAGATACTGGACACACTGATAAGCGCGATTAACCGCCCGGACCTGCTGGACGACGAGCATCGACAACTGGGTTTGTCGTTCACGCCCATCAAACGTCTGGGCGTTTACGTGCCCGGCGGGCGGGCGGTGTATCCGTCTTCGTTGATTATGACGGCCGTTCCGGCGCAGGCGGCGGGCGTGGAGGACATCGCCGTAGTCACGCCGCCGAACGCCGAGGGAGGGGTAAATCCGTTGATACTTGCCACGGCTAAGCATCTGGGGCTTAAAGAGATATACCACGTTTCGGGCGTGGCGGGCCTGGCAGCACTTGCCTGCGGCACACAGAGCATCTTCCCGTCGGTTGACATGATTGTCGGACCGGGAAACGCCTTCATCGCCGAGACTAAGAGGCAGCTATTCGGCAGGGTGGGCATAGACAGCATCGCCGGTCCCTCGGAGGTGCTTATAATCGCGGATGAATCGGCAAGGGGCGACTGGGTCGCCGCCGACATGCTCGCCCAGGCAGAGCACGCGCCCGGCTCGGCCGTGCTCGTTACCGATTCTAACAGACTGGCCGAATGTGTGGCCGGCGAGATAGACGCACAACTGGACGGGTTGGAGCGCGCCGACGACGCGCGCAACGCCATCGAACGATACAGCGCCGTTATCGTCGTTTCCGACCTGCCCGCCGCATGCGCCATGACCAACGAGTTCGCGCCGGAGCACCTCCAGATTATCGTCGCCGGCGACGCCGAGAAGGACGTCCTGTCGCGCATACGAAACGCCGGGGCGATATTCGTCGGACAATACACGCCCGTGCCGCTGGGCGATTATTACGCCGGACCGAGCCACGTTCTGCCCACCGGCGCCACGGCCAGGTTCTCCTCGGCGCTTAGTTGCCTGGATTTCCTCAAGTCCTCCAGCGTAATTCGTTACGACGATCGCGCCCTTGCCGACGACGCCGACGACGTGACCGAGTTCGCACGACGGGAAGGACTGACGGCACATGCTCGTGCAGTAGATATTAGAAGCCGCGAATTACGCGAATAAAGGGCGCTTGCATAGAGGTATGCAAGAAACCTGGTTGCGGCTTTTTGGAAAAGGTTTACGAGAATGCTCTTGTGCACGAATTGCGCAAATACGGATTTGAAGTAAAACGGCAGGTTGCGTTCCAGATATTTTACGACAGGGTTTTAGTCGGAGACTTTGCAGCCGACGTTGTTGTTGACGATAAATTTATTATTGAAATAAAAGCGACAGAGAAAAATTCTGATATTTATAAAGCACAATTGATTAATTACCTTAAAGCTTCCGGACTGACGCTCGGTTTTGTGGTGAATTTCGGAAAGGAACAGTGCGATTTTCAACGGATTGTTTAAACAAAATAATTTTGTCGTTATTCGCGTAATTTGCGGCTGATAAAAATGCGATATTTCCGTAAAGAAATCCAGGATCTGGCCCCGTACGTTCCCGGCGAGCAGCTGGCGGCGGGGGCGAAAGTTATCAAACTCAACACCAATGAGAATCCGTACCCGCCGTCGCCAGCGACGGTTTGGGTTCTGCGGAATTTCGACGCCGAGGCGCTTCGGCGCTACCCCGATCCGCAGGCCGCAGCAGCACGACACACCGCCGCCGGCGTGCTCGGCGTGGAGGACCAATGGCTTCTTGCGGGAAACGGAAGCGACGAACTGCTGGCCATGATAATACTCGCCGCCGCAGGCCCGGGGCGCTGCGTCGCATACGCCACGCCCACGTACGTGCTCTATCGCACGCTGTCGCAGATGCACGGCGCCCCGCCCGTCGAGGTCCTCTACGACGACGATTACAACCTGCCGGTGGATGAACTCATCGCCGCCGCCGCCGACGTGACGTTCGTCTGCTCGCCTAACAGCCCATCGGGTACGATGCCCTCGCCCCAGCAGCTCGAGCGACTCGCAGAAGGCCTTTCCGGACTGCTGGTCATAGACGAGGCATATATAGACTTCGCCGACGACCAGGCAGCGGGCCTGGAACTGGCGCAGAAGCGCGATAACGTCATCGTCCTGCGGACGCTCTCGAAGGGATACTCCCTTGCGGGCCTGCGGTTCGCCCTGGCGGTGGCGAATCCCGACATCCTGGCGGATCTCGTCAAGGTCAAGGACAGTTACAACGTGGATGCGGTCGCGTGCGCCGTGGCCGAGGCCGCCTTCAAGGATCAGGCGCACAAGAACGCCAATGCCAAAAAGGTCCGCGCCTCGCGGGAAAAGCTCACCGGCGAACTGGAGCGTCTCGGATTCAGGGTCATCCCGTCGCAGTCGAATTTCCTGCTGGCGCGCCCGTCCGACGGCGACGCCGCCCGACTGTACGAATCGCTCAAGGCAAGGAGAATCCTGGTTCGGTATTTCATTCAGCCGCGCCTGGACGACAAGATCCGCATCACCGTAGGCACCGACGAGCAGAACGACGCGCTTGTTGAGGCGCTCGGCAAACTATTGTGAAGAATTATCCGCGAATTACACGAATTACACATATTGCTATAATGCTTTTGTCACCCTGTTTGCTAAGAGGCGAATGCAATGAACAATCGCACGGCTGAGATAAAACGTAAAACCAAAGAAACCCAAATCGAGCTGACGCTAAACCTCGACGGAGATGGGCAAGTCAACTGCGAGACGGGCGTGGGCTTTCTTGACCACATGATCGACCACCTCGGCAAGCACAGTATGACCGACATCGAACTGAAGGCCCGGGGCGACCTGCACGTCGATTATCACCACACCACCGAAGACGTGGCCATGTGTCTGGGCGAGGCGCTGGCCGAGACGCTGGGCGACAAGGCGGGTATCCGCCGATACGGGTGGGCCTCGGTGCCCATGGAAGACGCCCTGGCCGAGGTGGCCGTCGACCTTTCCGGAAGGGCGGCGGTGGTGTTCAACGCATCCTTCGTCGGCGGAAAGATAGGCGAGTTCGACACCCAACTCATCGAGGAGTTCCTCCGCCGCCTGGCGGTTACCTGCGGCATGAACCTCCACGTTAACGTCCCTTACGGCAGCAACGACCACCACATCGCAGAAGCGATATTCAAGGCCTTCGCACAGGCGCTGCGCCGGGCGAAGGCGCCCGACCCGGACCGCCCCGGACAGGTGCCCTCGACAAAAGGATCGCTTTAAAGTCACGCCCGCATCGTCCCCGTGATGCTTACGATAAATGCGGTTTTTGCGCAAAATGCGCCCGACGGCGTCTTGCTATGGGAGGGGGATTGTAGTATGGTGCCTCCTTCGGGGCGTGGATTCAAAAAGTCAAAAGCCACGAAACAGATACGTTGGAGAACGCAATGAGCGATTACAAAGACCTTGATCGTAAAGTTATCGAACTGGGAAAGCAGGTTGTGCGGATGTGCACCGAGGCGGGCAGCGGGCATCCATCCAGCGGGCTTTCCCTAATCCATATAACCACAGCACTTATGTACCGGATAATGCGGTACAATCCAAAAGATCCGTGGAACAACGCCTCGGACCGCCTGGTCCTCTCGGAAGGTCACGCCGTACCGGTTATCTATGCGGCATACTGCGACCTGGGCGGAGTTGTCGGCACGCGCGAAGCGCCCTCGGAACTGCGGAGCGAAGACGTCATGTCGCTGCGCCAGGCGGACAGCGTGCTTGACGGGCATCCCCATCCGGCAGTGGGCTTCCCGTTCTTCGACGCGGCCACCGGCTCGCTGGGGCAGGGACTGTCGGTGGCGGCGGGACTGGCCGGCGGCGCCAAACTCGACGGTTCCGATAAGAAAATCTACTGCCTCGTCGGCGACGGCGAAAGCCGCGAGGGGCAAATCGCAGAAGCCCTGGACTTCATCGTGGATCACGACCTCAAGGCCGTCCGTGCGGTCTTCAACTGCAACGGACAGGCACAGAGCGATTACGTCTCGCACCAGCAGTCGCCGGAGGTCCTGGCGGAAAAAATCGCCGCTTACGGATGGGAGGTCAGGGTCATCGACGGGCACAACTGGGACGAGGTCTTCGAGGCGCTGACCGCCGAGGCGGGTGAAAGGCCTATTGCCGTTGTCGCAAAGACCATCAAGGGGTGGGGCGTAAGCGAATTCCAGGCAAAGAATTACCACGGAAAGGTGCTTCAGCCCGAGCATCTTACACAGGCCGTTAATGACCTCGACGCCAAGGCCGACGAACTCGGCGTAGACCAGCCCGCCCCGGACACCGAGCAGGCGGCGCAGATTACCGCGCCGGTGCCGATTGAAAAGCCCGCCCCGCCGTCGAGGATATCGGCCGGTGAGTTCGAACAGGCCGTCACTGACGCCGGACTGGGCAGCAAGCTCGAGGCGGGCAAGCTCGCCACCCGGCGCGCCTACGGCGCCGCGCTGGCGGCAATTGGCGCCGACGAGCGGATTGTCGCCCTGGACGGCGACGTGAAAAACTCGACCTTCGCGGAATTTTTCGCGCAGAAATATCCGCAGCGTTATTTCGAGTCCCGCATCGCCGAGCAGAACATGGTATCGGCGGCGGCGGGATTATCCGCCGCAGGAAGGATTCCGTTCGTCTCCAGTTTCGGCAAATTCATCATGCGCGCCTACGATCAGGTCGAGATGGCCGCCATCACCGAGGCAAACATCAAGTTGTGCGGTTCGCACTGCGGCGTGTCGCTGGCGGCCGACGGACCCAGCCAGATGGCGCTTCCGGACGTGGCGTTCATGCGGGCGTTCGCACACGCCACCCGGCGCGCCGGCGCCCCGGCTATTCGCGTGTTCCTGCCGTCCGACGCCATGAGCGCGTTTAAACTTACCGAACTGATGGCCAACCTCGACGGCATCTGCTACATGCGGACGCACCGCCCGGACGTGGAAATAATCTACGATCACAGCGAGGAATTCACGCCCGGCGGATTCAAGCACCTTATCGACGGGGAGGACGTGGTCATAGTCGCCAGCGGGTACATGGTGCACGTCGCCCGACAGGCGGTGAAAATGCTGGAAGAAAAGGCCGCCCTCTCGGCCAGTCTCATCGACGCGTACTCCCTGCCGCTGGCCACCGACGAAATCCTGCGGATCGGCGACGACTGCCGCGGGCAGATACTGGTGGTCGAAGACAACTACACCGGCGGCGTGGGCGACGAGATATCACAGGCCGCTTCCGTCAGCGACCTTGGTGTGCGGGTGGATACGCTGTACCTCCGCACCATACCGAAAAGCGCGCGCACGCCCGAAGAAACCCTGGCGATGGTCAACCTCTCTGCCGAGGACATCGCCGCCGCCGCACAGAAAATGTTTGACCAGTCCGAGTAGCCCCCGCACGGCGCGGACAACTGTGTGGAGGGAGGAATTCTTGCACGGCGCGAGTTTGATACTGGCCTCGTCCAGCCCCCGGCGCAAGCGCCTGCTCGCCGAGGCGGGTATTGATTTTATCGCCGTTGATCCGCCCATATCCGAGCCGGTGAACCTTGTCGGGCGTCTTGCGCCCGCTCGCCAGGCCGAGGCGCTTGCGTATTTCAAGGCCCGCTCGGTGGCGATGGATTACCCGCGCCGGCGAGTGCTCGGGGCAGACACGCTGGTGGAGGTCGGCGGCGAAATCCTCGGCAAACCCCAAAATCGCAAACACGCACGGAAGATGCTGCACAAACTCGCGGACACGCGGCAATCTGTGATTACCGCATTGGCCCTGGTCGGACCGGGCGAGGAGCGAATCATCTCATCCGACGTCACTTACGTCACCATGCGTCCGCTGGGCGATGAGGAGATCGAGGAATATCTCGATTCGGGCATGTGGCGCGGAAAGGCAGGAGCGTACGGCATACAGGAAGTCAACGACAGATTCGTGGAGTCCCTCGAGGGCAGTTTCTCCAACGTAGTCGGCCTGCCCATGGAACTTCTGGAGCGGATGTTGACGGCAGCGGGCTTTTAAATCAGCGAAAACCACGACATCTTCACGCGCGAACAGTCGAACGCAAAGCCCCTTCCTGACCGTCGAGGCCGACATCGTGCGCGATGCGCTGCCTCCCGGCTCGCCGGGCAGCCACAACCCGTTGCGGTCCACCAGGTGATGCGCGATTATCATGACGTATCCTGAACCGCAAGCGGTTATTTCTTCTTCTGCGTGCCGCGCTGCATGGCGATGATGCCCGTGCGCGCCAGTTCGCGGATGCCGTAGGGCGACGCCAGGTCGATAAACGCCTCCAGCTTGTCCTCGGTGCCGGACATTTCGACCATGACGGAGTTCCTGGCCACGTCCACTATCCGCCCGCGGAACAGGTTCACCAGCTGGACCGCCTCGGGCCGCTTTTCCGGCGAAACGTTGATGCGGATGAGCATAAGGTCGCGCTCCACGTAGTCCACCTCCATGAAGTCGCGGACCTTCACCACGTTGACCACCTTGCCCAACTGCTTGCGGACCTGCTCGAGGACCTTGTCGTCGCCGATGACCACGATGGTCATCCGCGAGAGGTTCGCATCCTCGGTCCTGCCGACGACCAGCGAATCTATGTTGAACCCGCGCGCGGCGAACATGCCCGCCACGTGCGCCAGGACGCCGGGCTTGTTTTCGACAAGTGCGCTTATAACGTGTTTCATTTTTCAGCTCCTGTTGCCGTAAGGCGCGAGCGCCTCGTCAGGCCAGTCTGCCCAGGTTCACCTCCGAGAGACTCTTGCCCGGGTAGACCATGGGATAGACGTTCTCTTCCTGCTCGATCAGCGCGTGCAGCACGACCGGTCCGGAATGTTTGAGCATCTCGTTCACTGCGTCGGGTATCTGCGAGCCGCTGGAAATCTTCATGCCCTTTGCGCCGAAGCCCTCCGCCACGGTGGCGTAATCCGGGCAGGGGTGCTCAACGGCGCTGTAGCGACGACGGTAGAATATCTCCTGCCACTGGCGGACCATTCCAAGGTAATCGTTATCCAGTATCACGAACTTAACCGGCTGGTCGTAGCGGACGGCGGTTAGCACCTCCATCATGGTCATGGAGAAACTCCCGTCGCCGTCTATGTCGATAACGGTTTCTCCGGGATTGCCCACCTGGGCGCCGATGGCGGCGGGACAGCCGTAGCCCATCGTGCCCAGCCCGCCGGAGGTGATTATCTGGCGGGGGCGCTTGTAGCCGTAAAACTGCGCAGCCCACATCTGGTGCTGACCCACGCCCGTGGCCACGATGGCGTTGTGGTCGGTCTGTTCGCCGATCTTTTCGATTAACTCCTGGGGACGAATCCGGTCCGAGCCGCTCTTCTCGTAGACAAAGGGGTACTTCTTCTTCCACTGGCTGATTTTTTCCAGCCACTGCCTGCGGTCTTTTTGCTCGACGAACTCTATCATCCGCCCCAGGATATCTTTTGCGTCGCCCACCACGGGTATGTCAACGTCCACGTTCTTGGAAATCGAAGCCGGGTCTATGTCTATGTGGACGATCCTGGCGTTCGGCGCGAACGTGTTCAGGTCGCCCGTGACGCGGTCGTCGAACCTGGCGCCGACGGCTATGAGGCAGTCGCATTCCTGCACGGCGTAATTCGCCGCCGCAGAACCGTGCATCCCCAGCATCTTCAGCGCCAGCGGTTTTGACTCGTCGAACGTTCCAAGCGCCAGCAGCGTGGTGGTCACGGGTATGTTGCCTTTTTCGGCCAGTTCCGTCAGCTCCTTCGACGCGCCGGAAGTCACCACGCCCCCGCCGACGTAAAGCAAAGGCCTCTGGGAGGCGTTAACGGCGTCGGCGGCCGCCTTTATCTGACGCACGTGACCCTTGATCTGCGGTTTGTAGCCCGGAAGGTGGGGAGTCGTGTCGGGCGCCTCGTCGAGTTTGGTGGTGGTGGCGTCCACGGAAATATCCACAAGCACCGGACCGGGTCTGCCCGTCCGCGCTATGTAAAAGGCCTCCCGCACGGTCCGCCCGAGGTCCTCGGCGCGTTTGACCAAAAAGTTGTGCTTGGTGATCGGGCGCGTGATGCCGGTGACGTCTGCCTCCTGGAAGGCGTCGTTGCCGATGAGGAAACTCTTGACCTGACCGGTGAACGCCACAACCGGAGAGGAGTCCATGTACGCCGTGGCCAGGCCCGTGGTCAGGTTCGTCGCGCCCGGACCGGACGTGGCGATGCACACCCCGACCCTGCCCGTGCTGCGGGCGTAACCGTCGGCCATGTGCGCCGCGCCCTGCTCGTGGCGGGTGAGGATCAACTTTATCGGCGTCTCGTAGAGCACGTCGAATATCGGCAATACCGCTCCGCCGAGTATGCCGAACATCACCTCCACCCCTTCGTCGAGAAGCGTCTGGTGGAATATTTCCGCTCCCGTCATGCCCGCCTTCAGTTTGCCCGGGCGGGTTTGCCTGTCGTCTTTTTTGCCTGTCATCGCTTGAACCTTTCCAACTCATAAATACAAAAGAATGTTACCAAGTTGCCTTCACCGGTTGCAGTATAAACATCTCTGGCGTCGTGTCTTTTGACCAAAGGACCGCATCCGTCCTGTCCCGTGGGACAGGTGGAATCGAAGTGTCGGCCACCCCTGCGGGGTGACCTATAGTACAACCACAGAGTTCGCCCCGTAAAGACCTGCCTGCCTGAGAAGCGTAGGCAGTGCGCAGAGTTTCCGCTTTTGACCTGAGCCAATGTCGAAAAGGAATGTCTGCGTCTTCGTACTCATCGTATGGGGCATAATACACCCGCGCCTGCGGGGGGTCAAGCCGAAAATGCGCCTGGGTGGGGCTGTCACATTTTTCAAAGCCGTATGGCGACCGGCAATGCGGCCATGCGGCCGCTCGCACTTCGCCTGCGCCTGGCGTGGTGGCGGGTCTTATGACTAGGGCGCCGGCTCGACGCCGGCAAGGTTGCACAGCACGTTGGTCATCATCGCCACGGCCGAGGGCGAGGTGTATCCGCGAATGCCGTGTGAGCGGACGCCGGCCAGTGCAGCGGTGATGTCCAGACGGCTGTATATGATGACGGGACGGTCGCCTTTGAATATGGTCCTCAGTCTTAAATCGTGCCTGGCGTCGCCCAGCGTGTCGGCGAAGTCCGGGCGGTAGTCGACCCGCGATATGGGGCGAGGCCCTTTGTAAACCATCGAGGTGGCCAACGGCACGTCTTTTCCGTCGCGCACCAGCGGAAAAATCTGCTCCCGGAACGATTCGGCGAACTGCCGCGAGCCCCCTGCGGCGTCGAGTATCAGCGTCCCGCCGGCGTCGAGATATTGCTTCAAGGTCTGGGCCTGTGCGTCGGAGAGGGTGAACTTGCCCGTTCCCGTCATCGCCGCCAACGGATGCGTGTCGGGGTCGAGGTCGGTTACGTCGAGCGGGTCTGATACTCGCAGTGCGACGTTATGCCGTCCGGCCAGGATCATCTTTAGGCGTTCCCACGCCATCGGTTCGGGGTCGTGGTTGCCGCCATGGCGGACCCTGGCCAGGTTAATCACGGCGCGGGGTTCAAATTTATCGGGCATCTTCAGCCCCCGCCAGGGGCTCGTTCTGGCGGTCCACCTTCCCTTGTCGGTGGCCAGCATGTAGGCGTTGGCCAGCAGCTCGAAGGTCGCCCTGCGCAGGCGGCTGGGTCCCAGTTGAAGCGCCAGCGACAGTTCCCTTGGCGAGTGGACCACGAGCGTGCGGACGCCGTTGGAAATTCCCATCAGCCCGCCGATGTCTTTTGGTCTGAACGTCAGTGAGTATACCGGCGAGCGGGGTCCCAGGGTCGACGGCTCGTATTCGGGCAGCATTTTTTTATAGACCTTGGTGACGTCGATCGTGAAGTCGGAATTGTTGCACGCCGCCTCCGAAACGATCATCCCGCCCTGGAGCACGAAGCGGCGGAGTTTTTTAATCTGCGCGGCGTCGGGCTCCCATGGTCCCGCGCCGGATATGTATAGAATCGGCGACTGGCGCCAGTCGGATATTGGCGCGTCGGCGTCGACTATCTGCCAGCCGAGGTCGCGCTCGAATGTCTCGGACAGAAACGCGGTGAGTCTGGCGGCGTCCCTGGGACGGGTGTTCCACCTTCCGGAGTATCGCAACTTGTTGATAACGACCGGGCGACCGCCCCTGGCCAGGAACAGCACCGCAAGCGCCGTTGGCGCTGTGCGGTCGCCGTGCGACCAGCTTCCGTCGCTGTTCTGGCGGTCCGTCAGGTGGGCTGAGCCCTGTGCGTACCAGTCGTTCCCGCCGAAGCGTTTCATGCCGCCGGCGCGGCCGACGCGCTGGAGGCAGAACAACCAGTAATAGTAATAAGTGATTCCCTTGCGGGGATTTGCGCCGGCGTCGAAGTTGTCCTCCAGCCATTTTATCCCGTCGGATATGGGCTTGTATCGCCCCGATTCGGTGCACCTGACGAACCTGTCGGCGTGAAGGATTTCGAAACATTCATACAAAGTGGCCACGCCCGCGGCGGTCATGGAGCCGTACGTGCTGATGCGGGGAATCCACGACACGCGTCGATAACCCCACCCGCCATCCACCGCCTGCTGTGCGAGCCAGTGCTTCTGGACGTGTTTCCAGTATGCCGGGGGCACCTCGACGCCGCTGTCCATCGCCGCCGCCACCGCCATTGCCGCCATCTGGGAGTTGGAATTGTCGTAGACCTCCAGTTCGCCGCCTGCCGCCGGGGTGTAGGAGTATCGGCCGTTCTTGTCGGCGGCGTTTATCAGCCAGCGGGTGTCTTGGCGAATGACGCCTTTAAGCTCGTCCCGACCCGAGGCCGCAAACGCGCACGTCCGCATCGACACGGCGTAGGTCCCCCCGAGCTTTGCGGCCGACAGCCAGTTCGTCGCGCGGCGGACCGCAGGGTCTTCGTCGTCCATGCCGGCGGTGAGCATGGCGTAGAGGCAAAGGCCCGTCTTGCCTCCGAATCGCGGATTGTCCGGCGGGTATTCGCCGATACACTTGCCGTTTTCGTCTATCTGCGAGGCCAGGTACGCCGCGGCCTTTTTCACGACACGTTCGATGTCCGCGTTCCCGGCGGCGGCGGCGGGAAACGACATACACGACCAAGCGATAAATACTGATGCCAGAGATACTTTCCGCATGTTCGAATTTTCGATTACTTGCCCTTCCAGAGCATAAGCACGCGTGGAGCAAGGAACTTCTCAACCGAGTCTATGTCAAGCGATTCCAGCGCGCCGGACACGCCGGGAAATCCGAGCTGTTTGAGTAGCGGCTTTCGCGGCACGAAATGCACAACGTGGGGATTGGTCAGCTTGGCAAGTTCGGCCGCGGACTGCGTTGCGTCGTTGAGATATCCTATGTTATCGACCAGCCCCAGCTCCATTGCGCGGTCGGCCAGAAACGCCTTTCCGTTGAATGGCTCGGTCTGGCTGACCGTGCGTGGTTCGCCCTCGTCGCCGGTTATTGTGATTTCGACTTTCTGTGGATTGAGGCGCTGCCCCCGCCCCTGCTCGACGGCCTGTTCGAAACGCTGATACATGCTGTCGAGCATGTCCCTCACGTTGTTGCGGATTCTCTCGGACGGCTGTTCCCAGTAGTTTTCCGTCGCCTTCCAGTACCTGCTGGAAGAGGACCGGATGGTCACCATTTCCACGCCGTACTTTTTCATGGCTTCATCCAGCACCGGCCAGACCGCAATTACCCCGATGCTGCCGGTAATCGTGTTGGGCTCGGCGTAGATTTTATCACCCGGCGCAGAGACGTAGTAGCCGCCGCTGGCGGCCATGCCACCCATCGAAACAACAACCACTTTTCCGTGATCCTCGCGCAGCCGCCTGACCATGTCGTATATCTGGTCCGACTCAGATGCGCCCCCACCGGGCGAATCGACCCGCAGGACCACCGCCCTGACGTCCGGATTGGTGGCGACGTTCCTGTAAAACGCCGAAAAATCCGACACCGCCTTGCCGTCGATAATGCCATTAACATCATATACTGCAATGGTTTGCGGCTCCTGGCCCTTTTTAATCACAACCCGCCTGAAATGGTCCATGCCCGTAATTGCCAGCAAAGTGCCCATCCACAGGTTCAGCACCACCGAGAACACCAAGATCAGGACCAGCACGCCGATAAGCAGGCGCTTCGCCCAGGAAAATCTTCTGGGCTGATTTTGGGCCGGCGGCATCGCTGCAGGGACCGGATAAGGCCCGGCAGGAGGCGTCGGACCGGTGTCGGATTGATTTTGGCCGTGATTGGAAGAATTCTGCTCAGTCATTTTTCGGTCTCCTTATATTTTCTCACCCACATCGGGCGGTTTGGACGCTCCGCGACAAAACCCGCCTGCCAACCAGTCTATTATATTTGGAGTGATTTGTCTTGTCTTTTGAGTACGAATGTATTTCGCCGTTCATTTCTTAAATAGTAGTTATATTAGACTATATTACGCCGATTTACCTGTTTTAATTCCATGTGCGGATTTTCGCCCGGCGCCGGATGAAAAAAAACTTGCCAACAGGCGATAAATGATTGTAAGTATTATATATTATTGATGTTATATAAAAGATTTTTAATTATGGCTTATTTATTTGACTCAGTCCGGCTGGGCGGGTACAGTAATAATTACAGGGAGCAGAGCTCCCCGCAAACTGCATTGATTTCAAACGGCTATTAAACTAGCCGTGGCAGCCTCCGGCCGGCGTTATGCGTCGGTCGGAGGTTTTATATTGAATGCAGGTTTGAATGTGCGGTTATTGCGCGCCCGAGACAATACTGCGCATTTGTCGTCCGGGCGCGGGATGCAACTTCAGGGTCTAGTGAAATAAATGTAACCCTGCGCGGCGTGTTGAAACAATCCCGCCCGGCGGATATCTTTCCAAAACGGCATGAACAGGAACAATAAGATGGTCGGCCCAGTTGACGGAATACTTTTCGACCTTGGCAACACTCTGGTGGACTTCGCGCCCGTCAGCACGCGGGTGCTTTACGAATCAGGCGCGCGTAATTCTTACGATTACCTCAAAGAAATCGGCGTGGAAATACCGTCTTTCGCCGGTTACCGCAGGCGGCAAATATGGAGAATCCGCTGGCACTACATCAAAAGCCGCGCCACCGCGCGAGAATTCAACTCACTGGAAGTGATACGCAGTCTGGCCGACGATATGGATCATCATTTCACACCCGAAGACATAATGGAGTTGGCCTGGCTGTGGTACAAACCGCTGCGTGAATCCGCCACGGTCGAAAAGGGTCTGGCGGGCGTGCTGGAACGCCTGCGCGACGCCGGTTTGAAACTGGGCATAGTTTCCAACACGTTCGTTCCGGGAAGGATCCTGGACCGCCACCTTGACCAGGAGGGCCTGCTGGAGTTCTTCCCCGTGCGGGTGTATTCCTGCGACGTGCGGTTCCGCAAACCGGACCGCAGAATATTCAAAATCGCGCTGCGCCGGGCGGACCTCCAGGCCCGCAGGACCGTCTTTGTGGGCGATTCGCCCCGGGCCGACGTTATCGGCGCCAATCGCGTGGGCATGATATCGGTTCTCAAAGACACCCCGGGCCTGTCGGGACTGCTGCCGGTACGGGCGGACCATCGCATAAGAAAACTGGCCGAACTGGAGGACGTAGTCCGGCAATATCAAAGTTAAATAAACCCGCCCGGCAATGCATCAGCAGGGGTCAAGGGGATACACACGAAAGCGCGGGTGTCCCGATTCGGAAGTCGGGCGGCCTGGTTGCTGCAGAACTTTGGCAGCACGTATGACGCGGGCTCGGCGGGTCGGGACGGACAGGTGCCGGAACCGGCCTTTGCTGCGTTATTGGCATTATCAGGATTGATTCTCCTTCGCCGTCGTCGTGTTGCCTGAAGTTTGAATCCTGATGTCTGAAGTTGGAGGTCTGGGTTTTCTACGGATTATTCGTGCCGGAGGGCTTCGATGGGGTCGAGCGCGGCGGCGCGAAGGGCGGGATACAGCCCGCTGACAACGCCGACGATAATGGCCATGACGAACGGAAGCGCCAGCATGCCCGGGGAAATGACGGCCTGGAGTTTCAGCAGCGGCTCGACGATTCTCGGTCCGGCGAGCCCGGCGGCCACGCCAATGATTCCCCCTGCCATGGTCAGCGTGACGGACTCGACGAGGAACTGGATGACGATGTCGCGTTTTTTGGCGCCCAGTGCGCGTCGGATTCCGATCTCGCGCGTCCGCTCGGTGACGCCGGCCAGCATTATGTTCATTATCCCTATTCCCCCCACCACCAGCGACACCGATGCGATGACGAAGAACGCGATGTTCCACAGTCGCGACTGCTCCTGCTGCTGCGTAATAAGTTCCATCGGTACCTTGATGTCGTAATCGTCGTTATCGTGATACCTCGGCAGCAGGTGGCGCAGTATTGAGGCGGCGTTCATGACGGCGCGGCGGTCGGCCATCTTGAGAATAATTTGGCTGACCTCGACCTTTTCGATCATGAAGGTTCCTGCGGATCTCATGACCGTCATGTCGCCGAACCGTTCGCGGTCGGCCGAGAGAGGCACGATGACGGTGTTTTCGCTGAGGTTTTTGGACAGCGTGGTCGGCAGGCGCTCAAGGACGCCCACCACGGTGAACGGCTCGTTGTTCAGGCGGATTATCCGCCCCAGCGGGTCGCGGTATCCGAACAGGCGGTCCGAGAGTGAGCGGAGGATAACGCAGTGCGCCTTTCGGCGGATCATGTCCGCCGAGGTGATGAACCGCCCGGCGTCGAGGCGCATCTGAACGATTCGCCCGTAACTCGGTTCGGTGCCCAGGACGTCGGCCTCGAACTTCTTGCCCATGGCGTAGAGGTGTTTTTGGGTCTTGTGCGCTACGACGCACATTTGAATTTTTGGAATGTTGCTTTTTATGATATTCACGTCTCGCCTGGTGAGCCCGAAGACAAGGGCCTGGAATCCTAGTCCGCTGCTGGCGGAGCCCTGGTCGGCCGGGGGCTTGATCGAGTCGATGATGATGTTGTCGCTGCCCATCTCGCGCAGTGCCGCCTGCGAACGCCGCGAGGCGCCTTCGTTTATAGCCAGCATCACGATTACCGACCACACGCCGAAGATTATGCCCAGCATGGTAAGCGCCGAGCGAACCTTGTGCACCGCAAGCGAGTGCAGGGCGAGCTGAACGATGTCTTTTGCCTTGTTAATCGCTTTCATTTGTGCTGCGTTTTGGTGTGGTTGCCACGTCCGATTCGATAAGCCCGTCGCCAATGGCCACCATCCGCTCGGCGTGTGCGGCGATGTGGTCTTCGTGTGTGACGGCAACGATGGTGCATCCCCGTCGGTTGAGGTCGTCGAAGATGGACATTATCTCCTGCCCGGTCCGCGAGTCGAGGTTTCCGGTGGGTTCGTCGGCGAGGATGACCAGCGGGTCGTTCGCCAGGGCCCGCGCGATGGCGATCCGCTGCCTCTGCCCGCCGGACAACTCGGTGGGGCGGTGGTCCAGGCGATGCTCCAGGCCGACCCTTGCGGCCAGTTCTGCGCTTATGCGGTGGCGGTCTGCACGGGACGTGCCTTGGTACACCAGCGGGACCTCGATGTTCTGGGCGACGGTCATCCACGGGATGAGGTTGAACGACTGGAAGACGAATCCGATCCGCAGGTTGCGGATCTGGGACAGTTCGTTGTCCGACATGTGCGAGACGTCCTGCCCGCCGAGGAAGTACCGCCCGCTGGTGGGCTTGTCCAGGCAACCGAGTATGTTCAGCATGGTGCTCTTGCCCGAGCCGCTGGGACCGGTGATGGCGATGTATTGACCGGCGCGGACGGTCAGTTCGATGCCCCTCAGGGCGGGCACGCCCGGACCTATGGGGTAAATTTTCCACACGTCTGACAGTTGGATGATAGGGTGGTCCATGGGATTATCGGGGCGTTCTGCGGTTTGGCGAGGGGCCTGTGCGTGATGGTTTTTGCGGTGGGGCGGGTCTTTTCGTTTCCGGTGGCTGTTTTTCGGCAGTGACCATGTCCGGCGCTTGCGGCGCCGATTCGGGGGGGACCAGCAGAACCTTGTCGCCGGCGGACAGTCCGCTTTTAATCTGCACGCGCCGGTCGTTCGACCTTCCGATCGTGACGGGAATTTTTTCGGCCTGTCCGTCGTCGAGTTTCCAGCAGTAGGTTTTGTCCTGTTCGGTGAAGACGGCCGCCACCGGCACGGTAAGGACGTTTTTCAGGCGGGTCAGTATCAGTTCCACCTCGACGGTCATTCCGGGCTTGATGCCTTCGGGCAGCTGGTCGGTGGCCACTTCGACCTTAAAGGTGTTTGCGCCGGTGTCGCCGAAGCGGTTCTGGGTTTCGGGAATGGGCGCGACCCACTTGACATATCCGTTAAGCGGTTTATCGCGGTTCACGTCGAGGCGGATGATCGCAGGTGTGGCGTTTTGTCCCGTCGGCGAGGCGCGGATCTGGTTGACGACGGCCTCGAAAACCTTGGTCTCCACGTGAAGCGTCGTCATGTCGGGGATGATCATCAACTGCTGGCGGGGGCGGATTTCCTGTCCGACTTCGACCTCCACGTCGCTGGGGCGCCATCGGCTTCCGCCGGTGTCGTAGACGACAAGTCCATCTTTTTCGGCCTCGATGGTCAGTTGCTCGCGGTCCTGGTAGAGTTCTTTGAGTTTGTTCTCGTTTCTTTCGAGGCGTTGTTTTTTGTTTCGCACTTCCGCTTCGTCCAGGGAGAGTTGGGTTTCTGCCTCGAGTTTCGCCCTCTGGAGGTCGAGTTGGGCTTCCTCGACGGCGGCGCCGAGACGCCGCAGTTGCCGCGGGTGGTCGTACTTGACGAGCATTTTTTTGTTTGCGACGGCCTTTTCCAGCGCAAGCTCCAGGCGCTGCACTTCCAGCCGGTCGGCCTCGATCTCGTTGCTGGAGTACGGGCTGTTCAGTTCGGGGTCCTTGTTGACGCGCTCCTTGAATTCGAGTTTTTCCTGGGCGAGTTTGAGTTTCTGTCGTGCGAGTTGTATTTCGCTTTCGGCGTCGTTTTTCTCAATTTCCCACTGCCCGCCGGTGTCCTTGTATTGGCTGAGGTCTTCCTTGGCCTCCAGGAGGGCGTTTTGTGCCTGGGTGACCTTGTTGGCCATCTCCTTTTTCTTGAGTTCGTAACTTTCGGCTGCCTGCTTGTAACTCAACCGGGCGGTTTCCACGTCGAGTTCCTCTTCTTCGATTTCATCCAGCAGGGCCTTGCATTCGAATTCGATAATTTCCTCGCCTTGAGACACGAGCGTTCCGTTTTCCACGACGGACTTTATTATGACGGGCCATTCCAGTTCGTTTGCGATGACGGTTCGCTTCTCGGCGGCGATTTTGCCCGATTCGGTGACGGAGACGACCAGTTCTCCCCGCCTGACGCGCGCCACTTTGTGTTCGTCGCCGGGATTGTCCGACCCGGCGTGGGTGACCGCCAGATATATTCCTATGCACCCGCCGGTCGTTATCAGCATGCCCAGCGCCAGCGCGGCGGCCTTGCGACGTTGTCCCGCCGCCGGGCCTCTACGGGCCGGGGGAGATTGTTTCGCTTTCTCCGAGTTCGACATAGGAATATTGCTCCCGGATCCGGTCGAATCTGAATGGTTGATTTCGCTCACGTATATTTCCTTTGGGGTCAACCTCTATCATACCAATATCGGCCAGAAACTCCAAACGCGTGGTGGTGTATTGTATCAGGGCGCTGGTGAGACCGTTCTGTGCGTCGCGCAGGGCCTCTTCTGCCTCGAGCACGTCTCGCGCCGAGGCCTCGCCTTCTTTCTGCTGGAGCGAGGCGAGTTTGCGCCGCCGAAGGGCTATCGTCACGGATCGCTTCTGCAACTGGTATGTCCTTTGCGACTCCAGCAGCGAGCGGTACGCCTGGCGGACGTTCAGGCGGATATTGTCCTCCGCCTCGGCGA
The DNA here is from genome assembly GCA_964480425.1 of uncultured Planctomycetaceae bacterium. Taxonomy (GTDB): domain Bacteria; phylum Planctomycetota; class Phycisphaerae; order SM23-33; family SM23-33; genus CAYYMD01. The sequence continues at coordinate 32,989 of CAYZPY010000004.1, forward strand.
GGTCGCGCCTGGCCTTGCCGAAGGCGATGATTGCGTTTCGATAATCGTCGCGGTTGTCGGTCTGGTCGATTTCGTAGTTGAACTCGACCACGGCCGAGCGGGTGTGTTTGTGCCCCTGTAGCCGCCAGAATTTCTGCGGCTCGGTGGACGGCACGCCGGCGGCCAGCGTAACGTCGAGTTGGGGGTTGAACTTGTCGGCCGCTATCTCCACGTCCTTTGCGGCGTCGCGGACGTTCGCCCGGGCGGTCAGCAGGCTCGGGCGCGACGACAGCGCCGCGGCGACAGCGTCGTCCTCGCTTATGGGCATCTCCTGCGGTCCGGCGCGGGTGAGGGCCTCCAGTGCGGCGGGATAATCCGGCTCCAGCGGCGTGGTCACCGGCAGGCCCAGCGTTATCTTGAAACTGTCAAGCTGGTTGCGGTATCTGCGCTTGTTGGCCTCGAATCGCACCTGCGCGTTGAGCAGGTTCTGCTCGGCCTGGTCGCCCTGGATGCGAGACACCTGCCCGCCCTCGACCAGCACCCTGGTAAGGGCAAGGGTTTCCCTGAGGCGCTCGATGTTCATTCGTTCGTTTTCCAGCTGGTCGCGCTGGGAGAGCACCGAGTAGTAGTCCGTGACGATGTCGGCCGCGAACCTCTGGCGGAACCTGGCGTAATCGTACACTGCGAAGATGAAGTCGCGCTTCAGGCGGTACTGGTCTTCGTATGCGAATCCGCGCCAGGCGCCCTGCAGCAGCGGCTGGGTGAGATTGGCCTCCAGCAGCGAGCCGACGGGCGTGCTGTCGGACCCGAGGAAGTCTGTTGCGAAATCCAGCGTGGCGCCCAGCGTGAGAATTCCCCCGTGTATGAATCTCTGTACGATGGAGGGATTCGCCTGCGCGTCTGCGGTCTTTGCCGTTGCGTCGGTGGCGCCCTCGGCGCCTCCCCGCGCCGAACGCGTCCATTCACCCCCCCCGGACACCTGCCCGTCCACGAAACTCCAGTTCCACGTCCGCGAGGCGTTTGCAAGGGCAAGGGAGGCCGAATAGAGCGTCTCCTTGCGGGTCTGGAAGTCGCGCGAGTTGGTAAACGCAATCTCCAGCGCCTTGTCCAGCGTAAGGATCGCCGGTTGCGTGGAGGCCGGTTTGGTCTCCCCGCCTGATGTGTCGTATTGCCCGGGCGAGTAATCGACCCCGAAGGGGCGCACCTTGCCCATGGCGGTCGCCTGTCCGCGCCGGATGGTGTTGTAGGCCGTGCGGTCCGCCTGGGCTGCGTACTGTTCGGGCGTGCAGGCGGCGCCCGTCACCAGCGCCGCCAGCAAAAGCCCCGCGCCCAGGAACGATACGCATCGGTTGAATGCTTTCGATGGGTGTGTTTTCGGCATTTCCATTTTTGTCGTCCTTGTGTAAGCCGGTTTTCGAGTGTTTTTGTAATCCAAGACTTTAACACGCGGGATGTTGTATGGGGGCGTGTTTGTATAAACACTTCCGAAGTGTTAATATTGCTTTTAATGCCGATGTCGGTCAACCTGTTTCGGGCTTTGCGCGGCACAATTATAAGGAGTCCTTCCATGACAGTGTGCATTTCATCGAGAGTTTTCAGGGCGGCGGTGGCATCGGCTGTCGTGTTGTTGGCGATCATCGGGTGCAAGTCCTCCACGAAGGAGGATTCGGGTAGCGTATCGGCCAAGCACGTAAGGACCGTCAAGGGTTTCGACGTGCTCGAGAGCGTCCTGGCGGCGCCGGACGGAAAAACGGTTTACGTATCGAACGTTCAGGACACCGGGCGCGGGCCATGGGCCTCCGACGGCGAGGCGTTCATCTCACGGCTGAAACCGGACGGTAAAATCGTCGCCCTCAAGTGGCTTAAGAGCGAGCCCGACGCCGTGATGAACTCGCCCAAGGGCATGTGCATGCTGGAGGACGTGTTATACGTGGCCGACATGACAAGGGTGCTGCGGATAGGCGTGGTCGAGGACGGAAGCCCGCAGTGGCGAAAGCCCATTGACGTTGACGGCGCCAGGATGCTCAACGACACCGCCACCGACGGCCGGGCGGTGTACGTCTCGGACACCGGGACAGGGAAAGTTCACCGAATAGACCCCGAATCCGGTAGGCAGACACTCGTCAAGGCGCCCGTCGGGGTCAACGGGATAACCTTCCACGGCGGAAAGATGTACGGCGTCAGTTGGCCGAAGCACGACGTCTACGAACTCGACGCGACGGGCAAGAAGGGGCCAGAGGCGTTCGGTTTGGGGGAGCACTTCGAGTCGCTGGACGGAATCGAGGTTATGTCCGACGGGACGTTCGTCGTAGCGGACTTCTCCGGCGGGAAGGTATGCGCGATATCCCCGGACAAGACAACCGTCACCACGCTTATCGATGACCTCACGACCCCGGCCGACATAGGACTGGACCGCAGGAACAACGTCCTCTACGTCCCGATGTTCAAGGATAAGGAAGTCGGCGTATATAAACTAAAGAAGAACTGAAGAGGCCAACACGGTGGGGCGTCTTTACTATAACCTCATTAATTAACTCCGCAAACGTGACACCGTATAGTATAACATCATTTATATTAATGGCTTAGCAATAATTTGGCGATTTTCCCCAAAATATATTTAAAATCCATGAATTAAACATATAATTTAATTGTTTATTTGAAAGGTGCGGACATGCCATCGGATCAAAGCACTGGAACCAAGGAACGGTTATTGGAATCGGCGGCGGCGGTCTTCGCCGAGAAGGGCTACGGCGAGGCCACCATCGCGGAGATATGCCGGCGGGCGGATGCGAACATTTCGGCGGTTAACTACTACTTCCGCAGCAAGGAGAAATTATACGTCGAGGCCTGGCGTAATACGTTCGAGCAGGGCGTGCGCAAGTACCCTCCGGACGGGGGCGTCGGCGACGACTTCCCGCCCGAGCATCGGCTGAGGGCGAGGATATCGGCCCTGATTAAAAGAATACTCGACCCGGGAACCAAGGAATTCGAGATCATGCGTCACGAACTGTCGAATCCCACCGGGTTGCTGCTGGAGGCACACAAAGAAAGCATCGAGCCGCTGCGCCGGCGGATGCACGACCTGCTCAAGGAGATGCTCGGTTCCCGCGCTACCGAGGGGCAGGTGGGGCTTTGCATGCTGACGGTGATGAGTCCGATTTTCTACACGCTCCACCGTCTCAAACACCCCGGACGAATGATGGGCGATAAGGCAAGGGCGCTGGACGACCGACTCGAGATAACGAACATGGGGCCCTTTATCGAACACACCATGCGGTTCGTGCTGGCGGGAATAAACGAGATGAAAAAGGGCATAGAGTCAGGCGACTGGCCCGACATGGAGTTCGAGGATGACTTTGTGCAAAGACTGCACAAGCGCGACCTGGAATAATATTCGCCGGGCGCCGGCGGTGTTTTGCCTGTGCGCGCTGGTGGCAGGGTGCGGCGCGCGATTTGAGAGTCCTTCCGCGCCGGTTGAGGTTCCCGAAAAGTTCTCCGCCGGCGGGACCGCCACGGCGCCAAAGCGGTGGTGGACCGCGCTGGGCGACGAGAACCTCGACAAACTGATGGACGAGGCGTTGTGTGGCAACCTCACGCTGCGCGCCGCGTGGGATCGCCTCCGCCAGGCGCAGGCGCAGTTGCAGAAAAGCGCAGCGCCGCTGTTGCCGTCCGTCACCGGCGACGCCGCCGCCTCGCGCACGGTCAGCCGGACTGAAATGTTGGGCAAGACCTACGAGACGGAATTTTCGCTGGGTCTGTCGGCCTCATACGAGGTGGACCTGTGGGGGCGGGTGCGCTCTACTTACGACGCCACGGAACTCGACGCCCGCGCCAGCGAGCAGGACGTACTTGCGGCAGCGCTCACCCTCAGCGGACAGGTTGCCGCGACCTGGTACCGCATTGTCGAACTCCGCGGGCAACTCGACCTGCTGGACGAGCAGATACGCACCAACAGCGAGTTTCTCGACGTTATAACGGTTAAGTTCCGCCAGGGACAGGTGCTGGCGGCGGACGTGCTGCAGCAGCGCGAGGTTCTCCAGGAGAGACGGGGGCAGCGGCAGGTCGTGTTTTCGCAGCTGGCCGTGGCCTGCAACGCCCTTGCTGTGCTGCTGGGCAGGGCGCCCGGTGGTTACCGGACACCGGAGGGAAAAATGTTGCCGAAGTTGCCCGAACTACCGTCCACGGGCGTGCCGGCGCGTTGGGTTAGCGCCCGCCCCGACGTGCGAGCGGCGCAGTTGAGGGTAATGGCGGCGGACAGGCGCACCGCCGCCGCGATTGCCGAGCAGTTTCCAAAACTGACGCTCACGGCCGGGGCGGATGCCTCCGATGAGCGTATTCGGGACCTGTTCGACAATTGGCTGGCGTCCATGGCGGCGGGTCTGACCGCGCCGGTCTTCGACGCCGGTCTGCGAGAGGCCGAGGTCCGACGTTCGCGTGCGGCGGCGGCGGAAATTCTGCACAACTACGGGCAGACCGTCCTGGAGGCCGTCGCGGAAGTGGAAAACGCCCTTGCCGGGGAAGAACACCAGCGTCAATACGTGGAGAGTCTGCGCAAGCAATTGGACCTGTCGGCAAAATCGCTGGAGCAGATCAGGCGGAACTACATCAAGGGGGCCGAGGAATTTACGCGTTACCTCACCTCGCGCCTGTTGCACCAGCAGTTGGCAAGTAGTTATCTCCGGGCGCGCCGCGAACTGCTCGACAGGCGGATAGACCTCTACCGCGCGCTGGGTCGCGGGTGGGGATTATCCCCGCCGCCCGAGCCCCCGCGCCGCGTGAGAGGGCCGATAGAGAAACTCCTGCCCCGGCGGAAAGGTAACAATGACTCACCGGAGTCCGAAGAAAATGAAGACTAGCGCCGGCAATAACAACAAGGCGCCCTTGTGCGCGTCGACCCGAAGCGGGCGAATTACAGGCGGAATTATTGCTTGTATAATCGCCCTGGTGGTGCTGTGCGGCGGGACAGGCCTGGGCGTTTACTGGATGCTCCACAAACCCAGGGCGCAGCGTCGCCCGGCCAGGAGCGGCGCGCTGCTTGTGGAGGTCAGGCCCGTCAGCAGGACCGCACACCAGGTGGTGGTTCACGCCATGGGCACTGTCACCGCGGCGAGTAATATAAGCATCGCCCCCCGCGTGGGCGGACAGGTGACCGACGTGAGCGAAAAGTTCGAGCCCGGCGGACTGTTCGGCGCCGGCGAGCAGATGTTCCAGATAGACCGCGAGGATTACGAGATAGCCGTCCAAAGGGCCCGCTTGGCGCTGGAGCAGAGCGAACTCGTCGCCCGACAGCGCAAAAACGACATATCGCTGCGGAAAGCCGAACTGGCCAAGACCAGGGAGGCGCTGAAGGTCGAGCTGGGCAGGTGCGCCGTGGCCCGGCGGGAGTACGAACTGCTCGGCGAGGAGATAAGCCGGGAAGACCGCGAACTGGTCCTGCGCAAACCGCAACTGGCAAGCGCCCGCGCGGCGGTGGAGGCGGCAGAGGCGGCGGTCGCCTCGTCCCAGGCGGCGGCAGATGCAGCCGACAGCGCGGTCGAGGATGCAAAAAATACACTCCGCGAGGTCAAACTGGACCTGTTCCGCACAACAGTCAAAGCGCCGTTCAACGGCACGGTGATAAAAAGCAGTATCGATCCCGGCTCGCAGGTGGCGACCGGACAGGGCGTGGCGAGGTTCGTAGGAACGGATGAATTTTGGGTTGAAGTGCTGGTTCCCGTTGACCAGTTGCCGTGGATCGAAATACCCGCCCGCGACGGGAAGGCCTCGAAGGTCCGCATCTATCACGAGGCGTACTGGGGTCATGATAAGTTCAGGACGGGTAAGGTATTACGGCTGATCAGGCAACTGGAGCCCCAGGGTAGAATGGCCCGGTTGCTGGTGTCGGTGGAAGATCCGTTAGGCCTGTCCGAGCCCCAAAACGGCGAGATGGCGATGATACTCGACGCCTATGTGGACGTCGCCATCGAGGGCAGACGGATTCATGACGTGGTCGTGGTGGACCGTGACAATATCCACGACGGCGAGAAGGTCTGGGTCGCCGGCGCGGACGATAAACTGCAAATTCGCAAAGTCAAAATCGCCTGGGCCGGCCGCGACGTGGTTTACGTTTCGCGCGGGCTTGACGACGGCGACCGCCTCATAACCAGCGACCTTGCCTCTCCGGTGGAAGGCCAGTTGCTTCGCGTGTCCGGCGGCGAAGACGGCAAACCCCAAGCCCCGCGGGAGCCCCGACGGTGAACGACGAATCCCAATCCACCCCCAAAAAGGGACCCATCGCGTGGATGGCGGGCAATTCTGTGGCCGCCAATCTCGTCATGGTGGTGTTCATCGCCGGCGGATTCATCGCCATGCTGAATATCAAGCAGGAGTTCTTTCCGGACCTGACGCTTGAGCAGGTCGAGGTGCGTGTGGTTTATCCCGGCGCCAGTCCCGACGAGGTCGAGGATGGCATACTTCAGTCCATCGAAGAGGCGGTCAGCGACCTGGAGGGCGTTGACGAGATAACATCAACCGCGCGCGAGGGAGGCGGAACGGTCATAGTCGAAGCGATTCTGGGAACCGACATAAACCGCCTGACGCAGGAAGTTCAGGCCGAGGTTGACAGAATCCGGACCTTTCCCGAAAGCGCCGAGGAGCCGGAAGTCCGCGCCGTGGCGCGCAAGCGCGGCGTGCTGGAAGTGGCGATTTACGGCGACGTGAGCGAAAGCGCGCTTCGTCGCACGGCGGAGAAACTGCGGGACGAACTTCTCCAGCACACGGACATAACCAGCGCGGAACTGGAGGGCGTGCGGACGCCGCAGATTAACATTGAAATCCCGCAGGAGAACCTGCGGCGTTATGGCCTGAGTCTGGAGGAGGTTGCCCGACGGGTCAGCAATGCCGCCCTGGACGTGCCGGGCGGGGGTCTAAAGACGCCGGGCGGGGAGATACTCGTTCGCGTCAAGGAGCGCCGCGACTGGGGAAGGCAGTTCGCCCGCCTGCCCGTGGTGAATGCGTCGGACGGTACGGAGGTTCCCCTGGACAGGATCGCCGAGGTGACCGACGGCTTCGAGGATGTGGACCGCCACGCCTTATACAACGGCAAGCGCGCGGCGATGATCGAGGTTTACCGCGTGGGCGACCAGACCCCCACCCGGGTCGCCGATGCCGTACGCGAGGTATTGGCCGAATATAAGCCGATACTCCCCCCGGGCGTGGACACTGCCATACGGCGCGACCGCTCGGAGTTTTACGCACAGCGAGTCGAACTGCTCATGCGCAACCTGTCCATCGGTCTGGTGCTGGTCCTGATAATACTGGGGCTGTTTTTGGAGATCCGCCTGGCGTTTTGGGTGATGCTGGGGATACCGATTTCGTTCCTCGGCTCGTTCCTGTTTCTTCCGTCGCTGGGCGTTTCGGTGAACATGATATCGCTGTTCGCCTACATAATCGCGGTGGGCATCGTGGTGGACGACGCCATCGTGGTGGGCGAAAATGTCTATCACTACCGTCAGGAGGGCATGGGATTTTTGAAGGCGGCGATTCGCGGGGCGCGCGAAGTGGCCTCGCCCGTGACTTTCAGCATCCTGACCAACATAGCCGCATTTATGCCCCTGGCGCTGATACCCGGAACGACCGGCAAGATTTTCAGGATGATACCTCTGGTTGTGATAACGGTTTTTCTGATATCGCTGGTCGAGAGTCTGTTCGTGCTTCCAGCGCACCTTAGTCACGCGGGCAAGCGTGTCCGGAGGCGAGGCGTGTTCGCCTGGATTCACGGAAGGCAACAGGCGTTCAGTCGCGGTTTCCGGCGGTTTGTGCAGGATGTTTACGGCCCGTTCCTCTGGAGGGTGCTGAGTCACCGCTACGTGACGCTGGCGGTAGCGGCGGGGATACTGGTGATGATGCTGGGATACGCCGGAAGCGGGCGAATGGGCTTCGCCATGTTTCCGGTGGTGGAATCGGACTTGGCCTATGGGCAATTGGTCCTGCCTTACGGCGCGCCGGTCGCCCACACCGACGCTGTCGTAAAACGGATGGTTGACAGTGCCCGCAAGGTTGCGGTGGAGTGCGGGCATCCGGAACTGGTGGAGGGCATTTTCGCCGACGTCGGCAGGGAGGGCAGCCATACCGCCCGGGTAATGGTTTACCTTGCCGACCCGGATATTCGCGAGAAGATAATGAGCACGGGCGAATTCACCCGCCGCTGGCGGCGCGAGGTGGGCGAGGTCGCCGGTGTGGAGTACATTAAATTCACTGCGGATTTCGGCGGTCCTGGCAGCAGGGGGTCGCCGGTGAACGTCGAACTGAGCCATCGCGAAATCGGCGTGCTGGAGGAGGTCAGCGGCGAGGTGGCCGCCGAACTGGAAACCTACCCGCTGGTCAGGGACGTCGACGACGGATTCCAGCCGGGCAAACCGCAACTGGACTTCAAGGTGCTGCCCGAGGGCAAGAGTCTGGGCCTGACCGCCCGCGAGATCAGCAGGCAGGTCCGCAACTCCTTTTACGGGGCCGAGGCCATCCGCCAGCAGCGCGGGCGGGACGAGATAAAGATCATGGTTCGCCTTCCCGGGCATCAGCGTGATTCCGAGTACAACATCGAGAATCTGCTGGTGCGCACGCCCGCCGGCACATTCGTACCGCTGCGTGAGGTTGCGCGGCGCGACCGGGGGCGTGCGTACACCGTCATCAACCGCAGGCAGGGTCGGCGCATCGTTCAGGTGACCGCCGTGGTAACTCCCCGCTCGAAGGCGGGCGAGGTGCTCGCCGACGTCAAGAGTTCCATCCTTCCGAAGGTTATGAATAAATATCCTGGCCTGAGTTACAGTTTCGAGGGTCACCAGGCCGACATACGCGAAAGTCTCGGGTCGCTGCAGGTCGGATTCATCCTGGCAATGATGGTGATTTACGCGATGCTGGCGATTCCTTTCCGGAGTTACGTCCAGCCGCTGATTATTATGGTGAGCATACCGTTCGGCGTCATAGGCGCCATAATCGGCCACCTTATAATGGGTTACGACCTTTCGTTGCCGAGCATGTTCGGCATAGTGGCGTTGTCGGGTGTGGTGGTGAATGATTCGCTGGTTCTTATAGACTTCGCCAACCGTCGTCGTCGGGATGTCGGCATGGCGCCGCGCGAGGCGATACACGAGGCGGCCATTCAAAGGTTCCGCCCGATATTGTTGACCACGCTGACGACGTTCGGCGGGCTGGCGCCGATGATCTTCGAGACCTCCAGGCAGGCGCGGTTCCTGATACCAATGGCGCTGTCGCTTGGTTTCGGGCTGCTGTTCGCCACGCTCATCACGCTGGGTCTGGTTCCGTCGTTGTACATGATAATCGAGGATGCGCGGCGCGCCGCCGGGACCGTGATGAAATGGATTCGCCGACCCGCAGGTCCGTTAACCGATTAAGCAATTAACAGTTGGGGTGGTATTATGGTATATATTCAGGAAGTTGAGTTGTTTTTACATGGAAGGAGAAACGACATTGTGGGATAAATCCGAGCGACTAAAAGCGTTGCCGCCTTACTTATTTCTGGAGATAGACAAGGCCAAGCGTGACGCGCTTGCCATGGGTCGAGACGTTATCAACCTGGGGGTTGGCGACCCGGACCGCCCCACGTTCGATTTCATTATCAAGCGGCTGAAAAAGGCCGCCGACGAACCGTCCAACCACCGCTACCCGTTCGACGAGGGCGTGCCCCAGTTTCGCCAGGCGGCGGCGAATTTTATGAAGTCCCGCTACGGCGTGGATGCGGACCCCGTGGGGGAGGTCATCACCACCATCGGCTCCAAGGACGGCATAGCCCACCTTCCACTTGCCGTGGTGGACCCCGGGCAGGTAGTGCTGGTTCCTCGCCCGGGATACCCGGTCTATAACTCCGCCTCGATATTCGCCGGCGCCAGGACGAATTATCTCCCGCTGAGCGAGCAGAACGGCTGGCTGGTCGATTTGGAGTCGATCCCGCAGGAAGTCGCCCGACAGGCGCGCCTGATATACGTGAACTACCCCAACAATCCGACGGCGTCCACCGCCTCTGACCAGTGGTGCGCCGAGCTGGTGTCATGGGCGAAGGAAAACGAGGTTATCGTCGCCTCCGACGCCGCCTACAACGAGGTCTATTTCGACGACGACAACCGCCCGCCGAGCATATTGCAGGCGCCCGGAGGCAAGGACGTGTCCGTGGAGTTCCACTCGTTGTCCAAGACGTTCAACATGACCGGTTGGCGCCTTGGCTTCGCGGTGGGCAACGCCGATATAATCGCCGCTCTGGCGCAGGTAAAGGGCAACGTGGACTCCGGGCAGTTCAACGCCATCCAGTGGGCCGGGGCCGAAGCGCTGGAGAACTACGACAGCGACGAGGTCGTCGAACAGCGCGAGATTTATCATCGCCGGCGCGATATTTTATGCGATGGACTTCAGCAGGGCGGATATCGCGTCTCCAGGCCCGCGGCGACGTTCTACGTCTGGGGGGCGTGCCCCGACGGGGTGGACTCGATGACCTTCGCCAGGCGCTGCCTTGACGAGGCCGACGTGGTCCTCATACCGGGCGCGGGCTTCGGTGAACCGGCCGAGGGATATTTCCGTGCGTCCCTGACCGTTCCCGAAAAGCGCCTCACAGAGGCGGTCGAACGCCTGGGCAAAATAAAATGGTGAGTCAGTGAATCGGTGAAAAGGTGAACCGGTCAACCGATTAATCGATCAACTGATACTGACATGGACCCCAAGACGGCATACATCGCGATGGGCAGCAACGTCGGCGACAAGGCCAGGACGCTCCTGGAGGCCGCCAAAATGCTCGACGAGACCCGAGGGGTGGACGTTATTGCGATATCTCCGATGCTGCTTACCGAGCCGGTCGGCGGTCCCCCGGACCAGGACAGGTACCTCAACGCGGCGGTCAAAGTCCGCACCACTCTGGACCCGTGGGAGCTTCTGGAGGTTCTTGGCGATATCGAGTCGCGACTGGGTCGCGATCGCAGCAGTGAGCAGCGGTGGGGTCCGCGGACGTGCGACCTTGACATACTCATCATGGACGACGTGGTGGTGAACTCCCGTGAGTTGACCATACCGCACCCGCATATGCACGAGCGGCTGTTCGTGCTGCGCCCGCTGGCGAAGATAGGCGCCCATGTCGTGCATCCCACGCTCAACAAGACGGTGGCGCAGATGCTTGATGAACTGGAGGGCGGGCGGTGAGCGCCTCGCTGGTGAGCATAATAGGCCCCCCGGCAGTGGGTAAAACGACCCTGGCGGAGTTTTTGTGTGAGGATTTGCCGGCGGAGATTATCCGCGAGGATTACGCGGGCAATCCGTTCCTGGTGGATTCTTACGTGGGTCAGCAGCGATGGTGTCTTCCGGCGCAGTTGTATTTTCTGCTTGGGCGCGTGAGCCAGTTGTCGGCGTCGAGTTGGCCCCCAGGCGGGCTGTTCGTCAGCGATTACGGCTATTGTCAGGACCGCATCTACGCCCGGGAGCGCCTGGCGAGGGCGGATTTTTCCGCTTACTGCGCCGTTGCCGACCGTTTCGACGGGCTGGTTCACGCCCCGGACGTGATTATTCACCTCGACGCTCCCGAGGAACTGCTGCTTGAAAGGATAGCGGCGCGTGGCAGGGACTTCGAGCAGGTCATGGACGCCGGCTTTTTGGGCCGGATGAGGGCCCGGTACGCCCGATACGCGAGCGGATGCAACTGTCCCGTGGTGGCGGCGGACTGCGGTTCGGTCGATTTTCGCAGCCGCGAGCGACGGGAGGATTTGGTCGCCCGCGTCCGCCGGCGGCTTGGCGAAATTAAAACATCCGCGAACACCGAAGCGTAAGAACGATATGAACGTAACGCGGACCATCGAGCAGACCCGCCGACAGGTGGCGTCGCTGCGCGGCGCCGGAAGCGTGGGGCTGGTGCCCACGATGGGCGCCCTGCACGCCGGTCACCTGTCGCTGATAGACGCCGCCCGCGGCGAATGCGGGGCGGTGGTGGTGAGTATATTCGTGAATCCGACCCAGTTCGCCCCGGGCGAGGATCTGCACGACTATCCGCGAACGCCGGATGAAGATTTGGCCGCCTGCGAGTCGCACGGCGTGGACGTGGTGTTCGCCCCGACGGTGGCGGAAATGTACCCGTCCGAGCCGCTTACGGAAGTGAACGTAAAAGACCTGGACCGGCGCCTGTGCGGCGCCAGCCGGGAAGGACACTTCACCGGCGTGTGCACAGTGGTGACCAAACTGTTTAACATAATTCGTCCGGACGCGGCGTATTTCGGCGCCAAGGACTACCAGCAGTCGGTGATTGTCCGCCGGATGGTCGAGGACTTGAACTTTCCCGTGAAGATAATAGTCTGCCCCACCGTCCACGAAGACGACGGGCTTGCGGTGTCCAGTCGGAATACCTACCTCACCGCCGACCAGCGGAAGGAGGCGTCGGCGCTGTATCGGTCGCTGCGAGAGGCGCGCGAAATGATAGAGCGGCGACATCCTCCCGCGGCCGATGTTGTCGAGACCATCCGACAGCGCCTTGCATCCGACGCACCCAGCGGCGAGATTGATTATGTCAGCATCGTTGACCCCCACACCCTGCGGGAAGTAGAAAACACCAGCGGTCCCGTCGTGGCGGCCCTGGCGGTAAAGTTTGGCAAGGCCAGATTAATTGATAATATGACAATAGATTCACACCCAACGAGCGAATGAATTACCCGCGTAAACATATAGTGACGCCATGCTGCTGAAATTATTACGAGCAAAAATACACCGCGCCACGATAACGGCGGCGGAGGTGGACTACGTCGGTTCGATAACCATAGACCGCGACCTTCTGGACGCCTCGGGAATCCTTCCCGGTGAGTTCGTGCTTGTTGCGGACCTGGCCGACGGGGCGAGGTTCGAGACCTACGTCATCGAGGGCGCCCGCGGAAGCGGGACGATATGCATCAACGGCGCTGCCGCCAGACTCGTCAACGTCGGCGACCTGTGCATAATCATGGCCTACGGGTACGCAACGCCCGACGAGGCCAAGCAGATTTCGGCGAAAGTCGTGCTGGTGGACAGGGATAACCGGATAGAAAGGATGCTTTAAGCGGGCGCAGCAGCGGCCCGGTTTACAGCACAATGTGAGGCGGATGCTGGATTATATCGTCGATTTCGGAACAGTGGAGATATTCGGCAAGGAATTTGCGCTGCGTATATACGGCTACGGATTCATGCTGGTGCTGGGCTTTCTGGGTGGGATATATCTTGCCCGGTGGCGAGCCAAGCGCGCCGGCGAAGACCCCGAGCACATCACGCGCTGCGGAATACTGGCGCTGGTGGGCGGGGTGGTCGGCGC
>CAYZPY010000005.1:0-5118 GCA_964480425.1 uncultured Planctomycetaceae bacterium
CGAGCGTATCGCCCTGCCCACTGCCTCCATGTTCTCGAAGCGCCGGTCGCGGTTCTTGGCAATCATCCTGGACACTATTTCCGACAGCGTCTTGGGAACCGCCGGGTTCACCTCGTGTGCGGAAGGCGCCTGGACCTTCTTGTTTCCGTGCCACTTCATCCACCGAAGCGCCTCGCTGTGCCGATCGCGTACGATGTCCTGGAAAATCTCGTTGAACTTTTCCCTGCCTATGAGCATCTCGTAGGCGATGAAGCCCAGCGAGTAAACGTCCACCCGCTCGTCTATGTCCTTGCCTGCGAACAGTTCCGGGGCCATGTATTTAGTCGTGCCCAGCGGCAGCGACTCCTGTCCGGACAGCGTCGCCGCCACTCCGAAGTCCGTTATCTTCGCGCGAAGACCCTCGCCGATAATAATGTTGCCCGGCTTGATGTCGCGGTGGATGATTCCCGCCGAGTGAACCGCGTTAAGCGCCCCCGCCAGGCGCCAGATTATCTGCAACGCCGCCTTTGGCTCCACCGGCTGGTGGTTCTCTTCCAGCGAGGTCTCCAGAGTGTGCCCCGCCACGAACTCCATGACGATGAACTGCCCCTGCTCGGTTTCGAGCAGTTCGTATATGTTTACTATGCCCGGTTGCTCCGGCGCTATCTTGGCCAGTATCTGCGCCTCCTTTCGGAAACGATTGAGCGATTCCTCGTCGGCCGAAAGATACATCGGCACCTGCTTGATGGCCACGTGCCTGTCCAGCGAGGGGTCGTAACACTTGTACACGACGGCCTGACCGCCTATTCCCAGACGCTTGCGGACCTCGTATTTGCCGATCTTCGTTCCGGTGGGCATTCCCTGGTCTGGTTGTGAATTATTCTTTGGCATTACTCCACGTTCCGGTTGTTTCGGTGTGTTCACTCGTCCCAGGTTTCCACGTCGACGTAGTCCTGTGCACCTTCGTTCGGCAGGCGGCACCGCGCGACGATTTCCACGCCGTACTCTCCGGCGCCGAATTTAAGCTCCTCCCCGCCGCCGATGACCGCGAAAATGCGGTTGGCGTACGGCACGGACATGTACAGCGTGTGTCTGACGGTCACCTTCAAATCTTCGTTTTTCGAATATTTCGCCCTTCCGTCTTGGGGAGGGGCGAGTGTCACGCGGGTGTAATCCTGTGCGTAGGCGAGTTTTTTGCCCATGTGGGTTCTGGCCCACTTGGGCGTCGGTTTGTCGTACCGGTTGAAAAGTTGCTCCAATCCCTGGCTCAGCACCGCATCCTCGCCGCCGGGCAACTTGTCGCTGGATGAGGAAACGGGCATCACCGCCCACACGGCGGCGTCCGTTATCATTCGCATTTTGGGCGAATCGCTTCCGTGTAAAACCTCGTTGGGCGGCTCCTGCGGGAAGATATTCATCGGCACCGCCACCACTGCCGACCTCGCGGCGCAATATGCCGCGTAGTGAACCGAGAGATTTCCCGTCATGAGGAACATGCACTGTGTCATCACCAGCACGAGCATAAGCGCGAACGGGAGCACCATCGCTAATTCCAGTATCGCCACCCCGCTTTGGGCGCCTGGTCCGGGTCGGCGTCGAGACGCCAGACGTATCACGCCGCACAACCCCGCCAGTAGCACCAGGCAAAACAGCATCACAACGCCGGTCACTATGGACACCTTGCTGAGCAGCGCCCGCCCCAGCCAAGGCGTTCGCGCCGCCGTCAGGGTCGTCATCGTCGCAACTGCCGGCAGCCCGACGGCGATGAGCGTTATCAGCACAATTCGCGCTGTTGACCTGTTTTTGGTCATGATTAAAAACCCAATATTCCTTCGCCTGCACGCCCGCGGAGCATCACTTCGGTTACAGCCGCCGCGGCGCCTATGCAAAGCGCCACCCCGAAGGGTATCTTCGGGCTGTCGGACGAGGCGGGTTCGGCAGGTTTGCCGCGCGCAAGCGCCACGTAAAGGAACCACAGTATTCGACCCAGGGTCCGCTTTACTATTTTCTTTTTCACCATAACGGCAATGGCCATCACCGCCGCAACAGCGAAGCCGTAAAAAAGCGTCGCCAGCGCCACCCTCGCGCCGCCGATTGCCCCGACGGCGGCCATCAACTTCACGTCTCCCCCCCCGATGCCCCCCGCCAGCCAAGCAAGCAGCAGCGGACCGGCGCCTATCGCCACGCCAAGCACCGAGCCGGACAGACCAATCCGTCCCGCCAGGGGCAGTCCTCCCGGACCGCCGAGTATCGTATGTCCGACAACACCAATCACTATCGCCGGATAGGTTATAGCGTTGTATATCTTGCCGCTGCGAATGTCGGTAATTGCGGATAAAACCACCACAACGCCGAGCACAATCAACGACCAGTATTCAGCGAGGTTGTCCCACACGAGCAAACCTTTACCGGCGCAATATCTACGGTTCCGCGACGGACCGTGAGGACTACGGCATCGTTTTTTCCGCCTCGCCTACAATCCGATCGTACAGGTCTTCGATCCAGGCCAGTATCCTCCCGCGGAATATCAGGATCAGTCCCAGCGCAGGCAGGGCGATAGCGGCTATGATGAGTATGTACTCGATCATGTCGGCGCCCTGTTCGTCGCGGTCCAGGGCCCGCAACTTACCGGCCAAACTCTTTATGTTCCTTATGTTCCTTTTTATCATTTTTAACCTCTGGTCAGATGACTCAAAAACTTCCTTCCTCGCCGACCATTATGGGAAAGGAAGGGTGTGCATGAAAACAACCATTCCGTAATGCACTGCCAGTAAATCCAGCAGTCTGCTGATAATGTACGCCATCGGAAGCACGAACACCGCCAGCAGAAGCGCCCTTTCTATGGTCGTCTGCCCGGTCTGGTCAGCCGCCGAAGGCGACACGATTTTCGATATTGCGTTCATTTTGCCACTGTCTCTTTATCGACCGATACAGCGTCGAAAATTTCTTTTGTTAAGTCCATGGAGTCGCGCAGCATCCTGATTTTCGGCTCGTTAGAGAAGGAAGACTTCTCGCCCGTCCACACCAAACGACCGGTCTCGTCCTTGGCCTTGCTTCTGTCGGCGAGGCGATAGGCGAACACGTCCCTGACCTGGTACCTTCCCTCGGCGTCCAGGGGCAGGACCTCGGCCAGTTGCGTTATCTTCCTGCTTCCGTCAGTGAACCGCGTGGTCAGGGCGATAAGGTCTATCGCCGAGGCGATCTGGGCGCGCAGGGCGTAAAGCGGCAACTCGACCTTTGACATCATCGCCAGGGTCTCCAGGCGGTTCAGTGCGTCCATGGCCACGTTTGCGTGCAGTGTGGACATGCTCCCGGCATGCCCCGAGGTCATCGCCTGTATCATGTCCAGCGCCTCGCCGCCGCGCACCTCGCCTATTATCACCCTGTCGGGACGCAGGCGAAGCGACGAACGGAACAACTGGCGAATGTTCACCTCCCCGCGACCCCAGCGGTCCGGCGGGCGCGACTCCAGCGATATAACGTGCTCCTGCTGGAGCTGCAATTCCGCCGAGTCTTCTATGACCACTATCCGCTGATGGTGCGGTATGAATCCGCTCAGCACGTTCAAAAGGCACGTCTTTCCGCTGGAGGTGCCCCCGGCCACGAGTATGTTCTTCTCGCCCAGCACGCATGTCTTGAGGTACTCGCGCGCCTGGGGCGTCCACGTACCCAGTTCGACAAGGTGGTCGGCGTCGAAGACCGTGCGGGCGAACTTCCTTATCGTCATGCACGTGCCGCGGCGCGACAGCGGCGCCAGGATAACGTGAACCCTGCTTCCGTCGGGAAGGCGCGAGTCCATCAGCGGCGTTTCGGGATTCATGCGCTTGCCCGTGTATTGCAGCACGTTGTTGACGGCCACCATCAGCGCCTCGTCGTCTTCGAATTTCGCGTCGGTCTTTATCAGTCTTCCGGCGCGCTCGACGTAAATCTCGTCGGGATTGTTTATCATGATCTCCGAGACTTCCGGGTCCCGGATAAAAGGCATCACCGGTTCGAGAAAGTGCTCGATGGTGCTTTCGTAAATGTTCGCTTTCGCCGACATAATTTACCAGCCGCGTCGTCCCCGTTCCGGGATCGAATACCGTCTGCATCCCGAATCCGGGATAAACGCATATAACTTTCGCTACTGTAGTTTATACGAAATTCGAAGTCATAACAAGTTTAACAGTTTCGCCCCCCTGGAGGTATCGGATAATTCAATCCGGCCGGCGCCGCGTGGCGTGTGCGATTGCCACCTGCGGCGCATAACTGATATAATGCTTGAGGTTGCATACGTGTCACAGGAATGTCAACAGAACGAGGCGTCCGGATGTAGCGTTTGGGGCATCCGCGCGCCGAGGGGGCGGGCATGAACTGGGGAGAATTTTTCGCCGTTAACACCTGGCAACTGGTCCTGATGGCGTGCATGCTGGCGGGTTCTGCCTTTTTCAGCGGTTCGGAGACGGCGTTTTTCTCGCTTTCTGCGGCTAAACTGCAACGGATGGGGCGGATGCAGACCGGAGCGATGGTTACGGCCCTGATGCGCAATCCACGTAAGACCCTCAACACTATCCTGCTGGGCAACATGCTGGTCAACGTGGGTTTTGCGGCGTTCTCGGCGATGCTGGTGGTGCGGATGGAACGCATGGGCGCCTCTTCGGTGGTTCTGGCGTGCGGTGCGCTGTCGCCGCTGGTGCTGCTGATACTGCTGGGTGAAATTTCGCCCAAGGCCCTTGCGCTGGTGTGGATGGAGCGGTGGGCGATGACCGCCGCCGGTCCGCTGGCGATGGTGCAGAAGGTCCTGGCGCCGGTGGTGTGGGTGCTCGAGGTGGCGATAATCCGCCCCTTGACGCGCCTGCTGGCCCCGCGCGCGGTGGCGCCTGCGGCGATAACGGCCGACGAACTGGCGGCAGCGCTGGAAATATCCGCCAAGCGCGGCGTTATCGACCGACACGCCAATTCGCTGCTTCAGGAAATAGTCGAGCTGACCGACCTGCGCGTGGGCGACGTGATGGTCCCGCGGGTGGACGTGGTCGCATACGACGTGGACGCCTCGCCGGACGGCCTGGTCGAACTGTTCAAGCGCACGCACCTGCGGAAAATACCCGTCTACGCCGGCGACATAGACAACGTCCTTGGCGTGATTCACGCAAAGCGTCT
>CAYZPY010000005.1:5128-41821 GCA_964480425.1 uncultured Planctomycetaceae bacterium
AAAGCGTCTGCTTCTGCCCACGCGCCCGCCGGACCTTCGCCGGCTGGTCGTCAAGGTCCCTTTCGTGCCCGAACCCGCATCGCTGGAGCGCGCCCTGGCGCAATTCAGGCAGACGCGGACGCAGATGGGCATCGTCGTGGACGAGTACGGCGGCACCGCAGGGCTTATCACGCTGGAGGACATCCTTGAGGAGATCGTCGGCGACATACCGGACGAGCACGAAATACCGCAGGTACCCCCCGTCAGGCAGATTCGCAGAAACCTCTACATGGTCAACGGCGATTTGGGAATACACGAACTGGCCGAGGCGCTTGGCATCGACCTGTCGGACCGGCGGATAAGTACCGTGGGCGGATTCGTAACCTCCCTGCTGGGACGCATACCCCGCGCCAACGATCGCGTCGCCTACCGCAACCTGCTGTTCGAGGTCCAGGCGGTGCGTCGAAGGCGGGTGGAGAAGGTCTCGCTTGAACTGCTGGAGGACAAACCATGATAGCCACGGCGTGGATAACGTGGTGCCTGTTGTGGGTGGGTCTGCTGGCGGGGCTGGTGTTCTCGGGTCTGTACAGCGGGATGGAGACCGGCGTGTACGTATTCAACAAGATTCGCCTGGACCTTCTGGCCGAGTCGGGCCGACGCTCGGGGCGCCTGCTGCGAAGGATGCTGGCGGCGCCGACAAATCTCCTGGCCGTGCTGCTGGTGGGCAATAACCTGGCCAACTACCTGACCACTTTCATCGTCAGCACCATGTTCATGCTAACCGGCGCCGAGAGGTTCGTCGAACTGGGCACGCTGGCGGTAGTCACGCCGATTCTGTTCGTGCTGGGCGAGTCGGTCCCCAAAAATGTCTTCCACAGGCGGCACCTTGGCAGCGAAACGCTCACGCTCCGGATGGCGTGGTTCCTGAAGGTCTCCAGCTGGGTTTACAACGCCACGGGACTGGCGCCGCTGGTGCGGGGTTTCTCGGCGGTGCTGCTGCGGGCGCTCCGCGCCGCGCCGGCCGGAAGGAGCCCCCTGGCGCACGAGGGCGTCTCCGCCGTCGTCGCCGAAGGCGCCGCCAGCGGCGTGCTCACGCAGTTCCAGTCGCTGATGGCCGATCGGATAATTAACATAAGGCAGGTCACGCTGTGGGACGCCATGAAGCCGATGCACCTTGTGGCGACCATACCCGGCGACGCCGGGCGGGACGCCATTTTGAAAATCGTCACGGACCACAACTACACGCGGTTTCCTGTCGTCGGGCCCGGCGGGAACGTCACGGGAATACTGGATATCTACGACGTGCTCACCGCCGACGGCGACGCCCCGCTAGTCGCACGGGCGTCCGGACCGCTGGTCCTCCAGGCGTCGATGACTATCTCCGACGCCCTGTACAGCATGCAGCGCCGGCACACCGCCATGGCCGTGGTCGCACAGCAACAAAAACACGTCGGTATAGTCACCATAAAGGACCTCGTGGAGGAAATCGTCGGCGAACTCGAGGCGTGGTGAACAGCTATGAGCAGGGCGTAGGGAGTAGGTGAAGAATTGCGCATTGCGGACATACCGCCGCCCGTCCGGGCGGAATTATCCACACTGTGTGCGTGCCGGCAGGTTTCGGATTTGGCATTTCGAATTTTACGCGTTATTCGTCATTCGTGCTTCATATTTTCATCAGCAAGCATCCCTGCTTGCATTCAGCAGGTCAGGTGGAGTGCGGCGGCGACGTCGCCTTTTGGGGACAGTTCGTTAAAAAGCTCCACTGCCCGGGCGGTTTTCTCCACGCGGGTCTCGATGCCCTCTTTAGCGAGCGCGTCTATGGTTTTTTGCGGCACTTCCATCCGCCCGACGTGTCCGGCGCCGACTATCAGCATCCTTGGGCGCCTTTTGAACACACCCTCCAGGTCGCTGATCTTGAGGCAGTGTCCCTTTTTCCGACGCCAGTTCTCTTTCACCCTGTCGGGGTAGATTATCACGTCGTTGTCGTACGCCTTCCCGTCGATAATAATCCGCCCGAACGTGTAATCGTCGATCTTCATCGGACCATCCCGGTCTATTCCCTCCCGCCGCGGCGCCGGCGACGCGTTTGTTTGGTCAGTTCGGGCGTGACCATCCAGGCCAGTCGCCAGGCGCCGTCGTCGTCGCATTCCAGGCAGACAATTTCGCCCTTCTGGAAAGCCACCACATCGGCGTCCTGCCTTCCGGTGATGAGCAGCGAGGCCAGTCTGTTCAGGAACGGCAGGTGCCCCACGATCATCAGGTCGCTGTCGGCGGAATTGATTTCCTTTTGAACCGGGTCCGGGATGTCGTTTGGACCCAGCCCGTCGTGCCGGGTTACCCCCTCGGCGGTGCTTACGTCGGCGGCTAAGATCTCGGCCGTCTGGGCGGCGCGGGTCTTGCCGCTGTGCCAGATCGCCGCCACCGATATGTCACGTCCGGCCAGGAACTCGGCCATCCTCTCCACGTCATCCCTGCCTTCATCCGTGACAGGCCGATCGGGATCTTCGTCCTTAAACTTGGCCTTTCCGTGCTGTACGAGATACAAAAGCATATCGCGCCTCCTTGTCCTGTTCCGGCGTGCTCTTACTATAATTATAATGCTCCGGGCAAAATTCGTTGCAAGACTGTTGGAGGTTAGAGTCATTAATCGCGGAATGTGGGATTTTTCCTGAGAATTGCTTTTTTAAAATTTTAGTTTTTAGTTATTAGTTTTCTTTTCACATGGCAATCACAGGTCGGGTGCCGAGCCGGAAGCCCGTGACGAAACGGGTATTTCGCACGCTGTACGTTCCCGAACATTCAGGAAGCCCTCAGGGGCCGGTACCTCACTGATCGCCTTACCGACGAGGCGGACCGCCAGGCGATTTACCGGCATTTTCCGGC
Source organism: uncultured Planctomycetaceae bacterium (assembly GCA_964480425.1). Lineage (GTDB taxonomy): Bacteria > Planctomycetota > Phycisphaerae > SM23-33 > SM23-33 > CAYYMD01. Next base: position 7,991 of record CAYZPY010000005.1, read on the forward strand.
CTATTTGCAGGGCGACCAGCCCGGCTCGCGCGATCTGCTGTTTCGCACGCGGCCCTGCGGGGCGGTCCGCATGGGCGAGTGGAAATTAATCGAATATTTCGAGGACGGCGAACTGGAACTGTACAACCTGAACGAGGACACCAGGAAGTAGTTTTTAAATCTCTGTGTTCTTTGTGCCCTTTGTGGTTATTGATTGCGCAGGGACTTTCGTGCGACGGTGAAGTATTCGTAGGTGTCCGACGATATCGAGCCGTCCTCGTACATCAGGATGCACGGGCTAAGGGCGATGCCCTGTCTGCGGGCGTCTTTGAGTTTTTTTATCCATTCCTCTTTCGACATCGGCGGTTCGGCGATTTTCTGGTTCTTACGGAATATTCCCCACCCGGATTTTGCAAAAGGCCAGTTTCCGTGGGCGAGCAGGCCCTTGTGCGGTCCTTCGGTGAAGATTCCGTGCTTGTCGGTTTTCCACTTGCCGCCTGTGTAATGCTCGCCGAAGTAGAATTCCTGAAAGTCGGTCACGCGCGGGAGAATCCACGGATTCCACGAGACCAGGCGGTCGGGGTTTCCGTCCTTTGCGGCCAGGCCCAGTATCTCGTAGGGGGCGGGGTAATACTTCCGCCCGCCGTCGAACATCCAGCCGTCGAGATTCTTTCCGTACCTCCGCCCGATGCCCGATACCACCTTTGCGAAGTTGCGATACCAGGTGTTCCTGTCGTCGCCGCGATAGACGCGCCACCAGTCCTTGTTCTCGTGGCCGGGGTGGTAGTAGAAGATGATCTTTATGTCGCGCTTATGCAGCGCGTCGGCGAGTTTGCCTAAAAAGTCGTACTCCATGGTGAAGCCGGGGTGGATTTGCTCGTAGGCCTCTACCGGCGCGGCCAGGTGCTGGTCGCGCCAGGTGACGGACCACACGACCCACCCGGCGCCCATTTTTTTCATCTTGTCGGCGAACGCCTCGACGTCCAGGTCGCGGTAGACGTCCTTCCAGTTTTTCTTCTTTTCGCCGGTTCTTGGATAACCCCAGTTGCCCCACTGGAGCATGATTCCGCATGTGCGGTCGGACATCCACCTCGTATCGCCGCGGAACGCCTCGACGCGCTTGTGGATTTTTTCGACGTCTTTGGCGTCTATCAGTTCCAGTCCCATCAGCGAAGCGCCGTGTGCGTTGTCGGCTTTGACGGCGCGGACCTCGATTTTGCTCTTTCCGGGGGGGATCTTCAGCGTGCCCTCGACCTTGCCGCGGCCCCTGTAGCGACAGGTGAGCGTATTTTTCGGCCCGATGATTTTGATAACGTGCGGTTTCGGGCCGTAGCGCCCGACGCTTCCGAAAACGTCAATCACGAATTCGTGTGATTTTTCGGCCTGGACGGTCCACCGCGCCCAGTCATCGCCGCCGTAGTACATGCCGAGAACCTTGCGGCGCTCGAACTTGACGCCCTCGCTGGTATCGGCCCCGAGGTACGACAGGTAGGTTATGCTGCCCGGCCGCACCTTTATCGCCTCTGCGGGCGACTGGTCCCAGTCGTACTTGAATGCGGGGCTGTCCTGCGTGTATTTCGGCGTTTCGGCGAGCATGGCGTTCTGCAGCAAGAAAAAGACCGCTATCAGTACCGCCGTGCCCTTCGATGATGCGTATTGCCTCATAGTGTTTCCTTTTTTCGTATGGTATTCGGCGTATCTTTCGGCTGCCTGGTTTTCCCGGGGTTCGGCACGACGTGCTTTACGGACCGTCGGCGATAGGTGTAGGTCAGGCGCACCATTCCGTCGGAGGCCTGGATGACGGTGGGGTAGGAGTATTCGCCCTTCTGCTTTTCGAGCGTCAGGGCGACCTTCCGGTGCTCTCCGTCGTCGGAGGTCACTTGCTCTGCGCCTCTTCCATTTTCTTCTGGGCCTTGGGGGCGTAGGGGGTGTCTTCGTATTTCTGGATTATCTCCATGTAGAGTTGCAGGGCCTGTTGGTCTTTGCCCTGTCTTTGCAGTTTTTGTGCTCGGTCGAATAATTTTTTTGCGTCGGCGCGGTCGGTGTGGTCGGTCTTTTTGTGCGCGGCGTCGGCGCCGTCGCCCCAGACGTACGAGCAGGCGACGGGATTTTTCTGGCCGCGCTTTTTGCGTATCGCGACCAGATCCTCGTCGGATATCCCGCGGAAATGCCGGCGGGTGTGGACAAACATCTCGTATGTCTTGCGGTTGATTTTTCCGCTTTCGTACATGCAGATGCACGGTCCGAGGGTGGTGTGGTTCTTGTGGGCGGTTTTGACCATGTCCAGCCACCGCTGCGACGACATTCGCGGATTGCCGATTTTCTGGTTGGGCTTTTTTATGCCCCACCCGGAGCGCTCGGGGAGGAAGTTTCCCCCGGCCAGCATATCCTTGTTGGGACCGGCGGTGTAAACGCCGAGATTGTTCACCGCCCATTTCGGCTTGACCGGCACGGCGTGCTCGCCGGCGCAGCCGGTGTTCTGGTACATGGTTACCGGGGCCAGTATCCACGGATTGTATCCGATGAGGCGGACCGGGTTGCCCGCGCGTGCCGCACGGCCGAACACCTCGAAAGGACCGGGGTAATAGTGCCGCCCCCCGTCGAAGCCCCACCCCTGGAGTTTCTCGCCGTAGCGCTCGCCCATGGCGGCGACGACCTTCACGAAGTTTTTGAACCACACGTTCCTGTCGCCGCCGTGGTACTTTTGCCAGAACTCTTTTGTGGAATGTCCCGGATGGTAGTAGAAATCCAGCCCGATGTCGCGTTTTTGCATCGCGTCGGCCAATTCCATCAGCAGGTCGCGGTCGCAGTTGAACCCGGGTGCGATTTGCTCGCGCACCTTCAGCGGGCATGGCATGTACTGCGAGGCCCAGGTCACCGACCAGGTGACCCACCCGGCGCCCATTTCCTCGCACAGGTCGGCGAAACGCTCGACGTCGAAGTCGTTTATCATTTCCGGCCAGGGCTTCTTCGTGCCGTCTTCGGCGTATCCCCACTGACCCCACTGGAACATGATGCCGTAGGTCCGCTCGACGTTCGGGTGCAGTTTCTTTATGCGGTACTTATCCTGCTCTTTGGCGACCTTGGCCACGTCGTTCACGTCGGTCAGTTCGACGGTGAACAGCATGTTTTTGCGTTTCCCGCCCGGCGCTTCGTTCATGCGGATTTCCACGACGGACTCGCCCGTCGGAAGCGCCAGGGCGCCGTCGGCGAAGCCCCAGCACCAGCCGTCCAGCGGCTGGGTGTACGTCACCGAACCGCCGGGCGAGCGGACGGTGAACTTTTGCCCCTTTTGGGCGTGGAGCATGAGTTTTACGCGGAACTTCCGCGCCTTGTCGCTTGCGACCTTCCAGCGGATGTGCTGGGAGGGTTCGGACCAGCCGGTTATGCCGGTGCTCTTGCGGTCGCGCCCCAGCCGGTCACTGAGCATGGCGCTGCGCCAGGACAGGTAGGTAATCTCTCCCGAACGCACGGCGACGGGCTTGCCCGGGGCCTGGTTCCAGTCGTAATCGCCGATTTTCAGGTCTTTGTCGGCGGCTTGACCGCCCCCTGCCGGGGCGGCGAACGCCGACAACACGCAGACAAGCAATGCCGACGATAAAATCGGGCAAATTTTCATGAAACGTCTCCTTGCCGGTTAATTTTATCACATTACCCCGCCACCGTTACCAAGGCGGCGTTGATTCGTCGCTGCGGGCGACGGTGAAAATCAGCCCGCGCTGCGAATCCGTTTCGCACCGTCCGTTTTATTGCCGTACGTCCGGCGCCTTGGCGCAGTGGAGCACGATTACCGTGTGTCCGACCTTGTCGGGGCGGTCCTTGTCCCAGGGCAGGTTGCTGAGTTTCACCGACTCGCCGTCCTGCTCGAATTCGACTCTCGCCCTGCCGTTCAGAATCGAGGCCTTCTCGACCTTTACCGGCACGTTGCCGATATTCAGCATGCCGTTTTCGGGCCAGCGGAAAACGTGCAGGTAAATCCGCTTGTCCTTGCAGACGCTCTCGCCGTTGAAGCCCTTAATCGCGGATTTCATCGGCGAGGTCCCGTAGATTGCCTCGCTGTTGCTGTCCATCCATTGGCCCATTGCCTTGAGGCGTTCGACGGTCGGCTCGTTGAGCGACCCGTCGCCCTCGGGTCCGATGTTCAGCAGGTAGTTGCCGTTGTGCGCTATGCACTTGACCAGTTGCCGCAGCAGGCGGTCCGTGCTGCGCCAGTGTTTTTCGGCGCCGGGGCGATGATCCACGCCGTAGGAGCCGTGCATCGAGATGGTGGATTCCCAGTACATTCCCCCGGCGGGGGGATTGGTCTTGTAATCGCCCATGGAGTAGTAGTCGTAAAGGTTGGGATGTTCAGGAGTGCCGTCGGAGCCCTCGACGATGCGGCTGTTAATCAGACAGTCGGGCTGAATTTCATGAATCATGTCGTGGAACATTTTGGGATATTCCACGCCGAACCGCGCGATGTCGAACCAGATGATGGCCATGTCCCCGTAGTTGGTCAGCAATTCACGGACCTGCGGCAGCGACTTGCCCTTGACGTAGTCCTCGTGGTCTATTTCGCCGTTTTTATTCCAGTCCAGCGACATGTCGTCCTTTCGGCTTCGGGCCAGTTTCGCCCCGCCCCTGTACCCCCCGGGATGCGACCAGTCCACGCAGTGGGAGTAGTAGAAGCCCAGGCGGATATCGTGCTTCTTGCAGGCCTTGGCGAGTTCTTTCAGCGGGTCGGGCTTGTACGGCGAGGCGTCTTCGATGTCGTACTCGGTGACCTTGGAGTGGAAGATGGCGAACCCGTCGTGGTGCTTGGAGGTAATGACGATGTATTTCATGCCGGCCCGCTTGGCCATGCGAACCCAGTAGTCGGCGTCAAACCTGGTGGGATTAAACTCCTTTGCGAGTTTGCGGTACTTTTCCCACGGAAGCCCCGCGTGGTACTGAAGCCATTCGGTGAAGTGCCTGGTGGGCTTGCCTTCCCACACGCCGGCCGGGTTCGACCAGACGCCCCAGTGGATGAACATGCCGAATTTGTCGTGCTTGAACCACTCGAGGCGCTTGTCGACCTGCTTTTGGATTTTCGCATCGCGAACGGCGGGGCCCGGTTCGTCTTCCTTTTTCTGCGCAGCGGCGGGCTGTCCGCACAGCAGCGCCACGGCGATCCAGGCCGATAATGCGATTGAAAATATTCTGTGTCTGTTCATGTGTTCCTTTGGTAAGTTTATTTTTATTCGTTTTTTGTGGACATTTTTCTAAAACCCGACAACACGTCGCAGGTTGCGGCGCGTTTTGCCGGGTACCGGCTTTCGCTTCGGAAGCCCTCGTCGGCCTCGAAGCGCCGGGGGAAATCCGAGGTCAGCCCCATATTGTCGAGCGTAAGTTGCCGCACCCCCGCCGCCAGGGCCGGACTGTCGTCGGCCAGCGTAAAGCCCCAGTTGGCCGGGTCGTTGAACTTGGGGTCGGCGTAAATGCTGTTTTGGTCGTTACCGGCGCGGCGAAGCGCCGCCAAAAATTCGCTTTTCTTTGAATCGCCCCCCCGCGCGAAGTACACGTTTGCGTCGATGGTGCAATCCTCAAACAGCCCGGCGTGTTCGGGGCTCATCCGCCCGTAGAAGCGCCCTGCCGGTACGTGCGTGTAGAAAATGTTGCCCCACCACACCGATTCGCCCGGCGGGTACCTTTTGGGGAACACGCGAATGTGTCCGTCGGTGTCGCCAAGCGAGATGAAGTAATTGTTCCTGATGACCTCCTCGCCCTTGACAGACATGGCGGACTTTCGGCAGCGATAGACGATGTTGTCCTCGAAGATGGTTCGTCCCTGCCAGCCGTCGGCCCGAAGCGCCGCCGAGACCCTCTTGTTCTTCAGGTCGTAGACCAGGTTGTGGCGGATGACGTTCCCCGAGCCGCACCCGGTCACGTTGATGCACGCCCCGTCGCCCAGCATGCCCAAGGCGTTGCGGACCTCGTTGTTCTCCACGACGTTGTTGCGGGTGTGCAGGAACTTCAGGACCTTCGAGAAGTCCCGCGTCCCGTCGCCGATGTGCGGGGCCAACTCTTCCCAGCGGAACGTGCGGGCGACCTCGCGCCGGTCGCTCTTGCGCCGGAAGTATCCCTTGCGCGGACCGCCCAGCAGCACCGCCTTTCGCGGCACGTCGTGGATGAAGTTGTTGGCAACGTAATTGTGCCCGCTCTGCCACAGGATGATCATCTGACTGTGCCAGTAAATCAGCCCGCAGTGATGTATGTGGTTGTCGGCGATGAGGTTGTGGTTGTTTACGTCCTTGGTGCCCGGTCCGTATCCGATGCACACCACTGCCGACTGACCGAGGTTGTTTATCTCGTTGCCGACGATTTCTATGCCCCGGCAGTGATAGTCCATTCGCACGGCGTTGCCCCCGCTCGCGGTGAACTCGCAGTTAACTACGCGGCAGTTTTCCGCACCGTCGAAGCGCACCAGAGCGTTGTCCTTGTCGACCATCTCCCAGTCGTGCTGAATTCCCGCGTCGCCCTTTTTCCACAGCCCGCGCCCGGCGTGCATGAAGGTCAAATCGCGGAAGTTAATGCCCTTAACCGGCGTGTCGGTGGAGTTCGGTGCCGTGTTCGTCTCCCCGGCGACCTTGACCAGCACGCCCAGGGCCGGGACGCGAATGCCATCTCCCGGTTCGCCCGACGCCGGCCAGTACCATATCTTACCCGTACGGGTATTGACGCACCACTGGCCGGGCGCGTCCAGGTAGTCTATGGCGTTTTCCACCCACAGGTTGGGGTTCAGGTCCATCCACCATATACACTGGCGCATGCCGTACGTAGCAGGGATGACGGTGTGGCAGGTGTTGTTGGCCTCGTTCACGCGCGCGAGTTTGAGTATGTTAATCAGCCACGGATTTGCGGGTATGATGCGGATCTCGATGTCGCGGATGTTCTTCCAGTCGCGGATGAGCCCGTCGGGATAGCGCAGCAGCGTCTTGTCGTGAATCCTGTCGGTGTCTTCGAATTTGTCCCTCGGCAGGGCGGGCGCCGAGCGCGAGCGGGGGAGGTGCTTTTCCCCGTCGTACATGGTGAAGAACTCATCCACGCCGGGGGGGATCTCGGCCACCCATACCTTTCCGCAGGCAACTTTCGGCAGGTGCCTTGGGTATCGCTCGACCTTTCGCCAGCCGGTTACCGGCACGCCCGCCCCGACAATCGCCCGCCTGCCCTCGCGGGCGGTGAAGGTAAGCGGCGCGTCCGGTTTGCGACTGTCGCGCAGGTCCAGTGTCAGCGTCTCGGTGAGCAGATGATACCCACCGTCAAGATAAACCGTTACGCTTTTGTCCTTTATTTTGCGTGCGGCGTCGCGCGCTGCGGCGAGTGTTTTGAAAGGTTCGTTTTTCGTTCCGGGATCATCGTCGCTGCCGTCGGGCGCCACGTAGTAATCCGCTGCCGGTGCGGCGCCGGCGGCGGCGATAAGGGCGGAAAAAACAATAGTTCGAAATATACTCATGTCTTATTGAATAATTTAACGCTCCTACGGTTTTTGTCGCCGCCTTTTTCGCTTCAGTCCCACGGGTACGAGCGGGCCACGGGCCCGTCGCCGCGCTTTTTGCGCTTTTGAATCAATTCCTCGTCCGATACGCCGCGGAACTTCCGCCGGGCGTGGACGAACAGTTCGTAGGTTTTGGGATTTATCTTTCCGCTTTCCCACATGATAAGGCACGGGGTGGTGGTTACGTGGTTCTCGCGGGCTTCGTTGAGTTTGGCCAGCCATTGTTCCTTTGAGAACATGGGCGGTTTGATCTTGCCGCGATTGTCCCTGTTGACGCCCCATCCGGAGCCCTCTAAGGGAAACGCCCCGCCGGCGATCAGGCCCTTGTGGGGACCTTCCTGATAGATGCAGTGTTCGTTTACCTTCCATCGCGGGTCGGTGCGTTTTCCGCCCTCGGCCTGCGATATTTCCTGAAAGTCGGTGAGCCGCCCGTACCGCCAGGGGTTGTAGTCCATGATGCGTTCGGGATTGCCCGTCTTGAGCGCCCAGCCGAACGCATCGTACGGTCCGGGGTAGTAGTGCCGCCCGCCGTCAATTCCCCATCCGTGAAGTTTGTCGCCGTATCTTTCGCCCATCTCGGTGACTATGCGGACGAAATTGTCGTACCACTTGTTCTTGTCGATGTTGTTATTTTCGTCGCGGGCGTAGGCGTTCCACCACCGGCCGTCGGAGTGTCCGGGGTGAAAGTAAAATATCAGTTTGATGTCTCGCTTCGCCAGAGCGTCGGCGATTTCGCCCAGCAGGTCGCGCTTCGAGGTGAAGCCGGGCTTGATTTTGTCTCGGGCCTTTATCGGCGCGGGCATGTGCTGCCCGCCGTGGGTCACCGACCATGTAATCCATCCGGCGCCCATCTCTTCCATGAGGTCTGCGAACAACTCGACGTCGAAGTTGTTAATCGGCTCGGGCCAGGGCGCCTTTTCGCCCTTCTGAGGCCAGGTCCACCCGCCCCACTGGAACATAATCCCGTAGGTGCGTTTGCACATCCAGGAGGTGTCGCCTCGGAACTTCTCCACGCGCTTGAGGTAAGCGTCGTAGTGGTCCTTGTCTATCAGTTCCAGACCGAGGATATGCCCCTCGCGGATGGTGATGGAACTTTTCCCGGGAGGGATTTTGAGCGTTTCTTCGGTTTTGCCCCGTAATTTGAACGGACCCATCCTGACGTTGTTCTTCGGGCCGTAAATGGTCCATTCCTGCGTCCGCAGGTAACGCCCGCCCGCAAGGGCGCGGACGATAAACTCGTGCGGCTTGTCCGACTGAATGTGCCAGGTGGCCGAGGCGTTTTTGCCTTGAATGGCCAGTCCGGTGTTCTTGAATCCGCTGCGCTTCACGTCACCTTGGGTCTTGGCCCACTGGTATCCCAGGTAAGTTATTTTCGGCCCGGGACGCACCGGGATTGTGTCGCCGGGCTTGAGGTTCCAGTCGTACTTCAGGTCCGGATGATCGGGCGTGATTTTCGGATTTGCGGCTTCATCCGCGAGACATCCGCCGTTAAGCATCACTATTGTTACGGCAATTAAGAAGTTTGTGCTGAATTTCATCTTTTATCCTTTTTGTTGTGTGTTCGACGTTTACGTATACCCCAAGGTTTACTTCTATTACTCACTTTCCCACACACGTGATTGATCCATCTTTGAGCGCGACGTACAGGCGGCCGCGGGCTGCGATAAGCCCGTCGAAAATCGGCGGGGACGTCAGTCTGATTTTGGTGCGTGCCGTGCCGTCGGAAGTGTTGACACCCCACAACAGGCCGCCTTTTTCGCCCTCCCAGGCCGCTTGCGCCTCATCCGCGTTTTGCAGATGTATCGCGCTCTTTGGGGACGGACGGGCTACGTCCGGAATGCCGGCGACAAACAGGGTTTCCTCGGCAAGCGCCATCGCGCGCACGATAATCGGATGCCTCTTTATCCAGCGATAGCCCAGTTTTGGGCAGTACTTATGCCCCCAGTTCGGCTTGCTTTCGCCGCCTTTTCCGTGCTTATAGAGTTTTTCGCCGTCGGAGTTGACTACGTTCCCATCGCCTTTGCGGTTGTGGGCGTAGAGGCGATAGAAATCGCCGAGCGACCACTGCAAATTGTTTCCGCCCTTGTACCTGTCCCTGCCGTAGCCGTAGATGTCCTCGTCGTCGAAGACCATGATGCGTCCGGCGGGAGCCCGGCGTCCTGCACCGGCCCAGCCCTGCCATCCCTGCCCGACGTCCGATCCATAGGACCAGTATGTGCGGACAAACCACTCGGTCCCCAGATACTCGTATGGGGAAAACAGGTGATCGGCGCTGCGATTGAGCGGTTTGCAGTCGAAGTCGAATCGGTGCTGGCGAATGTATACGCCGTCTTCATTGGCGCTGAGGATGTCGGTAAGCAGACCCGGCATGAAGTCGTCGCCGAATGGCTCTCTGCCGGTGTGTGGATCGCGATGACAGACCTTTTCTTTAGCCAGAATTTTGCCGGTCTGCGGGTCGAGGCAATAGAGCAGCACCCCGCCGTCGAGGTATGACGAGCGTCCCGCGGCGGCGTAGAGTTTGCCTTTGTAGATGACCACGCTTCCGTTGACAGGCCAGGACGACGCCAGGCGCCCGTCGTCGCCGATCATCCACCGTTGCGGCGCCGCCAGAAACCGCCACGCCAAAGCGCCGTCGCCGGCGCGCAGGCAATATATATTTCCGTCGTAACTGCCGAAGTAAACCTTGCCTTCGTATATCGTGGGGGGCGAATCAATTTTGCCCCCGGCCGTGAAACGCCAGAGCACCTCGCCTTCGCCGGCGTCTATCGCGTAGACGGTGTATTCGTTTTTGGCGGCGACGAAAAGTTTGCCGTATGCCGCCGCCGACGGCGTCAGTTCGGCGTCCAGTTCGAGCGTCCATTTTTCGGACGTTGCGGATATGGCGGTATCTACACTGCCGCTTCGGGCGGCGTCGCCGCGGTAGGTGGGCCAGTCGTCGTCCTGTGTCGGCTTGTCGAACCTGTCGTCGTAGGCCGGTCCCTTGACCAGCCGCCTGTTATCCGGGACCGGGGTCAAAGGTTTTTGCCGCTTGTGATAAAGCGCGTACATGCCGTTCAACTTGGAGTTGACCTGGCAGGTGCACGGGTCCGGCGGTTTGTATAACAGACCGTTGGCCGGCATTACGCCGTATTGACACGTGCCGCGGACAAAATCGTTTCGGTTCACGTCGTTGTTCCTGATGTCGATGAATTCGGCGCCGGTGCGGCCAACTATGATGTATTTCTCCGTGGCCTTGTCGCGGTAACAGCGATGATGACCCATCCGCTGCTTCGTAAACGCTCTGGTGGTGTCGATTTTGCGTTTTGGTTCGCCGGTGGCCGGGTCGTATCCGGTGTGGTAATCCGGATCGTTGCGCTTGTTGTTTTTACCGGTCCACAGCAGGTTGTCGGCGATGAATATGTCCGGCGGGTTGAAGAAATTGAACGCCGTTTTCGTTTCCCATTTTTTCTCACCTGTGGCGGCGTCGAAGGCCTGTAATCTGACCCCGTCGCCGACGTACACCAATCCGTTTTTAATAACGGCCGTCGTGCTTACCCAGGAATGCTTGCTCACCTTCGCCTCCACAGGCGTTTGCCAGGATTTTTCGCCCGTGTCGAAATCGAAGGCCATCAGTTTTTCTTCCGTTTGTATTATTAAATGCTCGCCGTCGGTGCACATTGACGGAAACGCCGGCGCCGGAAGCGGAATCCGCCAGTCGATTTTGTGGGTCTTTAAATTGACGGCCTCCAGTTGATGGTCGCCCGGCTTGTAGTTTTTGTACCGTTGCTTAATCATGGAGACCTGCCCGGCCTCTTTCATGTTCTTGTCCACGTAGGCGATCAGTTTATCGCGGCAGACAATTAGGTCGCGGGTGTACGTGGTTTCTTCGAGCGTGGCCAGTATCTCGCCGGTGTCGCCGTCCAGGACGGTCACCGGCGCGAAGTACCCCAGCGTGACGTACAACCTGCCGCCGTAGGCGACCATCCGCCGCAGCGAACTTGCAGGTGCGTGGCGAAACTTGCGAAACTGGTCCACGAAGCCGGACATCGGCCTCTTCCACAACAGCGTTCCGTTGAACGCATCGCGCGCCTCCACGACCCACCTGGACGGTAATCGTATTGAAGCACGCAGTCCCTCGTCGAGGATGTGGTAGATTTTACCGTCCTCGGTGACGTAATTGCTCACGCTGGCGATTGTCCTGTGTGCGCGAATCCACTTCGGGGGCGCCTTCCACTGAATATGGCGCGGCGGGCCGACGTGTGTATCCTCGGCCACGGCGTTGCCGTCGGGTCCGTGGAGAAAGTGGGTCCATTCGTCCATGTCTTCGGGATACGGCTTTTTATACTCGACCTTCCGTCCGGATATCACAACACCCCGCGGCGCCAGCACGCGATTGATCTCCTCCCGCGAGACGTCGGCGTCTTCCTTGACTATCAGCACATTTACAATGTTATCGCCGTAAGGCAGCCGACCTTTATCGTAGAGAACGGCGGACACCTCGCCGCTGAGTTCTTCGCCGGCCAGGTATTTTCGTATTCGCCCCAGCGATTCTTCGTTCGTCGTTACGCCCTGCACTATAAAACGTTCGTTGACCCGCAAGCAGGCAAGTTCCTCGCCGTCGTCGCATCCGACAAGGACGATCACCCCGCCTTTGAAGCCGGATTCATTCACGGCCCGAACGAGTTCGGCCTGACCCGCCGCGCGGAGCACCGTCATATGCAGCAGCAACGCCGGTATCAGTATTGAAAGCAGGGTGGTTTTTTTCATTTTTGCTTCGTGCTCGTTTTAGTTTTTCCAGATGTAGGAATCGGCGGTGGGCTCGTCGCCGCGTTTTTTGCGCTTTTGAATCAATTCCTCGTCCGATACGCCGCGGAACTTCCGCCGGGCGTGGACGAACAGTTCGTAGGTTTTGGGATTTATCTTGCCGCTTTCCCACATGCAGATACACGGCGTCAGCGTGGTGTGGTTCTTGCGGGCGGTGTTCAATTTTTCAACCCACTGCTGAGGGGACATTTTGGGGTCCTTGATTTTCCAGTTCTTTTCCTTGACGCCCCAGCCGGAGCGCTCCGGAAGGAAGCACCCGCCGGCGATGAGTCCCTTGTATGGTCCCTCCTGGTAAATGCCGTGCTCGTTGACCGGCCAGGATGGTTTTGCCGGGGCGCCGTGCTCTGCCTGGGTCAGTTCGGCGAAGTCGGTCAGGCGGGCCAGACGCCACGGGTTATACTCGACGTACCGGTCGGGGTTTCCGGTCTTTGCGGCCCATCCGAGTTCCTCGAACGGCGCGGGATAGTAATGCCGTCCGTCGTCGAAGCCCCAGCCGTTGAGTTTCTTTCCGTATCTTTCGCCCATTTCGCCGACCACTCGGACGAAATTCCTGAACCACTTGTTTCTGTCGATTTTTCCGTCCTCGCCCAGTGCGTAGACCTTCCAGAACTCGCCGGTGGAGTGCCCGGGGTGGTAATAGAACATGAGTTTTATGTCGCGCTTGTGCAGCGCGTCGGCGATTTCGCCCAGCAGGTCGCGATCGCAGTTGAAGCCGGGGCAAATTTCGCGCCGCGACTTTATCGGCGCCGGCATGTACTGGGTGGACCACGTAACCGACCAGACGACCCACCCGGCGCCCATCTCCTCCATCATGTTCGCCCACCGCTCGACGTCGAAGTCGTTTATCATTTCAGGCCACTTCTTCTTTTGGCCGTGCTCCGGCCAGCCCCACTGGCCCCACTGAAACATGATTCCGTACGTGCGATCGGACATCCACGTCGCCTTCGACCTGAATTTCTCCACGCGTTTGTCCAGGTCGGCAATGTCTTTTACATCCACCAGTTCCAGGGCGAACACCCTGCCGCTGGTGACCTCGATGGTGCTCTTTCCGGCGGGAATTTCAAGAGCGCCCTCGGCCACGCCGCGCTTCTTGCACTGGCAAACCACGGTGTTTTTGGGGCCCTTGATGGTGATGGTCTTGGGCTTGGCGCCGTACCGACCGACGGTGGCCATTACACGCACCTCGAAGCGGTGGGGTTTTTCCGCCTGGATTACCCAACGAACAGACTTTCCGTCGCCCATGCCCCATATGCCCATCCGCTTCTGGTGGTCCACCTTGACGCCCTTGTCCGCTTCGGCGCCGTCCATGGACAAGTATGTTATCTCCCCGGGGCGGACCTTTATGGGCTTGCCGGGCGACTGGTCCCACTGGTAATCGAAGACGGGATTATCCGGCGTGATTTTGGGATAATCCTCCCCCGCCAACAGCGGCGTCGCCAATACAAAAGTTGCACAAGTCAACAAGATATAAAATCGCATCGCGGGTCTCCTGAGGGTTGATTGCTAAAATATTCAATAATGAAACAGGCAGGATGACTAATTGTACCGCATAAATATATATTTACGCAACTTCCACCTCGGATGGCATTTGCCGACGTGATATTTAATGGTATACCTCGTGGGTTTGCTGCGTCGGGGGCGGGGGTCGGTCGGCCTTTATCGAACAGACCAGCAGCACCACCATTATACACATGCATGCGCCGACCGAAGCGCCGTAGGAGTCGGTAAACCGGTTGGACAGGGCGAAAAACAGCGGGCCTATCGCGCTGAAGAACACCACCCACCCGATGTGGTATCCGCTGACCGCCCCCAGGTGCTTTCGCCCGAACATGCGGGGCCAGGTCTGCGCCATGAGAATCCCGAACAGCCCGCCGGATATGCCCCGCCCGACTATGACCAGCCAGTAAGGCCATCCCGGTCTGAGCAACAACAATCCGCTCATCGAGACAAGCATTCCCACTATCATTGTCGTCAGCAGGTACTTGAGTTTTATGTGGTCGCTTATCCACCCCGCCAGGAAACCCACCACCGTGGCGATGAACGAAGATGGCACAAACGACACGTACGCCGCTTTTTTGCCTATGTGTCCCTCGCCGAAGACGTCCTGAACGTGAAAGGTCGCCGCCGTCAGGTAAAGCGCCTGCATGGCTATGGTCAGGTTGAATATCCAGAACGTGTATGTCCGACGGGCCTGTTTTGCGGTGAAGTCGACCGTGGGGTGATGGGGGCAGGCGTCGGGCTTGTCGGCAAAGGCGGTCCCGTCGGGCACCAGGCGGCAGGACTCGGGGTTGTCGCGATAGAATATCAGTACGAAGCTCGAGAATCCCAGCCCCACCAACGCCCCGGTGCACATCCACGTGGCGCGCCAGCCGATAAGTTCGATAACGTTGTTGAACATGTACGGCGCAAGCGAAAACGCCGGCGGGATGAATATGCTCATGATGCCGTTGGCAAGTCCCCTGCGCCGGTCGAACCACTTCATCACCATGTTGCGGGAGACCATCGTCATCACGCCCTGTCCCACAAACCTTACCAGGAATATTCCCACGGTCACCACCACGAAAGATATGATGGTCGCGCCCGCCACGCCGAACAGGCCCGTCGGCGAGCCAAGCGCTCGGTCTATCCACGCCGCCAGGGTGTCCATTTGGCTCAGCCCCATCAGCACCGCGCCGAACACGAATGCCGACACCGCACCCATGCGCCGGGCTCCGAAGCGGTCGTACAATCGGCCCGCCCAGGGCAGCAGAAGCCCCCCGGCGCCGGTGCCGATAAAATAGGCCGTGCTAAGCGGCGTCCGCTCCAGACGCAGGGCGTCTATGAGGGATTCGGTGAAGGCCGAGAAGCCCACCGTCTGTCCCGGTATGCTCATCAGTATCCCCAGCGCCCCGCAGGCGAGGATGAACCATCCGTAAAAGAAAGGCCAGTTCGCCGGGGAAAACGGAATGTCGTCGTAACGACGCTGCATGACGAATGTGAGAAATTACCTTATCCCCTCGCCGATGTAACGCATTCTTTGAAAATACACCCCGGGGGCGGTGGCGCCAGTGCGATAATCACACAGCCCGCAGATATCCGTCTGCGGGCTGCGGAGTTTTGTTGCGTTATTGTCCGTCGATGCTGATTATTTGTTTTTTTGGGTTTTTCCGGGCCAGTCGAGCACGGCGCCGGTGTCGGCGCTGGTGGCGTGTGCGGCGTATCGTCCGAGCGTTCCGTGAGTAATCTGCGGGGGTCGGGGTTTGTATTTTTTGCGGCGCCTGTCGAACTCGCCCTTGGTGACCCTGGCGTTGAGTTTTCCGGCGGGTATGTCGATCCGGATTTTATCGCCGTTTTTCAGCATGCCTATTTCCCCGCCTGCGGCTGCCTCGGGCGATACGTGCCCTATGCACGCCCCGGCGGTGCCGCCGCTGAAACGCCCGTCGGTTATCAGCGCGCACTTGTCGCCCAGGCCCATGCCTCTGATGTAACTGGTGGGCGCGAGCATCTCCTGCATGCCGGGCCCGCCCCTGGGTCCCTCGTTTCGGATGACCACCACCTGTCCTGGCTTGACCTTCCCGCCCAGGATGCCCTTGCAGGCGGCCTGCTGGTTCTCGAATATCACCGCCGGTCCTGTGTGCCGGAGCATATTCGGGTCCACTCCGGACAGTTTGACCACCGCGCCGTTGCGCGCGATGTTTCCGTAAAGCACCACCAGCCCGCCCTGCTTCGTGAAGGCGTCTTTGACGGGGCGTATAACGTCCTGCGGGTCGAACCTGGGATTCTTGTTCCTGGCCGAGAGACGCACCGGCTTTTGCCCGCGGTACATCGCCCGAACCGCCTCCACGCTGCGACCGGTCGCCTGCCAGCCGTTGCGATACACGCGTTTGGCTGCCGCGCATATGCTCCCGCTCCGCAGCGACCAGCGGCGAATGTTCTGGGCCAGCGTCCTGCCGGTGATGGTCATGCACTGGTCTTTGAGCAGGTTTTTCCTGTCGCGGGAAAGTTGGTGCAAAATGGTGTGTATTCCCCCTGCGCGATGGACGTCCTGAATGTGGTAGATTTTTCCCTGGGGCGTCGAGGAGGGCGCCACGCGGCAGATGTTCGGCGTCCTTTTGGATATGCGCTGCACGTCGTCGAGGGTGAACTTAACTCCCGCCTCGGCGGCGATCGCCAGAAGGTGAAGAACGGTGTTGGTCGAGCCGCCCATGGCCATGTCCAGCGTGAAGGCGTTTTCCAGGGCGCGCTTGTTCATTATCCGTCGGGGAAGAAGTTCGAAGGTCTTTTTGCACCCGCCCTTTATCCACTTCCTGGACATGTCAACTATGCGCCGCGAGCCGATCTTGAAAAGTTCCATCCGCGCCGGTGAGGTCGCCAGCGTGGTGCCGTTGCCCGGAGGCGCCATGCCAACCGCCTCGCACAGGCAGTTCATGCTGTTGGCGGTGAACATCCCGCTGCACGAGCCGCAGGTGGGGCAGGTGTTGTTTTCGTACTCGGCCGCCTGCCTGGCGGTCATCTTGCCGGTCTGTTGCTGCGCCACCGCGTAGAACTGGTCGATCAGGTCCACGTCTTTTCCGGCGACGCACCCGGCCTCCATTGGCCCGCCGGAAACGAACACCGTCGGTATGTTCACACGCGCCGCCGCCATGAGCATGCCGGGAACTATCTTGTCGCAGTTGGTGATGCATATCATGGCGTCGAACTGGTGCGCCTGGCACATGGACTCCACGCAGTCGGCTACAAGTTCGCGCGAGGGCAGGGAGTATTTCATACCCTCGTGCCCCATGGCGATGCCGTCGCAGATGGCGATGGTGTTGAACAGCATGGGCGTGGCGCCTGATTTGCGCACCTGCTGTTTGACGAAATCGCCCACGGCGTCGAGGTGCACGTGCCCGGGGACGGTCTCGGAATAACTGTTGACCACGGCCACGAACGGGCGGCGGATGTCCGCGTCGGTCAGACCGGTGGCCTTGAGAAGACTGCGGTGCGGTCCCCGCTGGGGACCTTTTTTAACTGTGTCGGAACGCATGTTCTGTATCCTTATATATATCCGGACGATTCACCGGCGGCGTGTTTCATGATCGGTCGTTATCCAGGTATTCGATGGCGTCGTCGAGCGTACGGAAACTTTCGATGGCCGTCAGAACGTAATTGGTTGTCGAGGAGTCACGCAGCGCCCTGATTTCGTTGAACCGGGGATCGTGCGACAGTCGCCGAAGGTCGCCCAGCGATTCGTAGGCAATCAGACCGCAGTATTCCTGCCTTGCGTCGCCCATGTAGATCATTCTGGTCAGCCCGTACAGCAGCACGCGCGCGCCGTAGCGGTCCAGCAGCGGCTGGACGCACCGGAGGTACTCGGCGTACATGCCCTTTTTGCCGGGGATTATGTCGAAAAGGTTCAGTACTACAATCACTGTCGAAATCCTTCGGCCCGGACGAACCGGTAGAACAAGTTAAGCCCCGGGCGGCGTTTTGACAACATATTTCGCCCGCACCTCGCCGCCGACCCGTTGCGACGCGGTAAACCGCTGGCGCAAAGTCGGCGGAATTGCCGATAAATTCACGCGTGGACAAAAACATTTGACAATTCGAGTCGGGTCGATGAACGTAGCACACGCCCGCCGTATCCGAATGTGCGCCCGGCGGGACAATCGGGTGTGAACTATCGCTCATGCGCCCGACAGGCGGAGAAAAGCAATGAACAAGGCAGCGATAATAATGATAACGGCCGTCGCCGTCGTGTACGCGGCGGGATGCGGGAGCAACACCACCGTTATAAACACGCGCGACGGCGCCCCGAAGGTGGTGGACGATAATCCGCAACTCGTGGCGAAAAATGGTCCCATATCGGACATACCCATCCCGGTGGGCTTCAAACTCGACATGAAGCGCAGCCGCGACATGACCGCAGGAAACGCACGGTGGGTGGACCACGTATATAAGGGCAGGGGCGACCGTTACGCCGTCAGGGCGTTCTTTCGCCGACAGATGCCCGTTACCGGATGGACGCTGGTCACCATGAGCACGGTGCAGAACGATATTATTCTCGTGTTCGAAAAATCCACCGAACGCTGCACAATAAGGATAACCAAGGGCAGCCTGTTTCATCCGGTTTACATTTACGTGCAGTCGGTCACCGCCGGGCGGGTCGAATCGCGAAAATGAAAACTAACATCAAAACGGAAGATATATGAAATCATCACGGAGGCACGAACTTAAGCAGAACGTCCTTGACGAGGAACTCCTCAAGGTCGGAAGGTTTTTCAGGAAGTACGGCAACTACATCTTCTGGGGGGTGCTGGTGGTCGCCGTGGCGGCGTTTGTCATATGGCGGCTTCACAGCAGCCGGCGCAGCCGGGCGGTAGAGCTCCAAAGCCGCTACGAAAACCTCGTCGCCGCGCAAAACATCTTATACGAAAAGCGGGTATCCGGGCTGGAGTCGCTCGCTGAGCAGGACGATAATCCGCGGATAGCGGCCTTGTCTATGGTGGCGCTGGGAGACGTGTTGCTCCAAAGGGCGCTGCGGGGAAAAGGCGACCCCGACGAACTGTTCGAACGGGCACGGGAATACTACAAACGTGTCGTGGAGAATTTCGCCGCCCACAGGGGCGCCCTGGCAAAGGCGCGACTGGGTCTGGCGAAACTGGCGGAAAACCAATACGACATCGCGGAGGCGAAAAAACATTATCAGGCGGTGCTGGACATGGACGACCTGGCGGGCTGGCCCGCGCCGGAGATAGCCAAAGACGCCATGGAAAAACTGGACCAGCTTCAGCGGCCGGTGCGCATGGCCGGCACGGCGCCCGCACCCGAAACTCAGCCGGCCACGGCGCCGCGCCGGACGCCGGGCACATTGCCTGCCACGCTCCCGCACGGGGACCGCGGCGAGGCGCCCGAGACGTTGCCGGACATTCCACGACTCGAGTGAAACATGGACCGCGCGACTTTCGCAAGTCGATAAATGTCTTTACAAATCGCCGACCGAGGGGTAATTTCTTTGGTTTAGACGTTCGTCCCGGGGCTCGAAGCACCCCGGGCTGGTATAATTAGAACAGGAGTTAAAAACAAATGGCGGACTTACAAACAGTAGCCGATGCGCTCATCAAGGGCGACCGCGACACTGTTGTGCATCTTACCGAAGAGGCCCTGAACGAAGGCATGGACCCTCAGGAGATTCTCAACAACGGACTGATCGCAGGGATGGAAGTAATAGGGCGGCGCTTCAAGGCCAACGAGGTATACGTGCCGGAGGTGCTCATAGCCGCGCGTGCGATGCACGGGGGCATGGGTGTGCTGGAGCCCAAACTCGCCGCCGCCGGCGT
The DNA here is from genome assembly GCA_964480425.1 of uncultured Planctomycetaceae bacterium. Lineage (GTDB taxonomy): Bacteria > Planctomycetota > Phycisphaerae > SM23-33 > SM23-33 > CAYYMD01. The sequence continues at coordinate 27,584 of CAYZPY010000005.1, forward strand.
CAAGCCCATCGGGACCGTTGTGCTGGGCACCGTCAAGGGCGACCTGCACGACATCGGAAAGAACCTTGTGGGAATGATGCTCACCGGCGCCGGGCTCAACGTGGTTGACATAGGCACGGACGTGCCGGCGGAAAAATTCGTCGAGGCGTGCAATGCCGAAAACGCCCAAATCTGCGCCATGAGCGCCCTTCTGACCACCACCATGCCACAGATGGCCGAGATCATCAAGGCCTGCAGGGACGGCGGCCTGGAGATAAAAACCATCGTGGGCGGCGCGCCGGTCACGCAGGATTACGCCGAGGAAATCGGCGCCGACGGATACGCGCCCGACGCCGCAAGCGCCGCGGACAAGGTCAAGGAACTCATCGCGGCGTAAACGTAAATTCACGTGCTTTATTAACGGGCCGCTTGCGCCGGCGAGCGGGAAAATCGAATATCCCGATCCCGCTTCCCTGGGTGGGCGGTTCGTTTTGACCTCGCCGGTGTCCATGCCAAATCGCGATAAACAATCAGATACGGTCGAGAAGACCCTCGAGGCGGAGGACAACGGTCTGGAACACCTGCAAATACGGGTCCGCCGGTCGCTGGTGAACCGCCGGCTGGACAAGTACCTCTCGGGTCGAATGGGCAGGGATTTCTCCAGGACCGCGCTTAAGCGGTACATCAACGAGGGCAACGTCACGGTCAACGGGCGGACCGTCAAGCCAAGTTACACAATCCGCGCCGGCGACGTGATAGACATGTCGCTGCCACCGCGAACGCCGCCGGAAATTCCCCCCGAGCCGATCCCCATTGACGTCGTCTACGAGGACGACGACATCCTGGCTATTAACAAGCAGGCGGATATCATCGTTCACCCCGCCAGGGGGAACTGGACCGGCACGCTGGTCAACGCACTGGCGTATTACTTCAAGGCCAACTGGCGCAACATCGGCGACCTGCCCGTCGCCGGCGAGGCGTTCCGACCCGGAATAGTCCACCGCCTGGACCGCGACACCACCGGCGTGATGCTCATCGCAAAGAGCGACCTGGCGCTTTGGCGCCTGGGCCGGCAGTTCGAGACCCGCAAAGTTCAAAAGACCTACCGCGCCATCGTTCACGGGCTGGTGGAACTTGACGCCGACGTTATCGACGTGCCCATCGGCAAGCACCCCACCATCAGGGAGAAATTCAGCGTCCACCGCGTAACCGGCAGGCCTTACCCCGGCGTTTCCAAGCCGGCCGTCACCGAGTACCGCGTGCTGGAGCGGATCGGGCGCGTGGGGCCTACCGGCATGGGATTTACCATGCTGCAACTGCACCCCAGAACCGGACGGACTCATCAGATCCGCGTGCACGTCAGTTACATCGGACACCCCATCGTGGGCGACAGGATGTACGGCGGTGGTCCGCTGTACCTCAGCCAGCTGAAGGGACACGCCAACCGGGCCAAGGGTCCGCTCATTACCCGGCAGGCGCTGCACGCCGAGAGCATCGAGTTCGACCATCCGCGCACCGCAAAAAAAATGAAGATCGAAGCGCCCATGCCGGACGACTTCAACAATACGCTTAGGGCATTGAAGGAATTTTCTCACGAGGTATAATTAAAGCCCGCCGATTGCCATTCGTGGGCATCGCGTTATCGAAAATACGTGCTGTCCTTATTATTAAGGGCGATTAGCTCAGCCGGCTAGAGCGTGCGGATCACACCCGCAAGGTCACAGGTTCGAGTCCTGTATCGCCCAGTCGCGGCGGCGGTGAATGTCGTTGTGCTTTGCGATTGTTATCGCCGCATCGGAGGATTAGTCGAAACGTCTGATCAGGCCGAATCCGACCAGTCTTTGTTTCGACCGGTCAGGCGGGTCCGGCCGCCCGCGCGTATATTAAACCGTGTCTCATTGGCGACTAAACTCATGACCGGCAGATGGAATTTACTGAAGCGTTTCGCACGCCAGTACGTGCGCCCCCTGTTGTTCAAGTTCGGCGTCACGCAGGTTCTTCACGTGGTGGCTACGGGTCTTATGCTGGCGCCGCCGCTGGTCGTGAGGTACGTCCTCAACGAGGTCGTGGATAGCGGGCAGTACGCCATGCTGTGGGGCCTGGCCGGTGCGATGGTCGCCATAGGCGTGGCCTTCTTCGGCGTCTGCGCGTGGAAGGAGTACTGGGGACACGAAGTCGCACAGCGCATAACATCGCAGTTGCGAAACGACCTCTACGGGCACTTCCAGAAACTTTCCATGTCGTTTCACGATCGCAAAAAGCCCGGCGGACTGCTGGCGCGACTGGTCGACGACATAAACGTTATCCAGGAGGCCACGCATCACGGGCCCGAGGCCATTGTCTACGCCGTCGTCACCGCCGTCGGTACGGTGGCGTTTATGTTATACATGGACTGGCAGCTGGCGATGGTGGCCCTGTGTGCGGTGCCGGTGCTCGGCATCTACACGCGGCTGATGGCGGGGCGAATGTGGAACCGCTTCAGGGACGTCCGCCGGCGCAAGGAATACCTCTCGGACCTGCTGGAGGAGAATCTCACCGGCATCCACGTCATTAAATCGTTCGCATCCGAGCAGCGCGAGATGGAAAGCGTCGAGCGGCAGAACCGTCACCACTACGACAGCCGAATGAGGGTGGTCAGGTACATCTCCACCCTGTTTCCCGGCGCGATGGCGATAAATCAGATGGCGCTGGCGGCGGTAATACTTTTCGGCGGCTACCGCGCCATCTCCGGCGCCATCCAGGTAGGCGACCTGGTCGCGTTCGTTATGCTCCTTGGCAGGTTCATGCATCCCATCGTGCGTATAGTCATGATGATGGAGCAGGCCGGGCGGTTCTTCGCCGGCATCGAACGCTTCTTCGATTACGTGGACCTCGAACCGGACATCCGCGACCGCCCCAACGCCACAGAACTCAAGACCATCCGGGGGCGAGTCGAGTTCGACAACGTCCATTTCAAATACGACGCCGAGCCCATCCTGCGCGGAATAAGTTTCACCGTCGAACCGGGGCAGATGATAGCCCTGGTCGGGCCAAGCGGGGCGGGCAAGACAACCATAACCCGCCTGATACCAAGGTTCTACGAGCCCCAGCAGGGGCGGATACTCATCGACTCCAGAGACATACAAACCGTCAAAATCCGCGACCTGCGCTCGCACATGGGCGTGGTCATGCAGGACGATTTCCTGTTCTCCGGGAGCGTGGCCGAAAACATCGGATACGGCAAGCCCGACGCCACGCGCCAAGACATAATACGCGCGGCCAAGAACGCCAATGCCGCAGAGTTCGTCGAACAGATGCCCGACGGATACGACACCCAGATCGGCAAGCGCGGCGTGAAACTGTCCGAGGGACAGCGCCAGCGGATATCCATCGCACGCGCACTGCTTAAGGACCCCCGGATTCTCATACTCGACGAGGCCACCTCATCGGTCGACACCGAGACCGAACTGCTCATCAAAAAGGCGCTGGAGCGCCTCCGCCAGGGACGGACCACCTTCGCCATCGCGCATCGGCTCTCGACCATATTCCAGGCCGACAACATCCTGTTCATCGACCGCGGGCGGATTGTCGAAAGCGGAACGCACCGTCAGCTTATAAAGGCCGACGGGCAGTACGCCAGGTACTTCGACCTCCAGTTCAGGGACCTCCAGGCCAGCCGGACCTGAAGCGAGACAAATTGCAAACTTGTCCGCCGAAGCGGATTTGTAATTCGGACATTTGGAATTTGGGATTTGTTGACTCAAGCGTAGGCAACATTCCGCCAGCGCCCATAAGGTCGCCCGTATGGGCCGATTTTCCCCGCCCACCGGCGCGCGCATAGCGCGAAAAGTGCGCCCGGATGGATTATATTTGCCGCCCGGCGGTGCGGGGGCGATACTCTGGGCGGTGTGAAGGATGATGCAGCCCGAACGCATAAAGCCACTCAACGACAAACCCGCAGGGCGGGGGCGGTACGTGCTGTACTGGATGCAGTCCTCCCAGCGCGCACGCTGCAACCATGCCCTTCAACACGCAATCGCCCGCGCCAACGATCTTCGCCTGCCGGTGCTGGCGGCGTTGGGACTGACGGAAGATTACCCCCAGGCGAACCTGCGCCATTACCGCTTCATGCTCGAAGGTTTGGCGCGGACCGCGCGGGAACTGCGCGAAAAGAAGGTCGCCTTCGTTGTCGAGAAAGGTTCGCCGGACAAGATTGCGCTTAAATACGCCTCCGATGCGGCGCTCATCGTGGTCGACCGCGGATATCTGCACCACCAGCGCAAGTGGCGCAGGTCCGTGGCGCGAAAATCCAGTGTCCGCCTCGAGCAGGTCGAGGCCGACGCGATCGTCCCGGCCGAGGCGGTAAGCCGCAAGCAGGAATACGCGGCGCGCACTATACGCCCGAAGCACCATAAACTTTGGAAGAAATACCTTGTGCCGCTGGAAGAAGACGGGCCGCGAAAAGCCCACGACGTTATCCGCCCGCCCGGCCTGGATTTGGCCGACATAGACGCCATCCTTGCCGGTCTGAAAATAGACAAATCCGTGGCGCCCAGCCAGCGCTTCGTCGGCGGCACGGACAGGGCCGTAAAACTGCTCAAGGATTTTATTAAGAAAAAACTCGCCGGATATGCCGCAAACCGCAACGACCCCTCGCTGGAGTGCCAGTCGCACATGAGCCCGTACCTGCACTTCGGACAGATATCCCCGCTGGCGGTGGCGCTGGGGGTCTGGGACGCCCGCGCGCCGAGAGAGGACGTCGAGGCCTACCTGGAGGAGTTGCTCATCCGACGCGAACTGGCAATTAACTTCGTTACGTTCTGCGAGGATTACGACAGTTACAGGTGCGCGCCGTCGTGGGCGCGGGCAACGCTGAAGAAGCACCGTCGCGACAAGCGCCCCGCGCGCTACACGGCAGCGCAGATTGAGGCGGCCGAGACCGACGACGAATACTTCAACGCGGCCATGCGCGAGATGCTGCACACAGGCAAGATGCACAATTACATGCGGATGTACTGGGGCAAGCGGATTTTAACGTGGACGGGCAGCCCGGCGTTTGCGTATCGCATGGCGCTGCGTCTTAACAACAAGTATTTTATCGACGGGCGCGACCCGTCCTCGTTCGCCAACGTGGGCTGGTTGTTCGGCCTGCACGACCGCCCCTGGGCTGAGAATCCGATTTTCGGCACCGTCCGTCGTATGACGGCTTCGGGCCTGGAGAGAAAATTCGACATGCCCGCATACCTCCGCCGGGCAGAGGACTGGAGATGACAAGTAGGACGTGCAGGTTCTCCAGCCAGGGGGGTTCTGCACGCGGAACGTGAAAGTATCTCTTACAAATAAGCGCGGCGTCGTGGGAACGCCGCCGCGCCGTTTTTAATGTCGCCGTCATGAATCCCGCGTGCCCGTCCGGCACGCTTTACCGCTACGGTCACGTTACAGTTTCCACCCGTTGCGGTAATCGTAATGGAGCAGTTCGTTGGCCTTTTCGTTGTTGGTGAATTTTCTTTTATTTGCGTCCCACAGGAGTTTCTCTCCGGGCAGTCGCATGGCCGGCACGCCCAGCAGGACCATCTCGGTCAGCGGGCCGCCGTAATCGAAATTGGAACTGGCTTCCCGGCCGCCCTTGCACGAGCGGATCCAATCCTTTTCGTGTCCGCCCTTGATCCGTGGGATGGTCTTTGGCGGCAGGGAGGACCGCAGTTCCTTCATCCTCGATTCGGGTATGATGCGCAGCCCGCGGGCGCCGTGCGAGCCGTGCTTGACCGTCGCCTTTTCGCCGTAGATGACCGCGCCGCTTGAGTCCAGTTTTCTGCCCTCTTCGAGTTCCTTTGGCCTGGGGACTTTGAAATGCCCGTCGAACCACTTCAGCGTAACCGGCGGCATATTTCCGCGTGCTGGAAACTCGTATGTTAGTTTCACGGATATAGGGAAGACCTCGTCGGCGAGTTCCGGTTTTACGTGCTCGACTTCGGCGCGGATGCTCTTTGGATGCCCAAGTTCCAGCGCCCAGAAGGACGGGTCCAGTATGTGGCATCCCATGTCGCCCAGCGAGCCGGTTCCGAAATCCAGCCAGCCGCGCCACTTGAACGGGTGATATGCGGGATGATAAGGCCGGTATTTCTGCGGGCCTATCCACAGGTCCCAGTCGAGGTGGTCCGGGCACTGCGGATTGCCTTTGGGCAACTCCCTTACGGCGAAGTTCGCGTACGACGGTTTGCCGATGGGCCTGTCGGACCATGCGTGGACCTCCCTGACCTGACCGAGCACGCCGGCGGCGAGCCACTCCTTGAGCAGGCGGATGTGTTCGAACGAGTGTCCCTGGTTGCCCATCTGCGTGCGGACCTTGTATTTGCGGGCGGCGGCGGTAATTTCACGGGCCTCGTGGACGGTGCGGGTAAGGGGCTTCTGGCAATAGACGTGTTTGCCGGTCTGCATGGCGGCCATCGTTATCACCGCGTGGGTGTGGTCGGGTGTGGCGACGATCACGGCGTCGATGTTTTTTTGCTTGTCGAGCATGACGCGGAAGTCTTTGTACTTAGCGGACTTGGGGTACTTTTTGAATGCCCCGGCGGCCTCCTTCCAATCCACGTCGCAGAGGGCGACGATATTTTCGTCGCCGCATGCGCGGACGTTCGCCATGCCTATTCCGCTGGCGCCGATGCACGCGATGTTCAACTTGTCGCTGGGGGGCTTTTTACCTTTGCCCAGTATGTGGCGGGGAACGATGGAGATGGTGGCCGACGCGGCGACGGCCGAGTTGAACCGCCGTCGCGTTATTTTGTTTTGGGCAGCGGATTCGGTGCGATTCATCGGCGTTTCCTTTCGAACATTATTTACCTGGCTACCTGCCGTCGGTGTGCGATTGTTCTTTTCATGGCGAATCAACCTTTGGTCGTCGGCGTCGCGTCGATGTAACACGATTATAATTGATAATTTCGCTGCGTGTAGAGGGGGCAGGGCGAGCGAGACCGTCCGAAAGAACGGGATTGTTCGCGGCAATACCGGATCCGCTTGAGGATCCTATTATTCCGCGGCAAACGGTCAGGAAAATCAATTTCCGCACGCCGTTGCCGGGATTCAGCCATACCCCCACGGGGACTCGAACCCCGGTCTCCAGGATGAGAACCTGATATCCTAGGCCGCTAGACGATGGGGGCGTGTTAGTGTGTATTTTCACCTGCCCGGGCGGGTTTCGCCCGCGCGTCGGTTTACGAATATTATCATCCGTTGCGCCGTCGGTCAACGTTAAATGTCGCCTCCCGGGCGGTGCGTCGGGAATATAAAGAAATTTTCTCAACGGGGCGGGTGAAAAAGCGTATAATAGTATGAAATAAATGCGGAGCATTACAGGAACGCCATGACGTAAACGCGCCGGAGGCGGAATACCGGGCATATCGTAAATATTCACAATTGACCGTGAAACCATCAAAAGATTAAAATCCGGGATTCGTACATTACGATAATCGCAAGGCGCAACTGCGGAGAATGCCGATGAGTGACGCTGTCGAGTCGAGTGTAAAGAAACTACTGGCCAAGGGTAAAAAGCGCGGTTTCCTCACTTACGAGGAGGTCAACGACGACCTCCCGGACGAGTCGGTGGCGCCGGATCGCCTGGATTCGCTGCTGATGACGCTGGACGAGATGGGAATCGAGCTGATAGACGAGGCCGAGGCCGAGCGTCGCGAGCCGTTCGCCGAAGACGAACAGGAAGCCCAACAGGACAAGGAAGACGAGAAAACCGGGCTGGAGGACCTGGAATCCATAGGGCGGCGCACCGACGACCCGGTCCGCATGTATCTTCAGCAGATGGGCGAGATACCTCTGTTGACGCGCGAGGAGGAAATCGCGCTGGCCAAGAAAATCGAGATGACGCGGATGCACTTCCGACGGCGCGTGCTGGAGAGCGATTACGCCATCCGCCAGGCGATGGACATCCTCACGCAGGTCTATAACAGCGAACTGCCTTTCGACAGGACTATGAAGGTTTCCACTGCGGAGAACCTGTCCAAGGAGACCATCCTGTCGCGCATGCCGGACAACCTCGAGACGCTCAACAGGATGGTCCGATGCAACAATTCCGACTGGGAGACTCTCGGTTCTTCGCGCATATCCGCGCAGAAGCGCAAGCGCGTGCTCCGCGGGCTGTGGCGGCGGCGCCGGCGGGCGGCCAAACTGCTGGAGGAACTGTCGCTGCGGACTTCGCGGATACAGCCGCTGATGAGGAAACTTCAGCACATATCCGCCAAGATGAAGCAAATCCGGAGCGACCTGGACAACGCCGCAAAGAAGAACATACCGCCCGAGGACGCCGAGGTGATGGGCGAGGAACTACAGGGTCTGACCGACCTGGTGATGGAAGAGCCCGAGATGCTCCACAAGCGCGTCAAGGCCATTCAGAAGGTCTTCAACGATTACGAGCACGCCAAGCGCGAACTGTCCAGCGGGAACCTCCGCCTGGTGGTTTCCATAGCCAAGAAGTACCGCAACCGCGGGCTTCCGTTCCTTGACATTATCCAGGAGGGCAACACCGGTCTGATGCGCGCGGTGGACAAGTACGAGTACCGTCGTGGTTACAAGTTTTCGACCTACGCCACGTGGTGGATACGCCAGGCGATAACCCGCGCCATCGCCGATCACGCACGGACCATCCGCATACCGGTGCACATGATCGAGACAATGTCTCGCCTGCGGAACGTGGCCAAGCAGTTGGTGCAGGAGGTCGGCAGGGAGCCGACGGTCGAGGAGATAGCCGAACGCTCCGGGATGGAGATTTCCGAGACCAGGCGCGTGATGAAGATGTCGCACCGCCCGATTTCCCTGGACCGCCCGGTGGGCGACACGGAGGACTCGTACTTCGGCGACTTCATCGAGGACGACACCGCCGAGAGCCCGGTCGAGACGGCCGGAAGCGAAATGCTGAAGGACCGCATCGAGGAAATCCTAAAGACCCTGACATACCGCGAGCGGGAGATAATCAAACTTCGCTACGGCATCGGCGACGGATACACCTACACGCTGGAAGAGGTGGGGCGGATATTCAAGGTCACCCGCGAGCGTGTCCGTCAGGTCGAGGCCAAGGCCATCCGCAAACTCCAGCACCCCGTCCGGGCGCGCAAACTGGAGGGCTTCCTCGACAAGACGCCCGAAGAGCAGGAAGCGGAGAATTTCGAAACCTCCCTGTGATGGGCGACGGTCGAATCCCGACGGATTTATACTGAAAAACTGCGGCGGCGTGGCAGCGCCGCCGCGTAAAATCAGCGAATGTTATTTATCGCGGTGGCGTAGGAACGCCACCACGCCGAGCTCAATCCTTTTTTAGCGGTTTTTGTTTGGCTTGTTCGACGGCCTTCAGCGCCGAAAACAGTTCCTTCTTCGAGAATTTACCTACCAGCGCCACGGGCGGGCCATGGCGGGGCGGATACAACAGCGTCAGGGGCGGGGCCTGGTTGAGCCGGTCGTAGATTAATTCCCCGCCCGGCGAGTCCTCGTTGGTGACGTCGGCCTCCAGGGCAAGCACGTTGCGGCGCTGCAGTTCGTCGGCCACCTCCCGATCGTCGTAAATCGTCCAGTCCACCCACTTGCACGAGCCGCACCACGAGGCGGTGAATTTCAGCAGCACGCCCCGGCCGTTTTCTCGCGCCTCGGCGAGCCGGGAGGGGGTGTAGTCCTGGAATTTCACCGTCGGACCGCCAGGCGGTGTGAGCATCCAGTAGCCCGCGCCCAGCGCCAGGGCGACGGCGACGCCCCGGATTATCCACTTTCGCAGGCGCGGGGTGTCGAACCGCACCCATCTGCCCCACATCCAAAGGGACAACACCAGCACCACGCCGTAGGCGCCGACCCACGTGGGGTAGGAATCCCGCCCCAGCGTGCCCAGCAGCCAGACCGCCACGATAAGAATAATGAATCCGATGCCTTCCTTTAGCAGTTCGGTCCACCGCCCGGGTTTGGGGATTTTATCCACCAGCGATGGGAAAGCCGCCAGCACGGCGTGGGGAAACGCCATCCCCGCGCCCAGCAGCACGATGGAGACGGTTCCCAGCCATAGCGGCTGCAACTGTGCCCAGGCGAGCGCCACCATAAGGATGGCAAAACTGCACGGTGTGGACATTATTGCCAGCATAAGACCCATACCGGCGGCGGTGAGGTGGTCGCGTCTGCCCCTGCGCCGCTCGGCGCCCATGTCCGCCACGCGCCGGGGCACAAACACGGTGAACACGCCGAACAGGTTAGCCGCCAGGGCAACCAGCAGCAGGCCCAGCCCGGCGCGGAAAAACCTGTTCTGGAAGTGCCGCCCCCACTGGAACGCCTGCTGTGTCAGCACGTGCAGGATGACGTTCACCACCGCCAGCGCGGCGAAGAACAGCACTATGCCGGCGGCGAACGCCAGTCCCAGCGTGACGAAGCGCCGGCGGGATTTACCGGCCAGGTCAACCACCGTCAGTATCCTGATGGGGATCACCGGAAGCACGCACGGTGTGACGTTGAGGATGAGCCCGGCCAGTATCGCCAGTCCCAGTCCGCCCACGGCACCTATCCGGAGCAGGTCGTACCCGCCCAGGACAGCGGGGCTCTGGGATTCTTTTTGTCGGGCCTTTGGGAGCATTTCGGCTGGCATCGCCTCGTTCAGGCCGACCTGGAGTTCCTCGTTCCAGGCCTCTGCCGGGGCGGACCGTTCGCCGATTGTTACCTGGACCGAGGGCTCGGTGCTTACGTCCACGCAGAATTCCCGGCATATCTGTCCTTCCAGGCGGAGTTTGATTTCGCGGGCGCCCGCTTGGGCGTCCTTCGGGACTCGCAGGCGGACGTAGGCCACGGCCCGGTTCTTGTACACGTAGTTGGTGACGGATTTTCTGCCCAGGTCGGTCTGGTATTCCTTATCTTTGGGCCAGAGTATCTCCACGACCTCGAACGCGTCGGTCTCGACCGACAGGCGCCCCGGCTTGGGCCGGAAGTCTTCGTCCCCTCCCGGCGCCGGGCTGTAAAAGACCCACCCGTCGGGTATTTCGAAGACGACTGCCACGTGCAATACCTCCACCGGCGCCGCGCTACTGTTGGACGGGACGGCCTGTGCGGTGAAGTGCTGCTGCGCGTAGGACGTGCCGGCCGCGCCCAGCGGGTCGAAGGGTTCGGGGAACTGCGCCGCGGCGCCTGCGGCCAGCAGCAAAAGTATAATCAACGGTCGTTTCATGGGCGTCTCCGCATAGTAATTCGCTACAATAACATGATATGCGTTATTATAGTATGAAACGGTAATGTTAACAGACTGGTGCGACATGCGGCGTTTCATTCTTATATTTTTGGTGTGCGTGATCGTCGCGGCGGTGCGCGGTGACTCGGTGTACATGAAGGACGGCAAGATATACCGCGGAAAGACCACCCGCAAGGGCGACGTGGTGCGGATCGAGACGTCCGGGGGGACTGTGAGCGTCTCGGTCGACGACGTTCTGACCATCGTGCGCAGCGAGACGCTGGAAGGCGACGATGAGCCCCCGGAGGATGCTCCAACGGACGATAAACCTCCCGACGACGCAGCGCCCCGGACCGCTCCGGCCAATGACGAGCCCGTCGGACCGGTCGATACCAACGTCGCCGATGGGGGCGACGGTTCCTACCGGATGCCGCCCTCGACGTTCAGTATCTCGGGGGCGCGGCGACCCGAGCCGGTGGTGTTCATGCTGATGCGGCAATTTCGGTCCACGCCGGCGGGCAGAGAAACATTCCAGCTGCGAGAGCAGATAAAGCAGTGGCGAATTCTCGCACACGACCGCAAGAGAAAAACGCTCAACAGGTGGCTGGAGCCCGAGCAGATTGTCAAGCGGAGGGAAATATTCTTCAAGTCCCTCAGCGAGGCGCAGAACCTGTTGAGCGAGTCCCAAAGCACACGTTCCGATGATCCCCACGAAGAGGCAAAGAAGCAAAAACTTCGCCGCCAGGGTCTGTACAAGCTTCGCAAGACGGCCCAGGTCTGGCCGGACCCTCTTATCCGCAAATTCCTGATGGGCGTGGCGAACTACAGGAGCGACAACCACCGCGGCGCCAAGCAACTGTTCGAGGAATGCATCGAGGAGGCGCCGTACCTGGCTGGATTTCACCAGGGACTGGCAATGGCGCAGGCGGCCTCCGAGAGGCACATCGAGGCGCTTGGAAAGTATCTCGACGCCCTCCGACTGGCGCCCACCTCGCCGCAGGCGGTGAACATGGTCCGCCAAGCCATGAAGAAGGTTCCCGGTCGGCAAACCTCACACCAGGTGTACCTGCGCGCAAAGGAGATAATGAAACAGTATTCCGAAGATTCCGATTACGGAATGCGGTATTCGCGCGGGAGGACGTACTGGCTGCTTCCGGGCGGACGCCGGGGATGGTATGATCGCTTTCCCCAAGACGAACCGCTTCCGGAACCGCCGTTCGATCGTTTCGTGTTCCAACAGGCCGTCGGCGTGCCGGTGAGCCAAGACGTGCTGATGGCCGACGCCAATGTGCTCGACGACGCACTGGCGGCGTTTGTGCGGATAGACTCCACGACAGTCGCGGCGACCGAGGTAAGAAAGAGTCATTATTCTTCGGGCTCGGGCAGGTCCACCGATGAATTATCGTCGGTGACCGTAAGGGGATATACGTTCACGCCGATTAAGATCCCCGACGAGGCCGATTACCCCCCGGGCACGGAGGTGAGGGTCTTGACGACCAATCTGTATACCCGCATGGGCTCGAACATTCATAAGATTCCCGGCCGGGTGAAAATCAAAGACGACGAACAGGAGAAAAAGGACGAGGGTAAAGACAAAGATAAGGCGAAAATCGGCGTAACCGCCCGTCTGCTCGCCGGCGAATCAGGCGGGGTGGTGCTTACCGACCAGGGGCAACTGGTGGGATTCCTCCCCGGCAAGACCGACGTGACCGCCGACGACGGGGGCAAGGACCGCTTTATGGGTCTTTCACAGATAAGCGAGCTTGCAAAGAAACTCGCTTCACGCCGGGGCGGCATGTCATATTACTCCTCGACCAGGTGGAACCCGCCACAGCGCAAGGTCGAGGGAAACGCCTTTATAATTTACGTGGTCAAGGCCGAAAAATTCGGCAAGGACGAACGCTGAGATGACCGCCATCCGGGTCCCGACACTTCGCCTGCTTTTCTGGGAAGCGACCGCCAGGTGCAACCTGGCGTGCATCCACTGCCGGCGTCAGGATGCGGACGTGTCCACGGGCGAGCTGACCACCGACCAGGCAAAGGAGATGTTCGACTCGGCCGGGCGGATAGTGTCGTCGCGACCGATAATAGTGTTTTCCGGTGGGGAGCCGCTGCTTCGCAATGACTGGGAGGAACTGGCCGGGTACGCCCGGCGGGGCGGATTCCCCGTCGCCTTGGCGACAAACGGAACGCTCATAGACAACCAGATGGCGCGTCGTGTGGTCTCGGCCGGATTTACCAGAGTGGCGGTGAGTCTCGACGGTCCCGACGCGTCCACGCACGACGAGTTCCGGGGCATGGAGGGCGTGTTCGACAAGGCCGTGGCGGGTATCGAGCATCTTCGTCGGCTCGGTCAACCGGTGCAGGTAAACGTTACGGTGACCTCGCACAACGAAAGCCGGCTCGATGCGATGTACGAACTGGTCCGTCGGCTCGACGTCGAGGCGCTGCATATTTTCCTACTGGTGCCGGTCGGATGCGGGCTGGATATCGCCGAGACGCACATACTTTCGCCGCGTCGGTACGACGAAGTGCTCAACTGGATATACGATCACAGGGGCGGGCAGGTGGAACTCAAGGCCACCTGCGCCCCGCAGTATTACCGCATCGCCGCACGGCGCGGGGGCAAGGCGGTAGGGTCCAGGGGGTGCCTTTGCGGCATATCGGTGGTGTTCGTCTCGCACAGTGGTGTGGTGTACCCCTGCGGGTATCTTCCGGTGGACTGCGGCAACGTGCGCGACAGGCCTCTGGACGAAATCTGGAGCGCCTCGAAGGTGTTCGGGGAACTGCGCGATTTCGACAAGCTCACCGGGCGTTGCGGGGCCTGCCAGTATAAGGGCATCTGCGGTGGATGCAGGGCGCGGGCGTTTGCCGCAACGGGCGACTACCTTTCCGAAGAGCCCGGATGCACGTATGAGAGGTGAATTGAGCGCGGCGGCGTTCCCGCGCCGTGGCGTATAATCGCAAAACACTTCACGAAAACGCCGTGTATGTTGTATACTGAAACGACCCGCGGGGCCGTAGCTCAGTCGGGAGAGCGGCTGGTTCGCAATCAGCAGGTCAGGGGTTCGAGTCCCCTCGGCTCC
>CAYZPY010000006.1:0-30453 GCA_964480425.1 uncultured Planctomycetaceae bacterium
AAGTTTTTTCACGTCTACTTACGACAATCATTTACAGACAAAGCAATTGGCTCGCTGTCGCTTCTGGACGTTACCGAGCTGGTCCGCGCCCGCAACCAAATCCGCGCCCAGCGCAACCGCATTCACACGCTTTTGAACATACTTCCCGGGCACGTGGTGATGATCGACAGGCATCACCGCATCCGCTACGCCAACCACGCGTTCCTTGAGGCGTTTTCGGCGTCGGACGCCCAGAAGTGCTACGAGATTCATTACGGGCGCGACCGCCCGTGCCGGCACTGCGTGCTCAAAGAGGTCATCGAATCGGGCAGGCGCCGCCAGTGGGAGGACACGTACGTCAACGGGCGGACATACCGTCGGTGGGCATACCCGTTTCGCGAGCCGGACGGGGAGACGCTCATGCTGGAACTCGGCGTGGACATAACAGAGCAGAAGCGCCTGGAGCGCCTGGTGGCGCGCAGCAGCGACGCCGAACGAAGGCGCCTCGGAAGGGACCTTCACGACACGCTGGGACAGTCGCTGACGGGAATGAAATTCATGCTGGAGAACATATCCCGCAGGCACATGGACGAATTTCCCCAGGACCGCGAGGCGATCGGGCAGATTATCGACACTATCGGAGAGTGCATCGAGCAGGTTCGCAACATAGCGCGCGGGCTGGACCCTGTCGGCATCGAGGCCGAGGGACTTTCCAACGCGCTGGGCGAACTGGCCAAGTACACCGAGCGGACGTTCGGCATATCCTGCCGCCTGGAGGCCCAACAAGGCGTCCGGGCGCCCGACTGGACGGTGACCAACCTCTATCACATCGCCCAGGAGGCCGTCACCAACGCCGTCAAGCACGCCGACGCCAAAAACATAACCATAAAATTCGCCCACGACGGCCAGGACGTGACGCTTGCCGTCAGCGACGACGGCAAAGGCATGGCGCCCGGCTCGTCTAAAGGCGGGGGCATGGGCCTGAGGGTGATGAAATACCGCGCGCATTCATGCGGGGGAACGCTGTCGGTGTCCGGCCGGGCGCAAAAGGGCACGACAATAATCTGCCGCATACCCAAACAGGACAAACTGCACCAGGAAGAATATGAGTCCAAAGGGCAAGAAACAGAAACCGCCGAAAAAAGCCAGGGTGCTTCTGGTTGACGACCACCCGCTGGTCAGGCAGGGCATAGCGATGGCGCTTGCCGACGAGGCGGACCTGGAGATTTGCGGCGAGGCCGAGGACCACACCGGCGCGCTGCAAATGGTCAAGCAGACCTCGCCCGACATCGCGGTGGTCGACCTGATGCTCAGGGAAAGCAGCGGCCTGGAGCTCATCAAGGACATGCACGTGCGCTATCCCGACGTTGCGATTCTGGTGCTTTCGATGCGCGACGAGGGCTTTTACGCCGAACGCGTCCTCCGCGCCGGGGCGCGCGGATACATCACCAAGGAGGAAGGACCCGCAAAGGTAATCCAGGGCATACGCAGGATACTGTCCGGGGAGATTTACGTGTGCGAGAAGATGGCCTCAAAGATCATGAGCAAGATCGCCGGGGGGCGTGCAATCGCCGGGGGCACGGGCGTGGAGAACCTCACCGACAGGGAACTGGAGATTTTCGAACTCATCGGCGATGGGCTGACCACCCACGAGATAGCCGCACGACTGCACGTAAGCTCCAAGACCGTCGATTCCCACCGCGAGCACATCAAGGAAAAACTCGGCGTAGACACCGCAAACCAACTGCTCAAATACGCCATCGAGTGGGCGAAATCCTGAAATACGGCAATTCTTTTCGCCTGGGCGAAGGGGTAGTTCGTCATTTTCCGGAATTTATTAGTGACTGTCAATAATACACTTACACATCGCCCATAGGTGTTTTTCCCATATCTGCTGGTGATTTGCCCCCCGCAAAAACCGGTTCAGACCCCGATTGAAACGCATTGGCACATCGCCACAATCGAGTATCGCCGGGCGCGTGCGACAAGAGGCATTGTGCCGGGCGGAACAAATGTGAAGGAGAACATATTATGAAAATCGCGGTGAAGATAACAGGACGCAGGGGCGGCGGATACCGCGCGTGGTGCCCGGCGCTTCCGGGATGCAGTATTTACGCCGCCTCGATAAACGAGGCGCGTTCGAGAATACGCCTGGCGGCCGACGGATACGTCCGCTACCTGCGGAAGAACCTCTCCAGGGAACTGGACAGGATTATGCGGGCAGGGGCGAAAATCCCCGCCGGATAAAAGACCAACTTATCCGCCCTTCGCCGGGACCGGCAACGACCCGAATACACGTACGAACACGAGATTAAAACAGGGAAGGAAGGACAATATGGCTACAAAGACGAAAACGAAACAAAGCCGCAAGTTCGTCGGCAAGGAAGTCATAAGCCACGGTGATTTTATCCGCTCGTGCATCGGCGATGCGGACCCTGCCGAGGTTAATTACGTTCCGCACGACAGCTTCCGTTCGAAGAAGATCGAATCCCGGCTGTGGGGGCAGTCCCAGCCGGAGATCGACGTGCCCCAGTACACGCTGTTTCCGCACGAGCGCGAGAATCCATCCGGCGCCGCAGGCAGGTCGCTGTCGAGCATCGAGGAGCGGACGCTCTTTCTGCGGTACAACTACGCCAAGTACCGCCTGCGCAAACTGCTCAAGCGAAGGAAATCCCGCAGGCGCAGCGAGCAGCTCATTACGTGGCGCAATCGCGCCCACAGCGCGCACAGGAAAATCGTCCACGCCAACCTTCCGCTGGTTCCCGCCATGGCCAAGCGAAAGGCGTCCGACGGGGTCGAGTTTAGTGAGAAGGTTTCGGAGGGATACATGGCCGTGCTGCGCAGCGTGGAGCATTTCGACGTATCGCGCGGATACAAATTCTCCACCTACGCCTGCCGGGCGATACTGGCGAGTTTCCAGAGGATGGCCTCCAAAGCCAGAACCTATCGAAAGCACGTTCCCTCGCATTACGACCCGGAATTCGAGCAGGACGACTACTGCCAGCGCCGTCACGACGAACAGCGCTCGTTCGCCATAGAGGCGGTCCGCAGGGTGCTGGACAAGAACCTGGCGGGCCTGAACAAGGCGGAATTCAACGTGGTCCGCCGGCGGTTTCCGCTGTCCCAGGGCGGCAAGGCGCTGCCGCTGTGCAAGATAGCCCGGCAGATGCGCCTGTCCACCGAACGGATCAGGCAGATAGAAAAATCGTCGCTCAAAAAAATCCACGAAGCGGTGGAGGATTACCTTGCGGCGTAGCGCGAGGGCATTGACTTTTGTGTTTCGAGTTTCTAACTGTATTACGAGGAGAGCGTCATGAACTCAGCGAACCAAGGCAACAACCTGTACGTGGGCGTCAACGAGCCGTCGGACATGGACAACCTTTCCGACCTTGAGAAGAAGCACCTTCCCGTGATGGAGGCGCCGGATTCGGTCAAGGTCGGGGAGTGCTTCGAGGTGAGCGTGGAGGTCGGAAAACTTCTGGACCATCCCAACGAGCACAATCACTTTATACAGTTCGTCGACGTCTATGCCGACGAAACTTTCCTTGCGCGGGCGGATTTTACTTCCGTCAAATCGTGTCCGAAGGTAACTTTCTGTGTGGCGCTGGAAGGCCCTGCCAGTGAACTCCGCGCCTACGAACACTGCAACATGCACGGCACGTGGGTTATGCGCAAGGCGATACAGGTGCAACAGTAGCGCATCGGCGCGAGGGTCGGCCGGGGCCGACGTAATCGAATCGGTAAAATAAGGAGCAAACGCATGAAAGCAACGGTAGACGAGAACTGCATCGGATGTGAACTGTGCGTGGAAACGTGTCCGGAGGTCTTCGAGATGGGCGACGAAGGGCTTGCAGAGGTCAAGGTTGACGTGGTTCCCGAAGAGGTCGAAGACTCCTGCCGGGAAGCGGCCGAGGACTGCCCCGTCGACGCCATCCAGATAGAAGAGTGAACCGGTCGGAATAATTCAGTAATCGAAGGTAAATCATGGAATATCGCAATCTGGGGCGAACAGGCGTCAAGGTTTCCCCGCTGTGTCTGGGGTGCATGAACTTCGGGCGGCGCACCGAGCCGCAAGATGCATACGAAATCATAGACAAGGCGCTGGAGGCGGGAATTAATTTTCTGGACACCGCCAACGTTTACACCCGCGGGCGAAGCGAGGAGATAACAGGACAGGCGCTTAAGCGCAACTCCATGCGGGACCGGGTGGTGCTGGCCACAAAGGTCCACGGGAAAATGTCCGACGACGACCCGAACATGCAGGGCAACTCTCGTCGGCACATAATCCGGCAGTGCGAGGCGTCGCTGCGGCGCCTGGAGACCGACCGGATAGACCTCTACCAGATTCACCGCCCCCAGTCGGACATACCCATAGACGAGACGCTCCGTGCGATGGACGATTTAATCCGCGCTGGCAAGGTGCGTTACATCGGCACCAGCACGTTCGCCGCCTGGCAGGTTATCGAGTCGCTGTGGGTGTCCAAAGAGTTGGGGCTCAACCGGTTCGTGTGCGAGCAACCGCCGTACCACGTACTCGAGCGGCGAATCGAGCGGGAACTGCTTCCGATGGCCAGAACGTACGGGCTGGGGATAATTCCCTGGTCGCCGCTTGCCCAGGGGATGCTGACCGGAAAATACCAGCGAGGCCGGGACGGGCCCGCCGATAGCCGCTGGGAAGGCAGAGAAGACGACCGGGGGCTGTTTTGCGACGCGGCGTTCGACGCGCTGGACCGGGTAAAAGAGCTGGCCGGGGAGAAAAACTGCACGCCAAGCCAGTTCGCTCTTGCGTGGTGCATGCATCAGCCCGGTGTGACCAGCCCGATAATAGGCCCGCGGACAATGGAGCATCTTCAGGACAACCTCGGGGCACTCGAGGTGGAGGTCACCGACGACGACCGCCGCAGGATCGACGAGGTCTCCCCGCCGGGCAAGTGCATAGCGGATTTTTACATGGCCGACTTCGGCCCGCACCGCTTCGGCGGTTGACATCCGCGCGCCGTCGAAACGGCATCCAAAGGGAAAGGACATGTTGCCGATAGGTCCGTTGATGAAAGAGCACCGTCTCATCGAGAGGATGGTGGCCGTTTTGAAGTATCATCTTCAGCGAATCGAGGCGGGCGAGGCGCCCGACGACGCCGTGCTCGAGGCGACGGTGGATTTCTTCGACACGTACGCCGACCTGATGCACTACGGCAAGGAGGAGAAATACCTCTTTGCGGCGCTTAAGGAAAAGCAACTCTCACACGAGCACGCCGCGATACTCCACGAGTTGCCGGACGAGCACGACCGGGCCAGAAAACTCAACCGCGACCTCGACGACGCCCGACGCCGGCGCCTGGAGGGGAGCCATGAGGCGACGGGCGATATCGAATCCGCCCTGCGCGGGCTCGCGGAGCTTTATCCTGCGCACATGGAAAAGGAGGACAACAGGTTCTTCAAGCCGAGCATGGAATACCTCAGCGACGAGGAAAAAGACGACATGCTCGAGAAGTTCAACCGGTTCGACCGCGGCGTCGTGCACGAAAAATACACGCGCAGCGTGGAAAAACTGGAAAAATAGGGACAAACCCACTTTCCAGAATAATATACCAAGCCCCGCAAGTTAATGCGGGGATAATATCCATAAAAACTTATCCCCCGCTTGACAGCGAACAGCGTGGGTTTAAAAACAGGGTCTGTGCGTTTCAGGGCAGGATGTCATTCATTTGCGAGCGGAAATCGTCGAGTGAGGGCGCATTGGGGTTTTTGAGTATTTCGGCGGCGGCGTCCATCTTCCGTGATTCATTGCACCCGGCCGCGGCGACGACCTTGCCGTGCGCCAGGTAGCAGGCGACGAACTGCTGCTTTTCCGCCTCGCCGTCGAAGACGATCTGGTCCCACTTTCGCGCGTGCCCGACGTACTCGGTGATGACGAAGTACTGGTCGGTCCAGAAGAACGGAACGTCGCCGAGGGGAACGTCCCTGTCCAGCATGTTGGACGCGGCGGTTCGACCCTGCTGCTGCGCGACGCGCCAGTGCTCGATTCTTATCGGTTGTTGCGTCCGCCAGTCGGGGAAGCATGCGATGTCGCCGGCGGCGAAGAAATCTTCACCGGCCCGCATGCGCTCGTCCACCGTTATGCTTCCGTCGTCGTTCGTTTTCAGGCCTTCGATGCCGCCCGTGGCGGGCGCCACGCCCACACCCACCACGGCGAAGTCGGCGGGAAGTTTCTCGCCGCTTTTCAAAACCACCGACTTAAGTTTCCCGTCGTCGCCTTCAAAACGGTCCACGAACTGTCCTAATTTGAATGTGACGCCCTTTTCCTGGTGCACATTTTGGTACATTCTCCCTATCTGCTCGCCGAATACGGCGGCAAAGGGCACTTCCTCCGGCGCGGCGACGGTCACCTTCACGCCGCGCTTCGTCAGCGAGGCGGCGACCTCCATGGCGATGAAACCCGCCCCCACAACCACGGCGGCGGCGCCTTTTTTCGCTACCGAGCGTATCCGTTCGCAGTCCTCCAGACTGCGCAGCACAAAGACGTTTTGCAGGTCTTCGCCGTCGGCGCCGAGCCGGCGCGGCTCGCCACCGGTGGCCACCAGCAGTTTATCGTATTGAATCTTCTCGCCGTCGCCGCACGTTACCGACTTTGCGGACGTGTCCACCGCCGTCACGCGCCGGCCTGTTAAAATCTCTATTCCGTGCTCCTGGTAGAACCCCTGCCTGCGGAGCATCGGCTGGTCCGTTTTCCTGCTGGAAAGGTAAAACTTGCTCAGGTCCGTTCGGTCGTAACCTGCTTTGGGTTCGTGCGTTGGCATAACGATTCGACCCTGGAATCCCAGTTGTCGCAGCATCTGGGCTGCGGCAATCCCGGCGGCGCCCGCCCCTGCGATAACGAACGTTCGCGAATCGGCGCGTGCATCAGGCCGGGCCATCCGGGGAACCTGCGGCGACGGCTGCTCGTCCGGGACGGTAACTATCACGTCGTCGCCCTCCACGCGAACCTCGTAGCGACCCAGGCGATCGAGCGCCGGCGGCTGGAGAACCTCGCCGCCAGCCGCGTCGAACACCGCCTGGTGCCACGGGCAGCGGATGTGTCCCTCGTGGAGCGTTCCCTCGGCCAGTGGCGCGCCGTGATGGGGACACTCCCCGCCGTATGCATGGAATTCGCCGTTGTGCTTCAACAGGAGGATTTTCTGCTCGTCGATTTCGACCTGCTTCATCTGCCCGTTCTTGAAATCCGAGGCCCTGGCTGCAATGTGTTCCTTGCTCATTATGTTCTCCCATTTCGGCCCGACGCGACGCACAGCGCCCGCGACACATCGAGGCAAAGTTCAAATATTCACATTCTCACAGTTATTATATGCGACTGCCCGGGTGCAAATCCGCGCAGCCGACGCTGCGCTCATTTTCGCTTCGTCTGGCAGCGGGGGCAGTGGAACGTGCCGCGCT
Organism: uncultured Planctomycetaceae bacterium; assembly: GCA_964480425.1. Classification (GTDB taxonomy): domain Bacteria; phylum Planctomycetota; class Phycisphaerae; order SM23-33; family SM23-33; genus CAYYMD01. The sequence continues at coordinate 7,411 of CAYZPY010000006.1, forward strand.
GGTTGACGACGCTTCGGCGGATTCGCCCGCCGCATCGGGGGCACTTTTCGCCCCGCGCCCGACGGTGGATCAGCCAGGCGCGCGGGCAGTTGCGAGCGTCGCTGCCGCGGTCGATCGACGTGGTCAGCACGCGGCGAGTAGCGCGGAATATCTTATCTATGGTTCTGTCGGTCATCTTATTGAGCCGCTCGCGCGGATGGACGCGCGCCTGGAACAGGATTTCATCCACGTATATGTTGCCCAGCCCGGCGACGTTCTTCTGGTTCATCAGGGCGGGCTTGATCATGGCGCGCCTGCGGGCGAAGATTTCCCGGAACCGGCGGCGGTCGACGTCAAGAGCGTCGGGTCCGAGGTCCTTTGTGGCGATGAGATCCCCAACACTATCGACCAGTATAATCTCGCCCAGCATGCGCTGACAGACGTAATCGAGAGAATGTCCACCCACGAAGCGTATTTCCATCCTGGTGTGTGGTGGTAATTCCTCGCCGGTGTGGTGATACTGCACCATCCCCGTCATGCCGAAGTGCATCGCCAGTACCACGTCGCCATCGGTCGGCGCCAGCAGCCACTTCCCGTGCCGCCGGGCGTCGCGGAAGCATCTCCCGTGCAGCCTCCGATCCAGCCGGCGGGCCAAGACGGAGCATAGGGCGCGCTTGTCGTATACGCGGACGCGATCGATTCGCCTGTGCAGCGAGCCGCGCGCAAAGTAATTGCGGAAACCTTCCACGTCCGGCAATTCGGGCATGGCTGCTACCTTTCAGGCGGACCGAGTTGAGGCGGCCGAGGCGGCTTTGCAGCAGAACCCGGCTCCAGTTCCATCTTCAGCGACAGGAAATCCGACAGGTCCTTTACGGTTACGATACCCTTTAGCCGATCATCCCGGGCCACCACCAGCATGCCGAGTCGGTTTTGGTTCATGCGGTCGAACGCCTCGGCCGCGCTGTTTTGAGGGGCGATGGAATTTTGCGGCGTCAGTTCTTCGGTGGCGTCGCCGACGGTGTGATTTTGCCACTGGTCGGGCGAGATGCCCTTCAGCCGATGTACGGTCACGCAGCCCACCAACTTGCCGTCGTCGACCACCGGCGCCATGGTCATGCGGTACTTGTATAAGTATTGCTCGACGAATTCCCCCAAGGGCATCCCGGGCGAGACGCCGGCGACATCTTCATTCACGAAGCGTTCGACTTTTTCGTCGCGCAGGAGCATGTGAATCCGCACCTGGCGGTAACTGTTCCTGGCCGCGCCGCGAATGAACAGACCGATAAGTATCTCCCACACACCGGACAGGGCGCCTGCGAAAATCAGGTTGAACGCCCCCAGTCCCACCAAGGCCCATCCGAACCCCTCGCCCACTCTCGATGCCGCTCGCGTGGCGCCCCGCAGGTCGCCCTTGAACTTCCACAAAGCCCCGCGCAGAATCCTTCCCCCGTCCAGCGGGAAGCCGGGAATGAGGTTGAATCCCGCCAGGGCGCCGTTGAGTATGCCCGCCCACAGCAGCACGCCCGAGACCGGTTTGGGGGTCGCAAAATATCTGCACAGGTACGATACGCCGACAAGCATCCCGCCCAGCACTATGCTGGAGATGGGACCGGCAACGGCCATGAGAATTTCCGCCTTGGGGCTTGGCGGCTGGGACGACATCTCCGCCACGCCCCCGAAGAGGAACAGTGTTATGCCCTTCATGGGCAGCCCGTACCGTCGGGCGACCAGCGAGTGCGACAGTTCGTGGAACACGATAGATAAAAACAACCCAAACGCCCCGGCAAACCCCATCACCACGTGCAGGCCCCAATGCAGATGCGGATACCATCGCGGAAACACCCCCGCCGACAGCGACCAGGTCACCAGCGCCAGTATCACCAGCCAGGATATGTCTATCCTGACGGCAAAGCCGAATATCTTGAACAGCGTTATCGTCTTTGAAAACATGCGACGGTCCTTTCTGCAAAAGCAGCAGTTGACGAATAATTCACTAATATCATTATATGTAGACGGCGGTGGTCGGAAGCGCGTACGGCGTGCGCGTATAAGCAACTTATAGGGGGGAGTGATTTTTCCGATAATAATAATGCGCGGCCTCCGGCGTCGAGGTCGCCGCTAACACGAGGAAAAGCCATGTATGCACACGCAGAAAAAAGAGTAAATCACCTGTGGATATATTTATTCATCGCACTTGCGGTGTTGCTCCTCAGCGCGCGAGTGGCCGGTGCCAACGGGCCTGTGGGCATAGTCTATTACCAGGCGACGTATTCCGACGGCCGGGTGCGGGACCTCAACGAGCCGCCCGACACCAACGAGGGCATCCGGGGGGTTCTTCGGATAACGCGATACTCCAAGGGACTCAAGAGTTACGAGGTTTACACGACCGAGGGCCCGGCGGTCAGAAAAGTCAACACCGGCATCACGGACAAGGTACAGTTGCGCTGGAACGGGGAGGCGTGGGTCGCGCCGCACGAGCAGGCGTCCGGCGGCGACGACGACGCCCCGGCTTCGCGCCCGGACCCGGTGCGCCAGGAGATATCACGGATCGAGGCGGTCCTGAAGGGTATGAAGAACAAACTCCCGGCGGCGGACCACGCCGTCGCCCGGGCGCAGCGCGAAGTCGGATCCGCCGAGGACGAGAAAGCCAAGGCCGCCGCCGAGGCACGCCTCGAAAAGGCCAAGGCCCGACGCAAGGACCTGCTGGGCGCCATCGAGCAGTACGCCTCCGCGCTGCGCGCGCTGAAGTCTTTGCAGGACCAGCCCGCCGGGCGGGTCGAGACGCTCGACGAACCTCCCGGCGAAGAAACCGGGAACGACGAATCATCGCGCCCGAAGCACCTGCGGACGCTTCCGGGGCGGGTTTACGTTCACAAGCTGCCGGCGGCAAGGGGCCAGCGCAGGTACACGGTTTCGGCTCCGCACGCCGAGGCCGGTCGGTGCGGCGCGTTTTACTTTATGGTTTACGCCGACACCGACGGCGACGGCGCGCCGGACAAGATTGTTTCGTGCTCGCCGCCGGCGCAGGTGAATCGCCCGGGCCTCCGGAGCCGATGGTCGTTTTCCACGTCGCACCGGCAGGTTTACCTGGGAAGGTCGTTTGTCCATCCCGAAGCGTGCCAGTACGCCGCCGGCGCGCACGCGCGCGGGCACAGGGGGCGCAGAGGTCACAAAGGCGCCACAGGCGGAGGAACTACAGAAGTTTACGTTTCGCCGGCACTTGGCGTGCTGCCACACAAATGGCGCGGGGATTGGCCCTATTACAGCAACATTTACGTCCGCGTGGATCAGGGAAGCGACGAAAACGAATACACCGGTCCCCAGATAATTATCCGCTGAGACAAAACGCGTCGGCGCAGGAACGCCCCCGCGCGTGACGAGGGCATCTTGCCCGCGACACGGGTCCGGCCGGTTTTCATACACGTTCTAAGCCATTTGCCGCCATCAGGTAATCGATTTCCACCCTTCGTAGAGGTCCTGGAGTAGACTGACGGACTCTTTGATCATTTGTGCGTCTTTTTGTATTTGCGCCTTTAGAAGGTGCCGCCTGAGGAATTCGTACAGCGACCTGAGGTTGGCGGCGATCTGCCCGCCGCGGTCCATGTCCAGCGCGACGTCGAGTTCGTCGATTATGTTTCCGGCCCTGGACATGCACTCGGCGAATTCGCCGTAATCGTGATTTTTCAGCGCCGCTTCGGCCGAGCTCAGCGACCTTATCGCCCCTTCGTAGAGCATGACGATAATGACTCCGGGGCTCTGTGTGGTCACGGCGTTTTGTTTGTATTGTGCTATGGGGTCCATGGTTTCACTCAAGAGTTAAAAGGGCCGTTGTTGTTGCCGCCCATTCCGCTCTGCTGGAGCAGGATGGCCACGGCGGATTGCATCGAATCCAGCTGCGCCAGGGCGTCTTCGAGTCGGGCGTATTTCTGCCGCAGAAACTTGGAGCGCTGCTCGACGCGTCTTTCCTGAACGTCGATGCTCTTGTCCAGCGATTCTATCCTGGCGTTGTACTGGTCGAGTTTGAGTTGAATGGTTCCGTCATAGTCGTCGATGATGCCTTCGATTTCCTTGTTGATCCGTGTGCCAATTCCGTGCTTGACCCTGATCTGGGCCTGCTGGGTGTGTTCCGCACCGGCCTGTTCGGGGTCCTCGGTGACGGTGACCGATAGGTGTTCCTCTGGCGTATCTGCGCCGCCGTGGACGACGCCGTCGCTGACGGTCGCCTCGCGCCAGTCGCTTTCGCCCTGTCCCAGCGTTCTGAACCACGCGCCGGTGATTTCGCCGGCGACGTCGAAATCCACCTTCAGTTCGTACGTTCCGGCGGTGGTGTCTTCGCCGGCGACGTTGAACTGGACGTCGTCGGAATTGGTCACTCCCCGCCCCCGGGCGGCGAGGAGATCGAGTACGGCGATGTAATCGTCCGATATGGCGTCATCGAACGTGGCCGAATCGAACGACAGTTGTCCGTAGCGGTCAATCTCTATGCCCAGGTCGGAGGCCAGCGTGTAAGTGTCGCTGCCGTACTGAAATCCGTCCACGGAGGTGGTGAACACGCTCCTGATTCCGTTCAGCAGGGTGTTGACCAGGATGTCGCCCTGGAATATGCCGCTGGTTTTGGTGTCCTCGTCGTATCCGGTGTCGTCGGCAATGAGCGTTGCGGCGCGGTTGTAGATTTCCACCAGGTTGCTGATGTCCTGCTTCAGGTCGCCGGTGGTCCGCGTCAGCGAGACGCTGGTGGTCCCGGTGGACTTGAGGTTCAGCGTCACGCCGGGTATGACGTCGGTTATGCTGTTTCCACTGCGGGTTATCCAGTCGCCGGCGGGGTATCCGTCCACGCAAACCTGCGAGTCCCCGGCGGCGCTGGTCTGGGTCCAGTTTGCGCCCGGGGCGAAGTCGGCCAGGGTGGTATCTGACTCTATGACTATGGAATAGTCGCTTCCGGTGTCCTGCCCGCGGAGCACCAGGTGGTATCGGTGGTCGGTGTCCACCTGATAATCGAGAATGCTCGCCTGGACGCCGGGATTGGCAGAGTCGTTGTTTATCAGGTCGCGCAGTTCGCCCAGTGTGGTGTCCTCGGTGGCGGTGAGCGTGCGCGTTACGCCGTTGTAGGTATAGACGAAGCCGCCGGCGCCGACGATATAACCTTCCTCGTCGTCACCTGCGATGGTCCGGGTGAAGTTGTCTGTGCTGTCGAAATTGTTGATGGAGTCGTCGGCGGCGACGGCGAAGTCTTTGTCATCGCCGGCGGATTGCGCGGCCAGTTGCAGTTTGTATCCGTTGTCGGTTTCAACGGTGGATGCGGCGGTGTAGCCCGCGGCGGTGTTTATCTCGCTTACCAGTTCGTTAAGCGTGATGCCCGTGGCGTCGTAGGCCGAGAGGTCCACCGTCACCTGCGCCTCGTCGCCGAACTGGAATACGAACTTGTAATTCTCACCGGCGTTGTCGGATATGTTGTCCGCTGAGATGTACTCGCTGTCGGCGGTGGCGACCGTGTTGATGTGCGTCCAGGTCTCGGTGGGCGTGACGCCGTCGTGGACCTCGGTTTCTGCGGCGGCTAACTGGTTGACCACCACCTCGTGCGTACCGGGCGTTACTCCGGCGCCCGCAGAGGCGGACAGTATGTCCGAGTCTCCCACCGAGGCGCTCGCCGATCGAAGCGAATCCCGACCGCGCATCTGGCTGGCCAGTTCCTGCATCTGGACCAGTGTAGACTGGATATTTTGAAGTGAATTTATCTTGTTCTGGTAAGAGGACTTCTGATTCTGCAGACGATTCAGGGGCACCCTTGCGACGTTGAGTTCCGCCTCGATAAGGGCGCCGGTGTCTATGTTGCTGTAAACGCCCGGTAATGCAAGATCGCTCATTTCCGACTCTCCTGAGGCGCCCAACCGCTGGGCTCGCCTTGGGCGAGGCACTCGCCCGTCCGGACATTATTATCGTCGTCAACGGGGCGAACTTGAGACCTATTTGTCCAACCACGGAGGCGCAGGAAAAAAGAGAAGGGCGGTCCGCAAGTCGGAACTTGGGGCGGTTGGGCTAAGGGCGGACCACCCTTCTCTGCACGCTTGTTAAACTTCTAAGTATTTAGTTTTAACCGATTTAGCGAGACAGCAGGCTCAGGGCCATCTGCGGGATGGCGTTTGCCTGGGCGAGCATGGAGATACCGGCCTGTGCCAGCACCTGGTTCCGCGTGAGCGTGGACATTTCTGTGGCTACGTCAACGTCGCTGACGCGGCTTTCGGCTATCTTGAGGTTTTCTGCCTGGATGTCCACGACGTTGGTGGCCTGCTCGAGTCGGTTCATGAGGTAACCGAGCTTGGCACGGTATTCATCCTTTGCCTTGATGGCGTTCTGCACGGCGGTCAGTGCGCTGGTGGCGGAGTCCACGTCCGAGAGGTCGCCGCCGTCCGAACCGTCGTTGTTCTGGAAGTGGCTGTCGGTGATCGTCTCGCCGCTCAGACCTGTGGCTGCGGCGCCCCAGGTGATTCCCGTGGTCTCGGTGACCGTAACGCCGGTGGTGTCGCCGAGGTTTCCGGTGACGGGCGCCTCGACCTTCAGGTGGTACTGGCCCGAGGTTCCGTCGTAGACGATGCTGGCGGCGTCGTACTCGTACGAGGTCGCCTGCGACAGGGCGTTGATGGCGCTCTTGACCTGGAGAAGCGTCATGTCCGAGGTGACGTCGATTTCCATCGCCGTCTGGGTGGTTCCGTCGTCGAACGTGAACTCGATCGCGTCGCCGGTTCCGCCCGTCATGTACACGCCGGTCTTGCTGCTGGCGGCGGGACCTACGAAGTTCTCGCGTCCGCCGAGGTTCATCGTGGTGCCCGAAGTGGACAGGTCCGCCCCGTCTATGGTGATGGTCGAGGCGGTACCCAGGTGAATCTCGTAGGTCTGGGAGGAGTCGTTGAGCAGGTTGATCTCGTTAAACGAGGTGTTCTGAACGATTCGGTCCAGTTCGTTCTTCAGCGCGGTGAACTCGTCGTTCATCAATCCGCGCTGGTCGCTGGAGTACGATTCGGTCGAGGCCTGCTCTGCCAGTTCCTCCATTCGCACCAGGATGTCGTTCATGGCAGCCAGTGCGCCTTCAGCCGTCTGCAGCATGGAAACGGCGTCTCTTGCGTTTCTGGATGCCTGTTGGAACTTGGCTACATCCGCGCGAATAAGTTCGCGGACGGCCAGACCGGCGGCGTCGTCCTTGGAACTGTTTATGCGCAGGCCGGAGGACAACCGCTCAACCGACTTGGACAGATTATCGTAACTCTTGCCCAGGTACCGCGCGGCGTTTTCCGCCATTAGGTTGTTCTTGATAGATAACATGTTTTAGTCTCCTGCAAAAAGGGCCCAAGATTTACCGCCCCCGCCCAACGTGGGCGACGGCACGACTATACTGTAGGCCGGGACTTCCGTTTGTCCCGGTCCGTTTCCTTTTCCAAACGGCATTATCGAAGGGGACGAAGTTTACTTGAGGGCTTTACGATATTTCAGGTGCGTCTTTTACGCTTTGGGGGGGAAATCGGCGACCTGCGACGGGAATTTTTGGAGTGTAAGCGATTTATTTGCAATGACTAATGAGTATTGGTCGCGGAATATGAGTAATTTTGAGAAAATAGATAAAATATTTTGTTTTTAGGATAATTTCGCCCGTTTTAAAGTGATGACACTACAATCGCTGGCGTCTTTTGGTGCAGTCACAGTCCCCTTTGGACAATTTTGCCGGCGGCATCGAGTGCGGCCTGGTAATCTTCGAGTTTTCCTTCCGCCAGCAGCCGCTTGGCCTCGGCGATCGCGCGTGCGTCGAGGTCGGGTGCCTCGGCGGCGCGCCGTATATACGGTGCGCTTTCGCTTCGGCTCACGCCCGATTTATCGGACCCGTCACGGGGCGAGATTTTACACGGCTTATAATCGCCGTTTGCTTCTCGGGGCTCGCGCTGCGGGTGATTGAATTCCACGTTGTCGGTTCCGCGTATTTCCATTTCAATGCTCCCAAGTTCCTCTTTCACTTGCCATTGTCGCAGGGGCGGGGGAGAACTTAAATTGTTTTAGGTTGTTATGCGAAATTTTTTTCATTGTCGCTTTAGCCGTCGATAAGAGTGGCACTGGTTTCATTTTTCCGCGGATTTGGTCGCTGCGCGCGGAAGCGTGGAGGCGACCTCGTAGGTGACGAACCTGATGAATATTTTAGGACTCAGCATGGCGACCTGCCAGTCCATGGGTTCGTACCCGCTTCGCATTCTGTGGTCGAAGTAGCATTGTATCCGTTTTTCGGTGTCCTTGTCGGATGTTTCCCACACGTGGTCCACCGCCCACAGGCACCGCCCGCTTCGCAGGTCTATCATCCGCACGAACAGCCCGACCTGCATGTGCGGGTAAGGTCTGAAATTCCGCACCTGCCCCAGAATGATTCCGTCGCAGTTGAGCGCTTTTCGGATGCTGCTCATCTCCGAGATGGTCAATCCCTCCCCCCCGCGCAGCGGAAGGTCCCGCCAGAGCGGGCGCGATCTCTCAAGAAGGTCGACGTGAAACAGCCGACGGGACTGAAGCGACTTGTACAGTTCGATGCTCACCTGGCGCGAATAATGCACGGGCGTGTCGATCGGTTCGAGTTCGGCCATGACCACCCTGTCGAGTTTGCGCAGCTGTGCGGGGTTGGGCAGGAGGCAGGTTATGTCGGGCTTTTGCGGCGGCTTGGGGCACCCGCACAGCACCGCAGAAAGCATCGCGGTGGCGGCGACGGCGTTACGTGCTTTCATTTTGATTTTCTCCGGATTTTTCCACCGACGCGGGCATGGTTGCCGGCGGAGAGGCGTCCTTGGGCACTTCTCCGCCCAGCAGCGTCAGTATCTTGATAAGCGCTTCCATTTCCGCCTGGCTGGCCTGGCGCATTTCATTGCGGTATCCAAGGACGTTCCGCTTCCACTGGCCCAACTCTTTCTGGAGTTCCATCAGCATTTTGTTGGCCTCGGCAAGTTCATTTTCGGACCGGGAGAGCCGGTCCTTGAGCGAGGCGACCTGTCCGGTGAGTTCCTGGTTCTGCTTGCGCAGGTCGCGGTTCTCCCGCTGGGTCACCGAGAGCCGCTCGGAGACGTCGGCGTATTTCTGGGCCCACTGAAGCGCCGTGTCCACGGCGGACTCGCTGGGCGAGGCGGTTTCCTCTTTGATTGCGGTCCTGTTGAGATATTCCGCCTCGGCGGCTTCCCGCGTCGATGCGGAATCCTGCTTCGGCGGATTCAGGCGCGAACGATTGTTTACCGTCTCCAGGTCGCACCCCGCCAGTACGGGCGCCAGCGCCAGCACGACGCCCGCGATTCCTTGTCTGCTTGCCATTTTCAATCTCCTTGTCGGTTCATTGCGGTTAATCTCGACGATTGCGTTTACGTTTTGTGTGTGCAGTTCAGGCACAGTTTTTTTCCGCAGGCGCATACGATTTCCACGACGGTTACGCCGTCGTCCTGCCGGAGAATCCTTGCGGCGGGTTCGGCGGCGCCTGCGGACGGCGCCTGGGGGGCGTCGGCGGCGCCTGCGGGCAGGTCCACGCTGCCTTCGAGGCGGACTTTATCGGCCTTTATCATTGCTTTTCGCCTTTGCGCCATCTGTGTTCCTTAACTACCGGCGGATTCAGGCGTAGTAATCCACCGTGTGATCGTCCTTCGATTCGTCTTTTCGCCGGGTGTCTTCTTCCGGTCCGCTCGATTCGTCTTCGGGCGGTTCGTCGTCGTAGAGTTCGTCGTCTTCGGTCGGGTCTTTCCGAGCGGCGGGTTCTTTTTTCGACCGCCGGCGTTTTTCGGCGTCGCCCTTCCTTCGCCGGCGCGGGTCCACCGGTTGCGAGCCGTGCGAGTGGTTCGTTGCGGTCACCCTGTAATCTACGTCGCTGGTCATCGCATTAGCCCTTCAGTTTGGTCGCCAGTTTGAACAGCGCCGCGGCGTGCAACTGGCTGACTCGTGATTCTGTAATATCCAGCACCTCTGCGATTTCTTTCATGGTCAGGTCACGTTCGTAATACAGCACCACGACGATTCTGTCTTTCTTGGGAAGCTCCATCAGGGCGTCGGCCAGTCGTCGGCGGAGTTCTTCCTTTTCGGCCCGGCCGTCGGGTCCGGGCCCCTCGTCGAACACGCCCAGTGAATCCAGCGGCGCCGCCTCGTCGCTCAGCCCGTGGATCGAGAGAAACTGCTGGCTCCTGGCCTGGGTCATCACCTGGTAGAGTTCGCGGGTGCTGATTCCGCACCGGCGGGCGAGTTGCTCGTCGTCGGGCGATACGCCGTTGCTGTGTGTCATCTGTTGGTACGTGTCCTGAATCTGCCTGATTCGCCCGTAAACGCCGGTTGGCACGAACGACCTGCTGCGCAGTTCGTCCAGAACCGCGCCCCTGATGCGTATGTAGGCGTACGTGCTGAACTCGGTGTCCCTGGTGGAGTCGTACGCCTTTGCCGCCCGGACCAGCCCGACCGTGCCGGCGGAGACGAGGTCTTCCACTTCGATCTTTTCCGGCAGATTCGCGGATATCTTGTTGACCACGTGACGGACCAGCGGGAGGTTATCCAGGATAAGTTGGTGCTCCCTTGCGGTTCGCGACTGCTGATCGTAGACCTGTGTGGCCCGGTTCTTTAGTGCCTTTGTTGGGGTCGGATTCGGCACTGCCATGTCGATCTCCAAATTACCGTTTTTCGCCTGAGGTTTGGTTCTTCTGCGCGATAGCCCTTGCGGCGGCGTCTGCGATTATTCTGATGACCACGTGCCCTGCCAGGGAGACCATGACGTATATCGCCCCGGCGCCGATAATCGCCCTGATTCCGCATTGCAGGGGACCCACGCCCCGGACCATGCCGAAGCCCGCCAGCGTGAAGAAACCCATAATCGCGATTGTCGCCGATATTCGTCTCATTTATTTTCCTATCCCGTCGCCGGCACCGTCTGCGCCGGCGGAGCATCCGCCGACGGGTGCGGATCCTCGCCCAGGGCGAACGAGACCGTTCCGGCCGAGTCCACCGGCGTTCCGATTGCTATCTCGTCATATGCCAGCACGGGCAACTGGGGCAACTGCCTTGCCAGAAGGCGCGCGATTGGCGCACGCAGACGCGGCTCGCAGAGCATCACCACTTTACCCCGGCCGGATTCCATCGCCCGCTTCCACCGGTCGGTAATACCGTTGACCAGTTCCATTGTCTTTTGCGGCGAGAGTTCCAAGTTCGCCAGCCCGCCCCCGTCGCCGCCGTCCAGAGCGTTGCAAAGGTCGTACTCTGCCGTGGTGTCCAGCGTCACGGCGGAGATGCGACCCTCCGAATCGGTGTGCTGCTCGGTGATAGTCCTGACGAGCGACTTTCGGACCATTTCGGTGAGCGTCCGGGGGTCCTTGGTCCGGTCGGCGAAGTCGCCGAGCGTCTCGACGATCTGGCGCAGGTCCTTAATCGGTATGTCGTCCCTCAGCAGGTTCTGAAGCACCCGCTGCAACAGCCCAAGCCGGACGGTCTTGCCGATGGTCTCGTCGACCAGCGCGGGCTCTTTCTGACGGAGGCGATCCACGAGCGTCTGGACGTCGTCGCGCGAGAGCAACTCGTGAGCGTGCCTCTTTAACGATTCGGCCAGGTGGGTAATCAGCACCGTCTCCGGATCGACTACGGTGTACCCGTTCAGTTCGGCCTGCTCCTTGTGCTGGGGGTCGATCCACAGGGCCGGAAGGTTGAACACCGGCTCCTGGGCGTCCTCACCGGGCACCTTTTCCCTGACGGTCCCCGGGTCCATCGCCAGGTACCTGTCCGAGCGGATCTGTCCGGAACTTATCACGTGGTTGTACAGGCGGATTTCGTAGGAGTTCGGCTCCAGCCCGACGCTGTCCCGCAGGCGCACCAGGGGCAGGACCAGCCCGTACTGCTGGGCGAATTTCCGCCTCAGCGGCGCGATGCGGTGCGATACGCTTTCGCTCCTGCGCGGATCGACGGTTTTTACCAGCCGGCTGCCGACCTGTATGGAGATTCGGTCCACGTCGAGCAGTTCCTCGACGGGTTCGCTTTCCGGTGCGGTGGGGGCGGACTTTTTCGATTCGGCTGCGGCGCGGGAGCGCTCCTGACTGCCCATCGCACGGGCGGCGAACGCCGCACCGATTGACAGCACGATGAACGGCGTCTTGGGAAAGCCCGGCACGAATATCATCGCCGCCAGCAGGAACGAGGCGATGCCCAGCGGGCGCGAGCGGGCGAGCATTTGCTTGAGCAGGTCCTGGGAAATGTTCTTCTTGCTGGATGTCTTAGAGATAAGAAATCCCGACGAAGTCGATATAATCAGGGCGGGTATCTGCGTGACCAGCCCGTCGCCGACGGTGAGGATGGAATAGGTGGTTATCGCCTGGGCGAGCGTCATTCCGCGCGTGGTCCCGATGATGAAACCGCCGATGAGATTTACGGCGGTGATAATCAATCCCGCAATGGCGTCCCCGCGGATGAACTTGCTGGCGCCGTCCATGGAGCCGTAAAATTCGCTTTCCCGCACGATTTTCTCTCGGCGCTGGGACGCCTGTGTCTCGTTAATCAGCCCGGCGCTGAGGTCGGCGTCGATGGCCATCTGCTTGCCCGGCATGGCGTCGAGGTTGAACCTTGCGGCCACCTCGCTGATACGCTCGGCGCCCTTGGTTATGACCACGAACTGGATGACCACCAGGATGAGGAACACGACCAGCCCGACGATGAGATTTCCGCCCACAACGAAGTCGCCGAAAGTCTGGATAATGTGCCCGGCGTCGCCCTGGAGCAGAATCAGTCGCGTGGAGGCCACGTTCAGCGACAGGCGGAACAGCGTCACGAAAAGCAGCAGCGAGGGGAACGACGAAAACTCGATTGACTCCCGCGTGGAGAGCACCACCACGAGGGTGGCCAGCGCGACCGCTATCGAGCACGAGATAAGCATGTCCAGCATCATTGTCGGAAGCGGGATCAACAGCGTGGCCAGTATCACCGCCAGTCCGATGGCAAATACCACGTCGTTGTTGGCCATCAGATGCCTGATGGTGGCGTTGCCTGCGCCCGAAGGTGCCGGATGCGGATTGTTCGGATTATCAGGCATTATTCTCACCCGTCCCGGACAATGCGCCGCGCTGCTTGCGCATGCGGTAGATCATGGCCAGCACTTCGGCGACGGCGACGAACAGGTTCTCGGGAATCACCCCACCGGGCTCCACGGCGGCGTACAGCACCCTTGCCAGATGGGGTCGCTCGACGATGGGCACGTCGTGTGCGGCGGCGATTTCCTTAATCTTGACCGACAGCAGGTCGGCGCCTTTGGCCACCACCACCGGCGCCGCGTCGTGCTGCGAATCGTATTTCAGCGCCACGGCGTAATGGGTGGGGTTGGTTACCACCACGTCGGCGGCGGGTACTTCCTGGAGCATCCGCTTTCTGGCGATGGCGGTCATCGACGAGCGGATGCGCGACTTGACCTCAGGGGCAAGTTCGTGCTGCCTGCGCTCGTCCTTGATTTCCTGTCGCGTCATGCGCAACTGGCGCTTGTAGTTCCACTTCTGGTAGAGGAAATCGACAATGGCGATTACCCCCAGCGCCACGGCGACTCTGCCCACCAGCCCGACGACCATCTCGCCCATCATCGAAATCACGCCGCTCGGCGTGGTCCACTGCATGGCCAGCATCGTGTCGAATTTGGCGCGCAGGTACCACCACGCGATAAGCAGGATAACCGCCAGCTTGATCACGGAAATCACCAGCTTCACCAGTGACTTGAGCGAAAAGAGGTTCTTAAGCCCGTTGACGGGCGATATCCGCTTTAGATCGGGTTTTATCCGACCGGCTGCGAAGGTCCATCCTCCCACGGCCAGACTCCCCAGGCACGAGACCCCCGCCATCAGCGCCAGCAGTGGCGTCATTATCGTCAGCAGTTCGACAGTCCCGCCGGACAGTGCGTTTGCGAACGCGGCCGAGGCCGGTTCGCCGTGGAGGTTCTCAAGCCCTGAGGTAATCTTTCCGACCAGCCAGGTCAGTATCCGCCCGCCCATGACCATCAGCCCCCCCAGCAGCACCACGATCATCACGGCAGAGGGCACCTCTCGGCTTTCGGGAATCTGCCCTTCCTGCCGGGCCTTTCTGAGACGCTCGGGCGTGGCTTTTTCGGTTCGTTCTGATGCGGGCTTATCGGCCATGTCGGTTCCGTGTAATCAGTTCACCAGGTTGTCTCTCATCCATCGGGCTATAAGTGCGGTGAAGTTGTCCAGCGTGGGCATTATGGCGGCTGCCATCATCAGTCCCGCCCCCACGCGGAGGGGGAAGCTGGCCAGCAGGACATTCATCTCCGGAAGCACCCTTGCAAGCAGCGCCAGCAGCGCGCCGATGACCAGGAAGCCCGCCAGCACGGGCGCGGCGAGTTTCAGGGCGACCAGGAGCATGTAGGAACCTGCCTTGACCAGCCCGCCGGTCATGGCGGATATTTCCATCCCCCCGGCTGGCGGGAACGAGCGGAAACTCCCTTCCATGATCATCACCAGCAGGCGATGCCCGCCCGCCGAAAGGAACAGCAGGGCGAAAATCATCTGGAAGAACGTCGAGAGGGGGCGTTCCTGGCTTCCGGTGACCGGGTCGAACACTCCGGCGTCGGCGAAGCCCATTTGCCTGGCGGCCATCAGCCCGCCCTGCTGAATTCCCATGTAGGCGAACCTCGCGGCCAGTCCAAGCCCCAGACCGATTGCGAATTCGGTGAAGATGAGCACCACCGCACGCAGCCAGTGCACGGCGACGGGGTCGTATCGCAGCGGTATGACCGAGGCGAAAGTCAGCGTCAGCAGCAGCGCCAGACCGGCCCGCACGACCCACGGAAGGGCCCGCCACGAGAATATCGGCATCACCGCGACGAACGCCGCCGTTCTGACCATTACCAGGAACACCGGAAGCATGATGGCAATCCATTCGCTCATATCTACCTTGCAAGTCCCACCGACTGGACCTGGTTGAAGATTTCTGCGGTGAAACTCACCGCCAGGTGCATCATCCACCCCCCCGCCAGCAGGAGCGTAACACCCACTGCGGCGAGTTTTAAGGCGATGCCCAGGGTCATGTCCCTTATGGACGTGACGGCCTGGAGCATCGCCACCAGCACGCCCACCACGAGGGTCACCGTAAGAACCGGGGCCGCCAGAAGCATCGCGGTCACCAGCGCACGCTTGCCAAGATGCAATATAAGTTCGGCGTCCATAATTGCCTCATCTGAAACTCGTAACCAGCGTCCGCGCCAGCAGCGACCATCCGTCGACCAGCACGAACAGAATTATTTTGAACGGCAGCGAAATAATCACCGGCGGGAGCATCATCATCCCCGCCGACAGCAGTATTCCCGCCGTGACCAGGTCGACCAGCAGAAACGGAATGAACATCAGCGCGCCCATCTCGAATGCCTTGCGGAACTCGCTAACCGCAAAGGCGGGTATCATCACCGTCGAGGGAATCTGCGATACGGATTCGGGTTTTTTCGACCCGGACATCTTCCAGAACATCTGGAGGTCCGACATGCGGGTCTGGCGGTACATGAAACTCTTGAGCGTGTTATTGGCCCGGTCGCACATGTCGGCGAACGTCATCTGGTCGTTGAGGTACGGTCGGACGCAATGGGTGTTCACGTCCGCCAGGGTGGGCGACATGGTGTATAGCGTCAAAAACAGCGCCAGCCCGATAATCGCTATTGTCGGCGGTATGTTCTGCGTGGTCAGCGCCCGGCGTATGAACGCCAGCACGATCACGATGCGTGTGAACGAGGTCATCATCACCAGCAGTGCCGGGAGTATCGCCAGAAGCGCGAACACTATTGCCAACTTCACCGGCGCGGACCATTCGTTGGTCTGCTCGCCGGGTTCGGGCGAGGTGGCCTTGTTTATCAGGTCAACCACCTGCCCGGGATGGGGCAGCGAGTCGGGCGATTTTGCATCGGCGGGGGAATCCTCGCCGTCCTGTGCGTACAGAACGGAGGTCGATATCAAAGGCAGTGTCAGCGCTGCGAGAATTATGGTTCGGATTTTTCCCATGTCTGCAGTTTTCAACTCTCCGGCGGCCGGGGGGGATTCTGCGGATTTTCCGGGGAGTCTTGCGGTTGTTCGGCGCCCATGTCGCGGGCGACCTGTCGAAAACTTGCCGATGGCTCCTTCGAATCGTCTTCGAACGCGTTGGTGACGTCGCCCAGGGGCGCCACGCCGTCGCGCCAGCAGGCCACCAGTATCTTCCTGCTTCCGACCTTCAGGACGTGTGCGGTCTTTTTGGGTCCGAGGTACGCCGAGGCGACTATCGAAATGCCGCCCTCGGCGGGCTTACGCAGTCCCGGCAGGAATCTCTTCATCAACACGTAGGTCAGCGCGCCCAGCACCAGGACGATGCCGGCGGCCACCAGCATCTGGTAGACGATCGGCTCGGAATCGGTCCACTGCTCGAAGGAAATGTTTTCGTCATACTCCGGCGGTGGCGAAGGGCGCGTCTCGGCGGCGCGCGTGGCAGGGCGCGACTCGGAGGCGCGCGTGGCAGGGCGCGTCTCGGCGTCGTCCGCGGCGCGCGTGGCAGGCGCATCGGCGAAACACCGTTGGGCAGCGGCTGTCATCAGCACCGAGCAGAGCACCCCTGCGGGTATCGCAGCGGCGGCGCGGCTGGAGATTGTGCGTATTGCCTTCATTCCGGGTATTAAAGTGCACATTGCATGCCAGAATGGGGGATTCCCCGCCCCTGAGCAGCGACTTAACACTGCATCGCGACAAAAAGTTCCAACGGACCCCCGTAATCGACCTATGTATATATATTATAGGGGTTTACATTCGGGTTATCCCGCCAATCGCCGCGGGTGACGATGGATTTGCTCGAATTTCCCGGTGGTGCGGGATTTGCGGCCATGCCACGAGGATAGAAATCAAACGCTCTACCGGTGAAAATGTTGAAAATCTTTACACTTGGCAAATCAGTCCTCGTCGGTCTGGGAGACCGTCTCGGCGCCGGAGAGAATTTCGGTGATTCGCACGCCTATTTTCTGGTCCACCACCACGATTTGTCCGTGGGCGAATTTGGTTCCGCGAAGGTACACCTCCACCGGTTCGCCCACCTGCCTATCGAGTTTGACGACCGAACCCGGTCCCATTTTAAGCAGCCGGCGGACCTCCATGCTCACCTGCCCCAGACGGACGCTAAGCGGGATGGCTGTGTCCAGCAGCACGTCAATCTGCCCGCCGCCGCTGCCGGAGGAGGTGTCCTGCACTTCGGGCAGGTTGGCCTCCTTTGTAGCCACGGCGGCGGCGTCGGTTTCGGTTGCGGCGTCTTTATCTTTGTCAGCCATGATTGTGCCTCTCAAGTTGATTCGTTTTGTGATTGTTCGTTTTGCGCCGAAGGAGCGACCCAACCGGCGACCTTCAGCGCGTAGCAATTCCGGAATCTTGCGGGAAATCCGGACAGTATCGCCATGGAGTCCACCGTCAGATTAACGGGCTGCCCTGGCGCGGTGTCGGTTATCAGCACGTCGCCGACGGACAGGTCCGCCACGTCGCGCAGGGGCAGCGAGACGCTGCCCAGGATCACCTCGGCGCAGATTCGGACATTTTGAAGCGCGGCGACTATCTTCCTGCGGTCCTGCTGGTCGGTGGCGTTGTGCGCCCCGGCACGAGCGGACAGGAAAGCGGACGAGACGGCAAAACGGACTACCTCCTCGTCGCCGGCCTTGTAGACCAGGATGAGCATCTCCTCGCACGCCTCGAAGCACGAGGTCGCCTGCGCGCCTCGTTTTTCCAGGCATTGCAGGCGGGCATATCCGTTGCGCGACAGCACCGCGGAAAATGCGCCGGTAAGCGTCTTGAACACGTCGGACAATATCTCCATTTCCATGGTCGACATTGTCCGCCCCCCGGACGCCTGCCCGCCCAGCAACTTTGCCACCCACGTCGAGGCGTTTTGGCTTGATATTCCCACGGCGCATCGCGCGCGATCTTCGTCGTCGCCCAGCAGCGCCCACTGCATCTGCGCGTCGTCGGATTCTTCCTTGAAAACGTCGGCGGCGTACAATTCGGCCGGTTCGTCGGCGGTCAACTCGAATTCCTGCGCGATCAGTTCGTTCAGCGCCTCGGCGAGTTCGCCTGCGGCCTGCCCGACCAACTGACTGATCCGCTCAAGTTGGGCGGGCGTGAACGCATGGGGGCGGTTCCAGTCGTAATCCGACGCCTGGTCGTCCTGCGCCAGATCGGCGTCGCCGGCGCGGGCGAGTATCTGCTCGACCAGCGCGTCCATTTGCGCCGCCTGTGCGGTCATTGCACCACCCACTGCTTGTAGTCCACCCGCCGGATGAGACCCCTTCCCTCAGGCCAGAGGCGATCGTTCAGCGAGTCCTGTATTTCGCGCAGGATTCTGTTTAGGTTTTCGGCCCCGCGCACCTCCTCCAGCGTGCGGTCGGAAAGGTACACGATCAGGAAGGACTTGAGTTGCGGCATTTTCTTTTCGACCTCTTTGGCAACGGTCTCGTAATCCTTGTTATCGACGACCAGCACGAGGGTGGCGCTGAGGTGGCGCGTCAGGCGCGGTTCGTTGAGGTTTACGGTAATCGACTCCAGGTCGTAATAACTGTAATTTTCGTCGGTCCTGCTGGCGGCGCGTGGCGACTGCTCCTGTGCCTCGGCGGTCGGGGGCGACTCGGAGCCGAAGTTCAACCGGCTGGCCAGAAAACCACCGCCCGCCGAGGCGATAACCACCACCACCGGAAGCGCGAACTTCAACATGCCGGATAACCCGCCCTTCTTCTCGGTGACCAGGGCGTCGGTAACCGACTCGTCGTCCTGCTGAGACTGCTGTTGTTCTTCCTGTTCCTCGGCCATGCTATTTCTCCGTCTTTATCGCTATGCGGACGAATTGGGCATCCCCGGCGCCGGCGCCCGTGGGATCGGCCGGTTCCGCCCAGGAGATTATTTCCATGGATTTCGCGCCCAACTGCTCATTGAGTCTGCTGCTTACATACCGGCGGACCTCCCAGGCCCGTCTTGCGGCAGTGAACCACTGCTTGCGACCCGGTCGCACATCCGGCGCCGATGCGACGACGTAAACGGTGACGTCACCTTCCCTCACGCCGTATCGGATGTTCTGGCACACCCCGTCCAGGTATTGCATGGCGTGGTCGTCCAGCGCCGTTTGCGAACGCCCGAAACGTATGGGAGTTTTAATGACAGTGGCCGGATTCCCGCGGTCATTGTCAGCATGGGTGTCCGCCATACGTTTTAAATCGTCAAAAATCTGTCGAATCTTTTCGTCGCGCGCGTCCATGACACGTTTTTTCTGCGGTTTTTCGGATTCCTCTGTCGAAAATTTCGGCTTCCTATCCACGCCGAGCGACTGTTCCCTTCCGAACAGCCAGTTGGGTATTCCGAATCCGGCGATCGCCCTCTGGAAGGCGCCCTGCCCCACTCGGAACAGTTCGGGGTCCTGTTCCTCGGCAAACGCCTGGAGCAGCACGAAGAACGCCAGAAGCAGCGTCACCATGTCGCTGTAGGAGACGATCCACGCGGGCGTCTTTGGCTCGTCGTCGCCGGTATTTTCTTCGAATCTGCTCATGATTCAGTTCCGCGTCACGTCCCTGTTGACCAGGTTGATTTTCACCACGTCCGCCCCCCGGTAGCGCTGGGGTATTCGCCCGGCGTGCGACATCACGCGGAATCGCCCGGGTCCAAGGGCGGTGGAATTGACAATGTGCCCCACGATCGCCTGGGCCCTTCCGATGTCCTTGTTCAAACTCTCGGCGTCGCCGCTTGCGCCGGCGGACACGTGGCAGGCCACGAGATTGCAGGGGACCATTTTCATAAACCTGCCGATGCGGTCGAACATTTCGCGCCCCCGGCGGTTCAGTATGCATCCGTTTCCAAGGAAGACCTCCGCCGCGGGCAGGTAAAAGGTTCTTCTGTCGGCGTAGGCGTCTATCTGCATAACGTCGGTGTGCGATTTGGGGTTTTCTATCTCCCTGGTGGAAAATTCATCCGGCTTTTCCGATCCCTCCTTGGTGCGGTCCACGATCCGCCTTTCGTGCTCGACCAGTGAGTCTTCCGGCGTTACCGGATTCCTGAACACGGTCGAGCGGGTAAGTTGGGGAGGGCACTCGAAAGCGCCCTTGAGCTTGGAATACTTGACCACGTCGAAGGACGAGAAGCTCAGCAGCAGCACGAAGAACGTCAGCAGCAGCGTCATGCAGTCGCTGAAGGTGGTCATCCACGCCGGCACGTCCGTGGAGGAGTCGCAAGACGATTTTGTCCTTCTGCTTCTTGCCATGTTCAGGCGGCCTGCTTCCTTTCTTCAATCTCGGGCTTGAGTTCATCGCGTTTGTGGGCCGAGAGAAACGCCTGCATTCGCTCGCGGACCTCGGTGGGGCTCTGCCCGGCGGTGATTCCCAGCGTGCCCTCCAGTATCATCTCTCTCATCAGGGTTTCCTGCTTGGAGCGGATGCTCAGTTTTCCCGCCAGGGGAATGAAGATAAGGTTCGCCATCAGTGCGCCGTAAAACGTGGTGATGAGCGCCACGGCCATGCCCTGACCAAGCCCGGAGGGGTCGCTTAAACTACTGAGCATCGCAATCAGCCCGATTAGCGTGCCGATCATTCCGAACGCCGGCGCCGAGGCGCCCATGAAATCCAGTATCTTCTTTCCGTCCTCGTGGCGCTGCTGGAGGCATCGGACTTCGTTGACCAGTATCTGCTCGATCTTCTCCTGATCCTGCCCGTCGATTATCATCTGGAGCGACTTGAGCATGTAGGGGTCGCCGACCTCCTGCGTGTAGCGCTCCAGCGCCAGGGCGCCGTCACGACGGTTGACGGCCGAGTAATTAACCATCTTCTGGATGATCTCCTCCATGGCGGGCAACTTGCAGAAAACGGTCTTTTTGACCACGGGGATGATCTTGAGCACCTGCCCCAGCGAGAAATGAATAAGCGTGGCCGACGCCATCCCGCCTACGGTGATCAGCATTGAGGGGATGTGTATGAACATCGCGGCGGTGCTTCCGGCGGTGATCGCCACCAGGATGCAGGAAAAACCGCAGATTATCCCGATAACTGTTGCAACATCCATCTTGATTATCCTTCCTGCTGCCGGGACACCCTCTTTAGTTTTTCACACAGTTTAGCCGCCAGGTCGGTGTCGGTGATCGCGGCAAGCATTTTTGCGGCGGTCCGCTCCGACATGAAATAGAGTATTTTGACCACGTCGTCTTCCTGGTCGTTTTTGCACATGCTGGTGAAGATGGCCCCGCCCTTTGTGGGCTCCATGCTCTCGTAGATTCTGGCGGTGTGCTTGAGTTCGTCCTGTTCCTGCTTTTTTATGGTGACGCGGGTGTTTAAAAGTTTGGCGCGCTGCTCGCGCAGGTTTGTCAGCGGGGCGACCAGTCGGACGCGGAGGTTTTCGAGTTCTTCGGCCTGTTTTTGAAGCATTTTTTCGGCGAGCTTGAGGCGTTGTTGGCGCTTTTCGATTTCATCCTCGCGCGCAGAGACCGCGTCTATTTTCAGCCGCAACTCCTTAACCAGGCGATCGAACTCCCTTTCCTTCATCTGAACGGTGGGCCAGGACACTCCCGACGGCACCGACATGTCCGAGGGCGCCCGGAGGCCCTTTGCCTCGCGCGTCTCGTCGGGCGACGCCTGGGGCGCCCCGTCGCCCCCGGTGGTCAATTTGTTGATGAAGAACGACGCCGCGAAACTTACCCCCGCCAGCGCCACCATGATGATTATCTTCAGTTTGCCTTTCATAACGGCACCTCGTCAGTTCGTATTCTGTCGTCCGTGTGCGGTGCGCATGTACACCAGTCGGGAAATCTCGTCGTTCTGCTTTTGCTCCCGGCGTGCGAGTTCCCTGAGATATCTCTCGAAGGCCCGCTGCCTGAGTTTGTCCAGCGCCTCGCGCGACTGCCTGACACGCTTGAACTGGTCCAGGGTTTCTTTTCGCCGCCGGCGCAGTGCGTCCAGTTGCGATTCGAGTTTGTCCAGATGCTTTTTTTCGGCGCCGAGGCAGTCTGCCAGTGTGGACAAGGCGCCCAGTCTGTCCGAGGGGCTCATCTGCGCCAGTTCGCCCAGGACCGCCCGCGTGGCGGCGCGGCGATGGAAAATCCGACGATGCACCGAGGCGATCTGCTGGGAGAAGTTGAACAGTCTCGCCTGGAGCATTCGCTCTTTCTGATGCGTCAGTTCCAGCACTCTTTGTAACGGCCATTGAAAACGTTTCATTTAACTGCCTCACTCGTGTTTTGCTTGGGGGTCCGGTCGCCCAGCAGGGTGTCCCACGAGGCGGTTATCTCGCCAAGGCGTCTTAGAGTTTCTTCCAGCGGGTAGCGGTCGCCCAGCGGCTGGATCAGGAATTCGTTCACCCTGTCAATGAGCGAGACGGCCTTGTCGATCCGCCTGTTGGCGCCGGGCGAAAACGCGCCGATGTTAATGAGGTCTTCGGCGTTTGAATAGGTGGCGTAAATGGCCTTGAGTTTTGCGGCGTCGTCCTGGTGGCGCGGGGAGGTCACCAGTGGCATCAGACGGCTGACGCTCTGGAGGATGTCCACGGCGGGGTAATGTCCCTGCTCCGCCAGGCGGCGCGAGAGCACCACGTGCCCGTCCAGCAGCGACCTGGAGGTGTCGGCCACGGGATCGGACAAGTCGTCGCCCTCGACCAGCACGGTGAATATTCCGGTTATGCTACCTGCCGCGGTCACACCGAGCCGCTCGGTTATCTTGGGCATCATTGCAAAGACCGACGGGCAATATCCCTTGCTCGCCGGGGGCTCGCCGGCGGTCAGTCCTATTTCACGCTGCGCCTGGGCCAGGCGGGTCATCGAATCCATCATGAGAAGCACGTCCTTGCCCATGTCGCGGAAGTACTCGGCGACGGTTATCGCCGTAAATGCGCCTTTGACCCGCTGGATGGGCGCGGCGTCCGCGGGCGCCACGACCACCACGCTTTTGGCAAGACCTTCGGGCCCCAGCGACTCTTCCAGGAAGTGCCGCACTTCCCTTCCGCGCTCCCCGATGAGCGCCAGGACGTTCACGTCGGCCTCGCTGTCGCGGGCGATCTCGCCCAGCAGCGTGCTCTTGCCCACGCCGCT
>CAYZPY010000006.1:30463-38273 GCA_964480425.1 uncultured Planctomycetaceae bacterium
CTATCATACCCAGTAAGGTTGATTTTCCAATTCCGCTGCCGGAGAAAATCCCTATCCTCTGTCCCTTTCCGGCAGTGAGTATGCCGTCGAACACGCGGATACCGAAGATCAGCGGCTCGGTTATCCGCCGCCTGCTCAGCGGCGGCGGTCCGGGACTGTCCAGCGAGCGCGCCTGCTGTCCGTGCAGCGGTCCCCGGGAGTCCATTGGTCTGCCCAGCCCGTCTATCACCCGCCCGAGCATTCTCGGGGACAGGCGAATGAACCGCGGGTCCGACCGCGCCACGACGGTGTCGTCCGGGGCAATGCCTTCTATGGACTCCAGTGGCATGAGTATGCGGTTTCGACCATGGAAGCCGACCACCTCGGCCAGCGCCCTGCGCCCGTCGTTGAGGCGAATCTCGCACAACCGCCCGATCCCCACCGGCGGGCCCTTGGACTCGATGCGCATACCGGCCACGTGAATCACCGTTCCGCGATATGGCGTAAGGTCGGCGTGCTTTAGTCGAAGGCGGTATTTATCCAGGTCAATCGTCATTAACTTTATTCCTGACGTTTAAGCGTCTGTGCGATTTCGACCAGGTGTTCGGCCGGGTCGGTCTGTATCAGTCCGTCGGGCGTATCCACGCGGCAGCCGCCCGGCGGCACGCTCGCCTCGGGCTTGAAGATTATCTCGCCGGCGCCCGTCGGGGGGTCGATCTTTCCGCAGCGCTCCAGGTCCGAGGGGTTCAGCAGAACCGTAAGCGAAGCGCCCGTTGGCGCCTTGTCGAGCACCTGGCGGACGATGGGTTCGATTTCGTACCGCTCGGCGCGGATTTCCTGCATGAGCACCTTTGCGGCGATTTCGACGGCCAGGTCGAGCAGTTGCTCCTCGGCGTGCGCGGCGAACTCTTCGTGCGCGTTTTGGACCTGTCGGCATGCCTGCTCAAGGGCGGCTCGCGCCCGACGGAGCGATTCCAGTTCGTCCTTGACCTGCTGATGGAGGCGCCTGTTGATTTTTTCGCCTTGCGGCGCGCCCTGCGCGCCGTCGGGGGCGCGGTCGCCTTCTCCGTCGGAGCTGAGCGACACGCCGCCGGGGGGCGCGGGAAGTTGTATGTGAAGTGTCTTCACGATTGCGATTCCTCGAAATCCAGGTCGCCGCGAGCGTTCATGTCGCGGAGCACCTTCAGTATGCTCTGGCGCGCCTCGTTCACCTCTTCGGGCTTGGGCTTGGACAGCAGCGACTGCTCCTCGGCGAGCATCGTCCTGGCGCGCTCGGATATGTTCCTGCGAACCTTTCCGGCGATTGATTCATCCGTCTCGTGCAGGGCCAGTGCGAGTTTTCCGGCGTCGGCGCTGCGCAGCGCCTCCTGCAGGGCGCGGTCCTCGATTATCGGAAGGTCCTCCCACAGGACCATCATGTTGACGGTTTTAACGGCCAGTTCCTTGTCGCGCTCCTTGAGGGCGCCTATGAGCGTTTCGCGGAGTTTGACGTCCATTGACCGCAGGATGACGGCGGTTTTTCTGGCCTGTGCGTTTACTACCTCTTCGCTGTCCCGGGCGGCGGCGCGTGACTTTTCGCCCCCGCCGCCCAGTCGGTGTTCGATAAGCGACGCCACGCGCAGGCGCGCCTCGGGCAGGACGCTCTGCCCGGAGACCATCGCCTGGACCACCGCCGAGCGGGACTGGTCATCCAGGGCCAACAGCAGTTTGGCGCTCTTGTCCGAGGGCAGTTCCGAGAGCACTATCGCTATCACCTGCGGGGATTCTCCCTTCACTGCGACGGCGACGTCGGACACGTCCGCCGAACGTATCTCGGCGAAGGGGTCGCGCATCTTGACCCTGCGCTGCACGTCCTGGAAGACGTTGTCGAACTTGTCCTCGCCCAGCGACATTTTGAGCACCTGGCGGATGAACTGCTCGTCGTCCCGGGAGGCGCCGCCCTCCAGCAGCATTCGGCAGAACTCCCCTGCGGCGCTATGCTGCTGTGCGGCGTCACCACCGGACGACCGGATACACGCCAGTTCTGCGGCTATTTCGGTGGCGGTCTCGGGGCGGACGGACTGGAGCAGTTGGGCCGCCGAATTGGCGTCCAGCGTGGCCAGCAACATCGCCGCTTTTTGTGAACCGCTTACCGCCATGCGTTATCCTCGATATTCCGGTTCGGCCCATTTACGGAACAGCCGCTTCACCTCGTCGGGATTGTCCTGAAGCGCCTGCGATATTCTCACGCGGAGCATTTCGGGATTCTGTTCGGCGGCGCCCGGAAGCATCCTTCCGGCGGCGCCCGCCTCCAGCGCCGAGGCGGACGACTGCTCGCCGGCGGCGACCTTGCTCTTGGCGCCGCGAAGCATGCGCAGAAGTATCAGCGCGCCTATCACCAGGATGCCCAGCGAGAACCGCTCTGCCAGCTGAAGCAGGAAGTCGCTGCTGAACAATCCGCCGGACTCCTGGGCGGGCAGTTCGGCGACGGCGGATTTCTGGAAAGTGGTCTCGACGACCTTGAGTTTGTCGCTGTCCTGCAGGCCCAGGGCGTTTCGGATTATTTCCTCCACGTCGGTCACCGCCATTATCTTCTGCGCGTTCTTTTCTTCGCCGCCTTCGCCCTCGCTTTTGGTGGCGGAAAGGTCGACCATTGCCGCCACCGACAGCGAGGTAATCTCGCCGGGCAGGTCCGTGACGCGCTTGATTGTCTTGGAGACCATGTACTCGTTGGTGATGGTTTCTTCGCGCGTCGAGCCGCCGGCGGTCTTTTCCGACCCGCCGGGCGTGCTGGAACTGCTTTGAATCTCCTCCTTGACGGTGACCTTGTTGTCCGGCGAGTAGGTCTCGGTGGACTCTTCCTGATTTGTGATGTCCACCACGGCGTTGACCTTCACCGAGGCGCGTCCCGGACCCAGAGCGGCAGCGAGCATCTGTTCGGCCTTTTCGGAAAGGTACTGCTCGACCTGGGACTTGTAATCCAGGAATGTACCGGCCTTTGAGGCGATTTCGTTTTGTCCGTCGCCCCCGGCCAGCAGTCGCCCGCCGCTGTCTACTACGACCACTTTCTCGGTGGAGAGCCCCTCGACGCTGCCTGCGACCATATTGACAATGGCAGCCACGTTCGAGGGGCTAAGGCGCCACCCGGGGCGTATCCTGACCACCACGGTGGCCGAGGCGTTCTGTTCGGCCCCGGCGAAAATATCTGACTGCGGGCGAACCACGTGCACGCGCACCTGGGTGACGCCCTCCATCAGTTCGATCGACTTTGCCAGTTCGCCCTCCACGGCGCGGATGTAGTTCACGCGCTGGGTGAAGGGGCTTGCGCCGATTTTTTCCTTGTCGAGAATTTCGTACCCGCCCCGTCCGCCCGACGGCAGGCCCGCCGAGGCCATCTTCAGCCGGAGCGAATGAACCTGGTCCACCGGCGCCTTTATTGTGGTTCCCCCGTCGGTCAGTTCGTACGGCACGCCGGCGTCGTTGATTTTCTCGACGATTTTAGCGGCCTCTTCGCGACTGATGTTGCTGTAGAGCAGGGTCATCTCGGGCTTTCCGGCCCAGTTGAACAGCACCCACCCCGCGGCCGCCAGAGCCAGCAGAACCGTCACGATTATCACCCGCTGCAACAGACCCGTCGCCTGCCATATCCGCTTGAGATTTTCTATGGTGCCTGCCACCTGTGTTTATCCCGGTTAATCCGCAGGCGCGTTCACACCTGCATGTTGATTGTCTGCTTGTAGGCCTCGATCACCTTATTGCGGACGCCCAGCAGGAGTTTGAAACTGGTGTCCGCCTCGGCGACCCTGGCAACCACCGGAAGGATGTCCTTGCTCTTTCCGCTGAGCAGGTCCTGGATGGCGGCGGCGCTGGCGCGCTGCTGACCGTCCACCTTGTTTACGCAGTTGACCAGGTTCTTTGCGAAATCCGCGGCGCCGCCCGCAGGGCTTTTCGCCCCGGCGCGCCCCTGGGGTCCGTAGATCGAACCCGAACCGAGTCCCTGTACAGGATTTATTCCGGACATTTAATGTCTCCTATCTCAGCAGTTCTATCGCTACATCTACGAGTCCCTGGTATCGTTTGAGCACGGCGGCATTCGCCTGGTATGCCCGACTGGCCTGGACCAGCTTCATCATCTCGACAGGAAGGTTCACGTTGGGCATCAGGATATATCCGTCCTGGTCGGCGTCGGGGTGTCCGGGCATGTGAATACGCTTGAAGTTGGTCGAGAGGTCCTGGAGTATCCTGTCAATCCTGACGCAACCGGGATTGTCCGCATCGGCCGCCAGCAGGACGTGCCTGCTGCGATAGGGCTGGCCCGATTGCGTCCGCGAGGTGTTGGTATTCGCGATGTTGCCCGAAATAACGTCCATCCTGGCCGACTGCGCCCGCAGGCCCGATATCGCCACGTCTATTATGTTTGCTGCGCCGTTAACGCTCATGTTCAGATTCTCCGAAGTTTTATCCCTGCATGGCCATTTCCATCTGCCGATACAGTTTCGCAAGGAGTCGCATGTAGGTTTTGCTCATGGTGCTGTTTTGAATAAGGTCGCCTATTTCCCTCTCGAGACTTACGCCGCCGGCGAGTGTTTTGATTTCGGCCTGTAATTTCGCCGGGTCCGCCCGTTCGGGCGAGGCGAGCGCCTTTTCGAGATATTTTTCGAACTCGACTATTTTTCGCCGGTAACCGGGGGTGGATGCGTTTGCGATGTTTTCGGCGATGGCGCTCTGTCGGAGCCCAGCGGCCTTGATCGCCGCCTGGAGGTATTCGCTCATGTTCGCCTGTCGTATCATTTGTTTTCTCCTGCGGCGACTTTTTGACCCGGGCGTTCGCAGCGGGAATACTTACGTAGTTTTTCGCGTAGGGTCCTGTCGGTTATTCCCAGCAGTTCGGCGGCCTTTGCCTGGTTGCGCCGCGTGCGTCGAAGGGCCTCGAGAATCGCCTGCTTTTCCAGTTCTTTGAGGTGCAGGGTGGGGGTATTCGCCCCGCCGTCGGTGCCCGTCAGTTCCGCGCGTATCAGGGGTGTGTTCTCCAGCGACAGGACCGGACCGCTTCCGAACAGCATTGCCGAGCGCACCACGTTGCGAAGTTGGCGGACGTTTCCGGGCCAGTCGTGCCGCTCGAACAACTGCATCATTTCGTCGTCCAGTCGGCTTATGCGCCGACGCGCCTCGGGCGAATACAGGTTCACGAAGTGGCGCACCAGCACGGGTATGTCGCCGGTCCGCTGGCGCAGCGGCGGGACTTTCAGGCGCACCACGCTCAGGCGGTAGTACAGGTCCTTGCGGAAATTGCCCTTGCGGACCTGCTTTTGAAGGTCGCGATTGGTAGTGGCCACCACCCGCACGTTGACGCGCACGTCTTCGGTTCCGCCCAGGCGTTTGAACTCCTGCTGCTCGAGTACGCGGAGCAGTTCGGCCTGGAGTTTTCGGGAAGTTTCGGATATTTCGTCGAGGATGATGGTCCCCCCGTGCGCCTGCTCGAAATGACCCGTGCGCCGACGGCAGGCGCCGGTGAAGGCGCCCCGCTCGTGTCCGAAAAGTTCGCTTTCCAGCAGCGAGTCGCTAAGCGCCGCGCAGTTGACCGTCACCAGCGGATTGTCCCTCCGCGCGCTGCGGCAGTGGATGAGCTGTGAAATCAGCTCCTTTCCGGTTCCGCTCTCGCCGGTGATGAGCACGGGCACCGATGTGGAGGCGATTCTCATGGCGTGATTGACCACTTCCACGAACGCCTCGTCGGCGCCGGCGATGCGGTATTCGGCGCCATCGCCGCCTGATGCAACGGTGGCGATAACGCCCTCGTCCATCGGCGCGGCGAAGGCGTCCAGGAAAGCGGCAAGCCGGCGGCGGTCGATGGGAGTCCCGAAAAATTCCGCCCCGCACGCGGACAGGTCGCCGGTGGCAGCGCCGTGGGCGCCGGGCGGTCCTATAAGCCCCAGCGGCATCTCGGGACGGTCCGCCAGCATCCGCTCCAGCAGTTTCCGCGCGCCCGGCAGGTCGGTCTCGGCCAGTACCAGGTCCCACAAATCGGCCTCGGCGCTTTCCCCGGCCGAGGCGCAGTCGCTGAAGACCGCCGGCGCCATCTTTCTGCATTCGCCGTTCGATTCGTTACGCCGTTCAATCTCGGCGCGCAGGGCGTCGAGCGTCTCGGTCCGCCCGGCCAATATCATTACTTTCGTACTCACCGGTTCGCGATTTCCGTTGGTTGGGGTGATTTGTCGTCGATCTGGTCGGTCACCGAATCCAGCAGCGAACCGACCTGGTTTGTTTTGCGCCACTGTATTATCCGGCTCTGCACGTCGGCCAGTCGCGCCCAGATGGTCTTGGGGTATCCCTGGGTCAACTCGTCGTAGCACTCGATCGCCGCCTCTGGGTCCTTCCGGCACAGGCAGTTGCCCGCGACGAATAGCAGGAACGCCTGCTCGTCGGGGTCTTTGTTGCGCCCGACGGCATGGAGGTAAAGTTCGGCCGCGTGTTTCTCGTAGCCCGCCATTCTAAGCGCGTCGGCCAGAAGTTCGCAGTCCACCTGTCCTTTCATGGAGGCCCTTTTCAGCTCGGCGATGACTTCGTCGCTTATTTTTGCCGGTCGGGTGGTTGGGGCGGTCGAGGGCCCCTCCGCCTCCGGTCCGGGCGCCGCTACGCGGGGCGGGGCGGTCTTGAAGCGCACCGACTTCAACGCCTTCATCGTGCCGCTGAAACCGTCGTCGGCGCCGCTCCGCTCCTGCGGGGCGCTTATGTGCGAGCGCCACAGACTCTCTATGCCGGGGGACAAGCCCTTTTGTGATTCGTCGCCCCCGACGGTTTTATCGGCGCCCGGCGAGTCGGCTGGTCGGTCGTCCCGGCCGCTCGCCCGACCGCAGTCAGCCACGAAGCTCACCGGCGGGAAAACAACCGCCACGCCCAACGCAAGCGCCAATACCCGGGTTAATTTCATCTGACGTTCTCCTTCCCGCTTACCGCAGGCGGGCGGTTCTCCCGTCCCAGTCGCCAGAGGGTATCC
This sequence comes from uncultured Planctomycetaceae bacterium, assembly GCA_964480425.1. Lineage (GTDB taxonomy): Bacteria > Planctomycetota > Phycisphaerae > SM23-33 > SM23-33 > CAYYMD01. Next base: position 37,419 of record CAYZPY010000006.1, read on the forward strand.
ACGGCCTGGTGATACTTTCCGCTTTTGAAATACGCCCTGGCCAGAATACCCAGCGCCCTTGAGCGGTGCGGGTCTTCTGCGTCGGCGGACAATAATCCCTTAACGGCGGCGACGGCCTGTTCGGGTTTGCCCAGCTCCAGAGACACCTCCGCCAGATCGCATGTCGCACGGCGCGCCTCGTCGCCCGAGGGCAGGGCCGCAAGAACCTTGGTGAGCACGTCGCGTGCGGCGTGCAACTTTTCGCCCCGCCGGTAGCACTTGGCGAGTTTCAGACCCAGGCGGGCGCGGAGTGTCTTTGACTCGATGGCGGACATGCTGTTTTGCAGCGCGCCGGTGACCGACAGCGGTAAACCGATGTCGCAATATATGTCCGCGGTGAGGCACAGGCGGTGAAATTTCCGCTCCTGGGACAGTTCTTCCGGCGGCAGTTTATCCATCACGGCGATGGCGCGGGTGAAGTCGCCGGTTTTCCGGCAGGTCCGCGCCAGTTCGAGCTGTGCGTGGTGCCTTTCGTCGCCGTCGGCGTTTTGCGCCGCGGCGGAGAAGAGCTTTACGGCGGCGGAATAGTTTTCAATCGCCCGGTACGACATCGCCATGGTCATGTAGACCTCGTTGATGTCCGTGTCGCCCGCGCTTTGGGCGGACTTGAGGTATTCGTTGAGCCACTTTACCGCCTCGTCGTATTTGCCCATGTGGTACATGCACATCCCCCCCTGGCGCGCGGCGCGCCGCCTGGAACGCGCCGAAAAATTCAGGTAGTATAGTTTCTTGAACGTCTTGAACGCCTGTTCGTACAGGCCCGACGCCATCGTCGCCTCTCCAAGGGCGCCGTAGGCGTCGCCCACCCGGTCGCAG